>JAGWSG010000134.1 GCA_028876335.1 Acidobacteriota bacterium
CGCTTCAACTTCCTGCTCTTCTCTGACTACGAGACCCCGAGCCTGAAGCTGATGCGCAACCCCGATGTCACAGTTCGTTCGCGCGGTGTGATGGAGAAGTGCAGCTACTGCGTGCAGCGCATTCAGGAAGCCAAGATTACTGCCGACAAGGAAAACCGAAATATTCGGGATGGCGAGATTGTGACTGCCTGCCAGCAGGCATGCCCGGCCTCCGCCATCACCTTCGGCAACATTAACGACAAATCGAGCCGGGTCGCCGCACTCCGCGCCGACAAGCGCACCTATCAGGTGCTGGCTGATCAGAACACTCGTCCGCGCACGACGTATGTGGCGGAAGTGATCAATCCGAACTCCGAACTCGAAGAAGCGCCGGTGGAACACGCACCGGTCGAGGGTTGAACTCACGATGGCAACCAGTGAAGTGAACGTGAAAACCGCCGGTGTTGACCCGAAAACGGGCGAGTACCGGGTTGTGGGTGAAGGGCAGACCTTCGGGTCGGTCACCGAAAAGATTACGCAGATTGTGCTTACTCCGCACACGCCGCTGGGCTGGTTCGCCCTGTTCGGCATTGGCGGCGCGGGTGCAACCATGCTGCTGGTCGCCGTTACCTGGCTTTTCTTGAAGGGTGTCGGCATCTGGGCAATCACCCAGCCGGTCGCATGGGGCTTTGCCATCATCAACTTTGTGTGGTGGATCGGTATCGGCCACGCAGGAACGCTGATCTCGGCCATTCTCTTGCTGTTCAAGCAGAGCTGGCGCAACTCGATCAACCGCTTTGCCGAAGCCATGACGATTTTTGCTGTCGTCTGCGCCGGTATGTTCCCGCTCATCCACGTTGGCCGCCCTTGGCTCGGTTACTGGCTTTTCCCACTGCCTCTCACCATGGACGTGTGGCCGCAGTTCCGTTCTCCGCTTCTCTGGGACGTCTTCGCAGTTTCGACCTACGCAACCATCTCGGTGGTCTTCTGGTACATCGGCATGGTTCCTGACTTTGGAACTCTGCGCGACCGTGCGGAGTCGAAGTTTGCCCAATATATTTACGGTATGCTCTCGCTCGGCTGGCGCGGTTCGGTGCGTCACTGGATGCGTTATGAGACAGCATCGTTGCTCCTGGCCGGCTTAGCCACTCCGCTGGTGCTTTCCGTGCACACGGTCATCAGCTTTGACTTCGCCGTCGCCGTGCTCCCAGGCTGGCACACCACCATCTTCCCGCCCTACTTCGTTGCAGGTGCAATCTATTCAGGCTTTGCCATGGTGCTTACGCTGGCCATTCCGCTGCGCAAGTTCTACGGTCTTGAAAAGCTGGTGACGGAGCGCCACATCGACAACATGGGTAAGGTCATGCTGGCCACCGGCTTTATCGTGGCCTACGGCTACGGCCTTGAAGCCTTCATGGCGTGGTATTCGGCGTCGCACTGGGAAGCATTTATGTTCTGGAACCGCATGTTCGGGCCCATGGGCTGGAGCTATTGGGTTCTGATTACATGCAACCTTGCGATTCCCCTTACGACACTTTGGGTCCGCAAGTGGCGCCGGAATATGACCTTCATGTTCCTGCTCTCGCTGGTTGTTAACACGGGCATGTGGTTTGAGCGTTTCGTGATTGTGGTCACCAGCCTTTACCGCGACTTCCTGCCGTCCTCCTGGGGTACGTATCGCGCCACCAAGTGGGACTACATGACGTTCGTGGGTACGCTGGGACTCTTCACTGCGCTGTTCCTGCTCTTCGTCCGCTTCCTGCCCATGATTCCGATGAACGAAATTAAATTGATGCTGCCATCGGCAAAGATCAAGCCGAAGGCCGCGGAGGCTGCAGATTAACTATGCCCCCTCGCGAAGGAACCTACGGCCTTCTGGCCGAATTCGATACGCCGAGCGACTTGGTACGGGCCGCTCAAAAGGCACGCCACGACGGATGGCGGCGCATGGATTGCTATACGCCCTATCCTGTCGAAGAAGCGGCTGAAGCCATCGGCTTTCATCGCAACAAGGTGCCGTTGGTTACATTGATCGGCGGGCTGATTGGCCTGTGCGCCATGTTCTCCCTTGAGACCTGGATCTCGACGCTGGCCTATCCGCTCAACATCGGCGGTCGCCCCACCTATTCGTGGCCGGCATTTGTTGTGCCTGCGTACGAGTGGACCATTCTCTGGGCGGGCCTTTCTGCGGCCTTTGGCATGCTCGCGCTGAACGGACTGCCGAGTCTCTATCATCCTTTGTTCAATGCCCCGAACTTCCGCAATGGCGCTTCGAACGACAAGTTCTTCCTGTGCCTTGAAGCCCTCGATCCGAAGTTCGATCTGGTCGAGACGAAAGCCTATTTGAAGACGCTCGATGCGGTTTCCGTTGTGGAGGTGGAGTACTAATGCACGCAGTCCAACTCCAAACGAAACACTCAGGTCTTGGCCGCATCGCTGCATGCGCCGCCCTCGCTGTTCTTGGCCTAATCACAGGCTGCCGGCAGGACATGCATAATCAGCCCAAAATGTACCCGCAGCGCGGATCCAGCATGTTCGCCGATCATCGCGGCGCCCGCCCGCAGGTTCTCGATACTGTAGCCCGCGGACAATTGCATGAGGACAGCTACTTCTATACCGGTGTGATTCAAGGGCCCAATGGATACAAGGAAGAGAGCAATCTGATGCCCTTCCCTGTAACCATGGAAGTCCTCGAGCGCGGCCAGGAGCGCTTCAATATCTACTGCACTCCCTGCCACTCGCGGGTAGGCAACGGTCTGGGTGAAATTGTGATGCGCGGCTATAAACCGGCAGCCAATTTTCACGATCAGGTGCGCATGGCGCAGCCGATTTCGCACTACTTCTATGTCATGACCCACGGCTACGGAGCCATGCCGGATTACTCGGCGCAGCTTGCACCGGTAGACCGCTGGGCAGTAGCCGCGTACATTCGCGCTTTGCAGTTGAGCGGAAATGCAACGGTCGCCGATGTTCCCGCGGGCAAGGCAATCAAGAGCCTGAAGGAAGTGGCAAAGGAAGAGAATCTGCCGGCAAGCGATGCGGAACCCTGGGAGCTTCCAACCACCGCGGTGCAAGCGTATCCGCATACCAACGAAGGAACGCCAGCAATGGCCCCGGGCAACCCGGCTGACCCCAAAATTTTTATTCCCGCAAGCAAACCGGCTCCAGCAGCCGCCAAGTAAGGGTGAGAGACTGAATGGCTCACGAATCACATACGAAAACGCTCCCCGCCTCGCTCAACGCACCGTCCTTTGTTGACGGCTGGTTCAGCAAGTCACTTGTGGTGGGCGCAATTGCAACGGTCGCAGCGTTGATCCTGGCGTTTCTCGGCCAATCGCAAGATGGTCTCGGCTGGGAGCATTTCTATCGCGCCTGGGTTCTAGGCCTGGCTCTCACCTTCGGTTTCGCCGTCGGCGGTCTGGCATTGTTGATGGTGCAATACTGCTCCGGCGGTAAGTGGGGACTGCTCCTGCGCCGCCCACTTGAAGCGATGAGCCGCACGCTGCCGCTTATCTTCGTCTACTTCCTGGTGATGGGATTCTTCTTCACCAAGAAGCTCTTTCTCTGGGCGAAATATCCTGATGCGGCTTCCACAGAATCGGCTCTCAAGGGAGGCCTGATCACTGAACTTCAAGCACACTGCTTGAACTTCAAGCGTCCCATGCTTTCCCCGGAGATGTTCTGGATCGTGTGCCTTCTGTGCTTTGCAATCTGGGCACTCTACACGTGGCGGCTTAACAAACTCGGTGCTCTGCGAGACACACAGCCTGCCGATACGACGCCCATGTGGATCAAGAAACTGGAGAATATTTCAGGTCCGGGGTTGGTGGTCTATGCGCTTACCATGACCGCCGTCATCATCTACTGGGTCATGTCAATGGACATCACCTGGTTCTCATCGGTCTATGGCCTTCTGTTCCTGGTGGGCCAGGGATATCAGGTACTGGCACTCTCGATCATTGTGGCCATCGCGCTTTCCAAGGAAGAGCCTTTCAAGACCCTGCTGCGCCAGACCGAACAACACGACATGGGCAAGTTCCTCTTCGCCTTCGTCATGCTGAACATCTACCTTGCCTTCGGCCAATTCCTGATCATCTGGTCGGGTAACCTGCCTGAGGAAATTCCCTGGTACTTGGACCGAATTCGCGGCCACTGGGGCATCATCATCACTCTCGACTTCATCTTCCACTGGCTCATTCCATTCTCTCTGTTGCTGTCACGCGACATCAAACGCAACAAGAAGCGCATTGTCCGGGTTTGTCAGTGGATGATCTTTGCCAAAGCCTTTGATCTGTTCTGGCTGATTGAGCCGAACTTCAAGGACGCGGCCCGCAATTTGCATTTTTCGTGGGGAATCCTCGAATATGCAGCACTGCCGGTGGCAATGACTGCCTTCTGGTTCGCCTATTTCTCCAAACAGCTGAAGACGCGCGCACTGGTGCAGACCAACGATCCGCACTTGGCCGAAATTCTGGAGCCCGAACATGCACACGCCTGATCCTCACGACCATAAGCCGGAAGAAATTGACGCATCCGCAGGCTATGAGAAAACTGACGTCCGAGTTACGGGCATCCTGGTCTTTCTCACCGCATTGGCCATTCTCGTCGCTGTAGTCGGGGTGCTGACTTACGGCATCGGTAAAGTTATCAATGCCCATCTGAACAAGGAAGATGGGCCTGATACCAAATGGACCAAGACTGCGGATGTTCGCGATCTGGGCGATTTGCCGAACAATCCAGCCATCCAGAAGAAGATGTCGGATATCGTCAACTCATTCCCTACACCCCGCTTGCAGCTAGACGATGGGGAGCAGGACATTGTGGATCTGCATCAACGTGAGGATCTGCTCCTCAATCACTACACCTGGGTGGATCAAGGCAAAGGAACCGTACGTATCCCCATTGAACGTGCCATGGAGTTAATCGCTCAGCGCGGATTGCCCGTGGCTCCTGCGACCACGCAGGCGCCCTTAATGACCGGCGACCATCGGCCCACCCTCACTATGCCGCTCACCAACGGTTTTGCTCGCACGGGGTATGAGCAGGAACTCGCAGCCTCTGAGGGCGAAGGCACGAGCCAGAAGTAATGCAAGGACGCAACCGCCATGGAGATCGTGGTTGCAGGAATTGATCACGCAAGGGAGAGCCAAGAAGGAGTCAGAATCATGCAGTGCCAAAACACAATCCGGACAAACTTGCGAGGAGCCGTTGGTGTAGCTGCGGCGGCGATTGTGTTGTGCACGGCATTTCAGGCTGCTTTGCTCCGAGCTCAAGAGTCACAACAGACCCAGAAACAGAAGCAGGCGCAACAGGCCAGTAGCCCCGTTCAGGGCATGTGGAGCTATGGCAACATGCGGCGGTCCGTGGAAGAGAAGACCGAAGGTCCTGCCAATACTACACCGGGTCTGTTGTCGCATGTCGGCATCTCGCAACATCTGAATCAACAGCTGCCGCTGAATGCGCCATTCACAGATGAGTCCGGCAAACCAGTCCATCTCGGCGATTACTTCGGCAAAGTTCCAGTTATTCTCTCGCTCGTCTATTACCGCTGCCCCATGCTCTGCTCTGAAGAAATGGACGGCTTGGCAAGTGCGTTGCAGATGGTGCACTTTACACCGGGCAAGGACTTCCAGATTGTCTTCATCTCCATTGATCCAAACGAAACACCTGCAATGGCGATGCAGAAGAAAACTACGTATGTGAAGCGATACGGCAAGCCTGAAACTGCGAATGGCTGGCATTTTCTGACGGGCCCGCAGTCAAGCATTGACGCCATGGCTGCTGCCGTGGGCTTCAATTACGTAAAGCTCAAGGTGCCGGGAACCAATATCACTCAATTTGCACACGCCAGCGCCATTCAACTCTGCACGCCGCAGGGCAAAATTGCACAGTATTACATGGGTGTCGAATACTCGCCCAAAGATTTGTTGCTTGGACTGAACGAGTCCTCAAACAACAAGATTGGATCTCCGGTACAGAACATCATTACGTACTGCTACCACTATGATCCGACGACAAATACCCACTCGCTTATCGTGGCACGAGTGGTGCAGCTGGGAGGCCTTGTGACGCTGCTTGTGCTCGGCGGTTTCATGGCCCTGATGTTCCGCCGCGACTATAAACAAGCTCACAAGCCCATGAAAGAATCGAAGGTGAACGGATAACCGAATGTCGCACATTAGTCCAGTACTATGGCAGTTCCTCGTCAAGTGGATGACGGACTTTTCACTGTTTCCGCCTGAGGCGTCGAAGATTGCGCCCCAGATGGATGCGTTGTACTTTTTCATGGTGCTCGTCAGCCTCATTGGCCTGACCCTTGTCATCCTTCTTGTCGTTGCCTTTTCGCTCTTGTATAACAAGCGCCGCCACCCGGTCGCGGTCCAGATCGAAGGTTCCACCCTTCTTGAGGCCACTTGGACTATCATCCCTCTCGGCCTCTTCCTGGTGATGTTCGTCTGGGGTGCACTCATTTATTTCCGTGTTTATACTCCGCCTAATAACGCCATGAATGTATATGTGGTCGGCAAACAGTGGATGTGGAAGGCTGAGCATCCAGGCGGCCAGCATGAAATCAACGCACTGCATGTTCCCATCAATGAGCCGGTGCAAATAACCCTTATTTCGGAAGACGTGTTTCACAGCTTCTCCATTCCGGCCTTTCGCGTAAAGCGTGAAGCCATTCCGGGCCGGTACACATCTGTCTGGTTTGAGGCGACCAAGGTTGGTAAGTACCACCTCTTCTGTACGCAATACTGCGGTACGGACCACTCACATATGATCGGCTGGGTCTACGCCATGACACCGGACGACTACCAAAAGTGGCTCAATAGTTCGACCAGTGGATCATCGCTGGCACAAAATGGAGAGCGTCTGTTCGCAAGCCTCAGTTGCTCGGCCTGTCATAATTCCAGGCCCGATGCCAGAGGTCCGAACCTGGTGGGCGTCTATGGCTCCAAGCTTACTTTGACTGATGGCAGTTCCATCACGGTTGACGACGCCTATCTGCGTCAGGCGATTCTGAACCCCTCGCAGCACGTTACTCAGGGATATGCGCCCATCATGCCCACCTATCAAGGGCAGATTAGCGAAGAAGGCGTAATCGATCTGGTGCAATACATCAAGAATCTGGACACCGATTACAGGTTGAAGCAGACTACAACCACGACGACCCTGCTGCCTGAAAGCCAAGGCAAGGCGACATCCGCAGCGAAAGGAATGGTGAAGCAATGAGCGATACGATCGTCGTTCTTCCCGACCAGGCAACCGCACGGCTACCCAAGACCAACTACCTGAACAAGGAGAATGGTCTCCTGAGCTGGTTGCTCACTGGCGATCACAAGCGCATCGCGATCCTCTATCTGATCTCGATCACCTTCTTCTTCTTCATAGGAGGTGCGCTGGCCAGCCTCATCCGCCTGGAATTGCTGACCCCGCAGTCTGACCTGATGGCAACGGACACCTATAACAAGGTGTTCTCTATGCACGGCATCATCATGATCTTCTTCTTCCTGGTGCCATCGGTTCCTGCCACCATAGGCAATTTCTTCATCCCGATGATGCTCGGTGCAAAAGATCTGGCACTGCCCAAGATCAACCTGCTGAGCTGGTACCTCTATATGGCTGCTGGAACACTGGCCATTTATTCGATGATCGTGGGCGGCGTAGACACCGGTTGGACATTCACCACACCGCTGTCAACGCACTACGTCAACACGCATGTCATCACAACAGGACTGGCTGTCTTCATAGCAGGGTTCAGCTCCATCTTCACAGGTCTGAATTTCATCGTGACCATTCACAAGATGCGCGCACCCGGTATGACATGGTTCCGTATGCCTCTGTTTGTCTGGTCGCATTATGCAGCCAGCATATTGATGGTTCTCGGCACGCCGGTTCTGGCCATTGCACTGGTGCTCATCGTCCTGGAACGCACAATTGGTATCGGCGTCTTCGATCCGACTAAAGGCGGCGATCCACTGCTCTTCCAGCACTTGTTCTGGTTCTACTCTCACCCTGCCGTCTACATCATGATTCTTCCCGGTATGGGTGTAATTTCTGAGGTGATTTCCACCTTCAGTCGAAAACGAGTCTTCGGCTACACAGCTGTGGCATTCTCTTCGGTTGCCATCGCCGTATTTGGATTCTTTGTCTGGGCCCACCACATGTTCATCATGGGCATTTCCAACTACGCGGTACTGGTGTTCTCCCTCCTCACTATGCTTGTCGCAGTTCCTTCGGCAATCAAGATCTTCAACTGGGCTTTCACGCTCTATAAGGGATCAGTCACGTTTGAGACGCCAATGCTCTACGCATTTGGCTTCATGGGCCTGTTCACTATTGGTGGTCTAACGGGCGTATTCCTCGGAACTGCCGGAACGGACATTCACCTGACCGAGACATACTTCATCGTCGCCCACTTCCACTTTGTCATGGTGGGCGGTATGCTCATGGCCTTCCTCTCGGGTATTCATTTCTACTGGCCGAAGATGACGGGCAGGATGTATCCGGAGAAAATCTCTCAGCTGGCCGCCGTAGTCACGTTTATCGGATTTAACTTTACGTTCTTCCCTCAATTCATCCTGGGCACACTCGGCATGCCGCGTCGTTATGCGTCCTATCCGCCTGAGTTCCAGGTTCTGAATGTTTTCTCAACCGCGGGCGCTTCCATCCTTGGTGTCGGCTATCTGCTCCCAGTGCTGTACCTCACTTGGTCACTGAAATACGGCGCCATTGCAGGCAACAATCCCTGGCAGGCAACAGGCCTGGAGTGGCAAACGCAGTCTCCGCCATTGACTGAAAACTTTACTGAGATTCCTATTGTGGACCACGAGGCCTACGACTACGAGTGGCTTGAGCGTCAGAAAGAAAAAGAGGTTGCCAGTGCCTGAGAACACAGCCATTGCTGGTGCGACAGAGGTGGAAGGACATCACGAGCATCCGCCTTATCAGCGCCACCATTTTGAAACCATGGGCCAGCAGAACGATGCCACCAACTTCGCCATGTGGCTTTTTCTGCTCACCGAAATCATGTTTTTTGGCGGCCTCTTTACCGCCTATCTGATTTACCGGAACTGGTATTACCCGGCGTTCGTTCAGGGATCTCACCAATTGAGCATCTTCTGGGGAACGCTCAATACAGCTGTGCTCATCACCTCGAGCTTCACCATGGCAATGGGCGTATGGTGCGCAGAGATGCGCAAGAAGAGCGCCTTGGTGCTGTGCCTCGTGCTCACATTTGTTTTGGGCCTTGTCTTCCTTGGGATCAAGAGCATCGAATATCACGAGAAGTGGGAAAAGCACCACGTACCTGGGCTTCGCTATAATCTGGATTCGTTTCTCAATCCTGCCTCAGATCATGAGGTTTATCAGGAGTATCACGATAAGCCATTGCCGCTCGACATGGCGCGACATACGGAGTTGTACTTCTTCCTGTACTTCGCCATGACGGGTATGCACGCACTGCATATGATCATCGGAATTGGGATTCTCACGTTCATGATCATTCAAGCGCAGAGAGGGGCCTACACCACAGGACATGTAACCTTCGTGGAGAACTTTGGCCTTTACTGGCACTTTGTGGACATCATCTGGATTTTCCTGTTCCCACTGCTTTATCTGATAAGCAGACACGCGAATTGACAAAGGCAAACAAGGATACTGTTATGAGCAATCACGCCGAAACCGAACATCATATCGTCAGTCCCAAGCTTTACGTGGTCATCTTCCTCTCCTTGTTGTGCCTGACGGGGCTTACGGTCGCAGCTTCTTACGTTGAAATGTACAGTTTCAACGTGGTTGTTGCCTTGGGCATCGCCATCGTGAAGGCCATGCTGGTCGTGCTCTTCTTCATGCATGTCAAATACAGCAGCAAATTGACAAAGTTGACTGTCTTCTCTGGCCTGTTCACGTTCATGGTGTTGATCTTCATGACGTTAGCAGACTACATCAGCCGCGCTTGGGGCCGCTGGTAATTGGAAGAGTAAGATCCGCCGTATGTCCATGAGGCCGCCTTTGGGCGGCCTCGCTGCTTTCGATGGCCATTTCGTGTCATAAAATCGACATCCCTCGATTATTGATTGGACTTGAGATAATTGCGACTAACTGAAGAGTGGGCCTTACGCGGCATCCATAATGAAGATGTCGCCCTCTCTCAGATTGGAATGGAAACGGAAGCTGCACTCCCAGAGTCATTAACCCGATTGTGCACCAACCCGCGTATTCAGGTTCGACGTGGCGGCGAAGTGCGTCGCAACGCACGCTGTGTTGTCTACTGGATGCAGCGGGCACAGCGCATCCATGAAAACCCCGCACTCGATGTTGCCATTGAAGCAGCCAATATTCTGGGCTTACCTGTTGTTGTTTACTTCTCTGTTATTTCCAACTACCCCAATGCCAATGTCCGGCATTACCACTTCATGCAACAGGGGCTGTGTGATGTCGAATCAGATGCAGCTGAACGTGGAGTTGGATTCATCCTTCGCCGGCAACCAGATAACTCGCTCGAGGCTTTTCTTGAGGAGGTTGAGGCAGCGCTCCTAATTGGCGACGAGAACCCCTGTCGTGAGCCGGAGCGCTGGCGCAGCGTGCTTTCTCGCCGGCTCAAGCTGCCTTTCTGGACAGTAGACTCAGATGTAATTGTTCCTTCAGCCGTGTTCGGCCGAAGCTTTCATCTCCTGCACCACTTTCGCCCTCATCTCAATCGCGAACTGCCGCAATTCCTCGTGCCAGGCGCCAATCTCAAGCCACAATACGCATGGAAACCCTGGAAGGCGCTGGCCCACTTCTCTCCGAACGGCGATATCACAGAGGGCTTCAAGTCCCTTGATCGCAAAATCCGTCCGGTGGATACTTTCACGGGTGGGACGCACGCAGCACTGCGCCGTCTCGACGACTTTCTTTGCAAGGGCATTTCAGCTTACACGCGTGAACGTAATCTGCCCGAGCGTGACGGCACCAGCCGGTTGTCTCCTTATCTTCATTTCGGACACATCAGCCCAATCACAATTGCTTTTGGAGTTCAACGGGCCGTTGAGGCCGGAAGAGTCACGACGGAAGAGAGCACCAGATTTCTTGATCAGGTCATTGGCTGGCGTGAACTCTCTGTGCTCTTTGTTAAATACGAACCAAATTACGACACCTGGGAGTGCGCCGAACCTTGGGCCCGCAAGACTCTTATGGAGCACGCAGGAGACGTGAGGCAACGCTACGAATATGACGCGCTTGAACGGGGCGAGACCGGGGATGATCTCTGGAATGCGGCGCAGCGCCAGATGGTGGATACCGGATGGATGCACAATTACATGCGCATGTACTGGGCCAAGAAGATTCTTGAGTGGGCCCCGGACCCTGCTCGCGCGTTTGAATGGGCCGTCACGTTGAACGACCGCTACGAACTCGACGGTCGCGACCCGAATGGCTACGCCGGTATTGCTTGGTCCATCGTCGGCAGACACGATCGCCCCTGGTTCAATAGGCCGGTGTTTGGTTTGATTCGTCCGATGAGCGGCGCATCCCTTGCTAAGAAATTCGACTCCGAACTATACAAACGTACTTACCTCGGCTGAATGCCTGTACCCAAGCACTTCGTCTCGGACTCACTTCGAGCTCCTTCCTTATGGCTGTTGAAGTATGGGCCGATTGATGAAAGATACGAAAGTGATGGGGTCGAGTGCGTTACGTCACACCAACTCCCATCGAGCCGTCCTAAAATGGCTCACAATTCCATCCCCGGAATCAGGTTGTTTCACGTGTCATAAATTCTTGGATTCCGCTCATGTCCCCCTCAGAAGTTACGAGAGGGGAGGCGGGACATCCGGCTCGGGCGCGTGTGACAGATTCTTCAGTTTGTGTTTTCAGGCACTATTTGGCGGCTTTGCGAGTTCGCGCCGGCGCTCTTCAGGGGCAGCCGCTTCCGTGCGTAATCACGGTGAACGTATATGCGCTCTGCATTTTCATCGGTATTGTGGCTGCATTTGCGCAGGCACAAGGTGTGCCACCAATCAAACGAACAGGTCCGGTACCTCCTCGAGTTGTGCAAGCGCAGCGATTTCTTGCGCAGCGCGGCTGGTCCGTCCGCTCACCCAATCCTTCCGGAGAATTTAGGCCCTCTGCATTGCTGCGCCCTGTGCCTTCGGATGCCTCAGCCGGCCTTGCTGCGTGGCAACCCCTGGGCCCGGAATCTGTAACCACGGCCAGCTTTGGAGCCGTGACTGGGAGAATATCTTCCATCGCATTCGACCCCGCAGATTCGACCGGCAATCACGTGTATGTGGGCACAACTGGCGGAGGTGTCTGGGTCTCGCAGAATGCGGCTACATCGAACCAATCCAATGTTGCTTTTACTCCTCTGACGGACACCGTTGACGTGGGCAGTTTTGCCTCCAATGCCTCGATCAGCATTGGCGCGGTTTCTGTGCAGCCCGGTGGTACCGGTGTTGTGCTCGCCGGTACCGGCGATCCAAATGACGCTCTGGATTCGTACTACGGCGGTGGCATTCTGCGATCCACCGATAACGGCTCCACGTGGTCGGTGATCGGTGCCACCTCCGACTATCGGTGGAGCTTCGCCGGCGAAGGATTCGCTGGATTTGCCTGGAGCACGACCAATCCCCAGCTTGTAGTTGCTGCAGTCTCGCAATCCTATGAGGGTATGCTTGTGGATGCTGAGCGGGCGAGCAGCAGCTATCGAGGGCTCTATTACTCGATCGACAGCGGCGCCACATGGTCGCTTGCACGAATCACGGATGGCGCAACGGATGTGCAGGGGCCGAACGCGGCGTTTGCATTGCCGCATGGCAATGCGGTCACGTCGGTTGTTTGGAATCAGGTTCGCAAGCTCTTCTATGCGGCAGTGCGTTATCACGGTTATTACCAATCAGTCGATGGACAGACCTGGACCCGCATGGTTACTCAACCGGGCACCAATCTGACCGCGGCATTGTGTCCGTCCAATCCAGGCACTACGGGTTCGGTGGCTTGTCCCATCTTTCGAGGCACGCTGGCAGTCAATCTCATCACGGGTGACACCTTTGCGTGGACCGTCGATGTAAAGAACCAGGATCAAGGAATTTGGCAGGACCCGTGTGCCATTTCAAGTGGCGCATGCGGAAACACGACAGCAGCGTTCGCGCAACGGTGGAGTACGGCAGACCTTGAGAGCAACACGGTCGAAGGCGCCGCAACTATCGTAAATGGCGACTACACTCTGGCGTTGGCTGCTGTTCCATCCGGTCAGGACACGATTCTGATGGCGGGCGATGGCGATCTTTGGAAATGCAGCCTGGCGCTGGGATGCGTGTGGCGCAATAGCACCAACGCATTTAGCTGCAGAAGTGCCCATGTTGCGCCCTACCAGCACGCATTCGCTTGGAACGCAGCCAATCCACTGGAAGTTTTCGTAGGCAATGACAGCGGAGTTTGGCGTTCTTTCGATGCCATTTCTGAGAGTGGTGCAGCGTGCGATGCGTCCGATGCCACCCACTTTCAAAACCTCAATCAGAGCCTTGGTTCGTTGACGGAAGCCGCATTTGTTGCGCAGTCGCCCGTCACGCCCTACACCTTAATGGCTGGGCTGGGCGCAAACGGAACAGCAGGAGTGAAGGCCACATCCGGTGCGGTAGCGGATTGGCCACAGATTCTTGATGGGGAAGGTGGCCCCAATGCGATAGATGCCACCGATGATACCCATTGGTTCGCTAATAACCAGGCTGGAGTCGCGATTCATCTCTGCGCGCAGTCGTCGGATTGCACACCAACCGATTTTGGTTCAACGCCCATAGTCACGGAAGCTGACGTAAGCAATGACGGCGTAACAATGACCGTTCCCGCAAACTTCCTCATCGATCCCTTGGATAACACCAGGCTGCTGGTTGCTACGTGCCGCGTGTGGCGTGGACCCATTGATGGTTCCGCATGGAGCAATGCCAATGCCATCAGCGGGTTTCTCGATGGCGTAAGCGGAAAACTCAGTTGCAACGGAGACGCACTGATTCGCGTGCTTGCCGCCATGCCCATTGCGGGCGGTGATGAAGTGCTCTACGCCGGAATGTATGGCCAAAACGATGGCGGCGCAACGCGCGCGGGCCATGTCTTTCGCGCTGTATACACGCCGGGCGATGGTGTTCCTGCCTGGAGCGACCTTACATTCAATCCGGTAAGCAACGAGTCAGCCGGCTTCAATGTACAGGCCCTCGACATCACATCCATCGCAATCGACTCGGGAGATACGACGGGCAACACTCTATATGTCACCGTTGGAGGCGTAGGCAATCCGACGCAGCCCATCACGACAGCCTATCAGTCAACAGATGGCGGGGCGCACTGGCAGTCGATTGCGTCCAATCTGCCAACTACTCCGGCAAATGCAGTCGTTGTCGATCCACAGGACTCGGCCACGATCTACATCGCCACGGACGTCGGAGTGTATTCAACGCGTCAGATTTCAAGCTGCACATCCGGCATCGCAAATTGCTGGTCAAAATTTGGAACGGGCTTGCCCATGGCTCCGGTTGTCAGCCTCAGTACCTCTGCGCCAGGTTCGTCGGAAAGTGTGTTGGTGGCTGGAACTTACGGTCGTGGAGTCTGGAAGACCGGTTTATGGACTGCAGGAACGCAGCAGACCACCGCAACCGCGACTCCTTCCTCGTTGAGTTTTGCCAGCCAGACTGTCGGCACCACGAGCGCCGCACAAACAGTTACGATTACAAATGCTGGCTCCTCTCCGCTTGAAGTTTCGGCGGTGTCAATCACCGGGGACTTTGCGCAATCCGGAACCTGCGCGGGCGCAACCATCAATCCTGCTGGAACTTGTACTCTGCATGTCACCTTCACGCCTACCCAGACAGGAACTCGAACCGGCAGTTTGTCTCTCGCTGCCAACATTTCCGGGGGGCAGCTGAGCATAGCACTTAGCGGTGATGGTACGGCAAGTTCGGCCACATTTGTGTTGTCGCCTGCGTCGCTCGACTTCGGGCAAATTCAAGTGGGCAGTACCTCGCCACCTTTCAGTATCTCGGTAAGCAACACGGGAATATCCGCGGTTACAGTTTCGAGTCTCACTGCCACAACGCCATTTGCAATCTCCAGCAGCGCATGTGGAGCTTCTATCGCTGCCAATAGCTCGTGTCAGGTAACTGTGACGTTTTCACCCACGCAGCAGGGAAGCGTCTCCGGCACATTGACCATGGTTGACTCCGTCGGGACGCAAACGGTCTCACTCATCGGCAACGGCGCATCCGCACCCACAGATTCCCTCAGCCCCACTTCGCTCACGTTTTCTTCGACAACAGTTGGCCAGGTCTCATCCGCGCAGTCTGTTACTCTCACCAATTCAGGCGATCTGGCACTCAATACAATCTCCGTACAGATGAGCGGGCCCTTTCAGGCGACAAACGGGTGTGGAGGATCTCTTGCGGCCCACTCAAGTTGCACCATCGGTGTTGTGTACGCACCAACTCAAACCGGCACGCAAACCGGGACGCTGACAGTGACGGACACTCTGCGTTCACAAACAGTATCCCTTTCGGGAGCAGGGGTTTCGGCTGCGGCGCTGTCAGTGACTCCAACAGCGGTAAACTTTGCAACGCAGGCACTTAACGTAACCAGTAGCGCGCAAACAATCACCGTGCAAAATACAGGAGGCTCTGCTGCAGCCAATATTGGCTTCCAGATTACGGGTTCCTTCAGTAGCAGTTTTGCGGTCAGCTCCACCACCTGTGGAACTACGCTCGCTTCTGGTTCAAGCTGTATCGCACAGATTACATTTACACCTCAAGTCGCTGGCGCCAATTCCGCTAATTTGACTGTTTCTTCTTCCACCATCAGTGTCTCAGCCGTCCAGGTTCCACTGAGCGGAGCTGGACAGGCAACTTCCGGCATCAATGTTTCTCCCGCGCAAATGAGCTTCATAGTAGCCACTCTGGGGCAGACAAGCGCTCCACAAATTGCAACAATCACCAACTCCGGTTCGCTCACAGCCAGTGGGCTTACCCTTTCCGTCACTTCTCCGTTCAGCCTTTCGCAAAATTCATGTGGAACAAGCCTTTCCGCTGGTGCGAGTTGTACGGCAAGTGTGGTCTTCACTCCCTCTTCCAACGGCACTGTGAACGGAACATTGACAGTTGGATCTGCGACCTATAACTCCGCCATCGTCACCCTGGCCGGGAATGGCGGGCAAACCGGTTCCATAACTTTGCAACCAGCGTTTCTCAATTTCCAAGTCACAGGCGTTGGTAAGTCAAGCGCTTCACAGACAATGACGGTGACTAACTCCAGTATCACGACGGTTACAAGCGTCACCGTGAAGGTATCCACTAGTTATCAATTGACGAGTAATAACTGCGGCACCTCGCTCGCGCCAGGCGCCAGTTGTTCCGTTGGTATTGCCTTTGTCCCAGCTGCGGCTGGCCAGCAGAATGGTTTTGTTGCTTTTTCGGGAAACGAGTTGCCCTCCCCTGTTCAGGCTCAGTTATCCGGAATCGGATTTGATTTCACGCTGGCCGTGATCGGACCTTCCAGTCAGACAGTCAGCAGCGGCCTGACTGCTCAATTCAATTTGCAACTCACGCCACTCAACGGTTCCTCCGGCACCTTTACTTTTTCCTGCGGTGCATTGCCATCCAACAGTTCCTGCACTTTCAGCCCCACCAGTGAGTCAGTACCAGCCAATACAACCGGAAGCTTTGTCGTCTTTGTCAAAACCGGCGAGGCACAGGCCGCCTCAACCAACATTCCAGGATCATTAAATAGATTGCCATTGTGGCCGACCGGATTGACGATCGCTTTCGCCTGCCTTTGCTGTCCGTTTGTTCGGCAAAGGCGTTCCCACTCGTGGCTTTTGCTTCTTGTGCTCTGCATTGGCGCCCTCGGACTTGCAAGTTGCGCAGCCGCGGGCGGCGGCTCCAAAGGCACAGTTGGCGGCGGGCCGTCCACGCCTCCAGGGACATACACCTTTACTGTTACCGCAACAGCGAATGGTCTCTCGCACAGCACAAACCTGACTCTTACCGTCGACTAACCTCTGCAACGAATCGAATTCGCATTGCTCCGCCGAGCTATACTTAAGCCTTGGGCGCGCGATCCGCGTCGCCGATTCGTTGCAGAGGAAACGCCCTTAAATGACGGCCAATGTGACCGACGAAGATGTGACGCGCGTGGCAGAACTTGCGCACTTGAAGCTCACTGCTGAAGAGTCCGGTGCAATGTTGCATGATCTCAATGCAATTCTCGACTACGTTGCGCAATTGAATGAACTGGACACGAAGGACATTGCACCGCTCGCGCAGGTGAGCGAACTTCACGGAACTATGGGTGCGCTCAGGACCGATACACTCGCGGGGTCTTTGGAGCGCGCTGAAGTCATGGCGCAGGCGCCGGAGACAGATGGCGCATTTTTCAAAGTCCCCAAAGTGATTGAGCGCTAAACGAAACGGGCGCAAACGGCAAACGCAAAAACATTAAGGATTGACGAGCGAAAGTATGAGTGCGGAATCGTACGTAGAAATGCCGAAGTCCCTGAAAGAGCTTCAGGAGGGCGTGCGCTCTGGCAGCGTAAAAGCCACACATCTTGCCGAGAATTATTTTGAGCGCATCGCAGCAGTCAATCCAAATCTGAATGTCTATTTAAGCCTCACGCGTGAGCGTGCATTGCAGCAGGCCGCAAAGGTCGATGATGCCGCGTCGAAGGGAGAGCCGCTCGGTCCGCTTGCAGGCATTCCGGTTGGCATCAAAGACGTGCTTGTTGCAAAGGGCGCACCCGCCACCGCAGGATCCAAGATCCTGAAAGGCTATCAGCCGCCCTACGATGCAACGGCGGTCAAAAGGCTGGAAGCGGCTGGAGCTGTAATCCTGGGCAAGCTTAATTGCGATGAGTTCGCCATGGGGTCCTCCAATGAAAACTCAGCGTATGGTCCGGTGCGCAATCCAGTCGACACCGATCGCGTACCCGGCGGATCGAGTGGTGGCTCCGCGGCCGCAGTAGCAGCCAATCTGGCAGTGGCCACGCTTGGAACGGACACTGGGGGCTCCATTCGTCAGCCTGCGAGTTTCTGCGGCGTGGTCGGCGTTTTGCCTACCTATGGACGGGTTTCGCGGTTTGGCCTGATTGCCTTCGCTTCGTCGCTCGATCGTATTGGTCCGTTTGCAGGTAATGTTCGCGACGCAGCAACAATGCTGGGCGTGATTGCTGGACATGACCCCTGTGACGCAACAAGCTCTGAAGCGCCCGTACCAGACTTCGCCGTTGAATCAGATAAGCCCGCGGATGGGTTGCGAATCGGCGTGCCGGAAGAATATTTCGCAGAGGGTCTCGACCCCGAGGTGCGTGCAAGCATTGAGAAGGGAATCGATGCACTTCGTGTGGCTGGCTGCTCCATCAAGAAGATTTCGCTCCCAACCACTCGCTATGCCATACCGACCTATTATCTGGTTGCTACGGCTGAGGCGAGCGCCAATCTGGCACGCTTTGACGGAGTACGTTATGGGCATCGCTCTTCCGAATCAACAACGCTTGCGGACATGTATAGCCATTCCCGAGACGAAGGTTTCGGTGCGGAAGTCAAGCGCCGCATCATGCTTGGAACCTATGCGCTCTCTGCCGGCTACTACGATGCCTATTACCTAAAGGCCCAGCAGGTAAGGCGTCTCCTCGCCGAGGAGTTCCTGCGCGCATTTGCTGAGGTCGACGCCATCGTCACGCCTACCTCACCCACACCCGCTTTCCGGCTGGGTGAGAAGGCCAACGATCCGCTGGCAATGTACCTCGCTGATATCTACACGGTCACTGCAAGCCTGGCTGGCATCTGCGGTGTAACTGTGCCATGCGGAGCTACCTCGACTGGTTTACCGGTCGGCATGCAGGTCCTGGCGACGCATATGAGCGAAAGCACAGCATTTTGCGTGGCACGCGCAGTTGAGGCAGCGAAGATTTAGTCCGGCCCGCGCGTTAGCTTTACCCTGGCTTTCTCGCACTATTCTTCGATCTTGCAGCTGTGCAAAACCAGGGTTAGAATGGCACATACTCGGTATCTGGCTCGCATCGAATACCACGAATAGTTACATCCCTTTTTCCTCTCCAATCTGCATTCCAATCGACGGCGCAGTGTGTGTGGTCGCGTGTATCCTGCGCAATTTGGAACACGGGCGCTCTGGCTTGCGCGAGGGGAGTAAATCATGCGCTTCAACTTTTGTCTGATATTGATTGCAGTGGCCGCTGGCCTGCTTCCGGCCACACATTCGGCCACACCGCACAAAGTACACGCGGTTGCGCTTGGTCATTTTCGTACAGTTCCGTACTCCAAAACGGGTGATCCGGCAGGCGCTCTCCCCGATGAAGACTCGCTCAAAATCCGCCCCTTGGTGGTCGACGGCCGCATCAAAGAGTGGACCACCGGCGAGGTCCACGACATAACCGACCGGACATTCGTTGTGCGGCGCGTGGTTCGCATCAATGACGACCTTCCCGAAAACAGCACATCTGGCAAGGTCGCGGAAAGAGACCGCTGGGTCTGGCAGCGCGGGCCCTGGCTCCTGATTGAGAAGACCTCCGGGCGCGTAACACCTGTAAAACTGCCTGATTTCGATACTGCCGTGAGCCACGTCATCTGGTTCCGTGACTACGCTGCCTATTGTGGCGTAACCCGCAGCGGCAAGAGCCTTTATGCGGTCGTGGCCCAGCTCACTATCCGCAAACCGGTCCTCTCCAGAAAACTCTCAAGCTTCGATGCCGAAAACCTGCCCGCATGCTCTGATCCCCAGTGGCAGCGCAAGCCTTTGCAAATCACGTTTTTCCCCACCGGTAAGCCTCCGGTAAGCTTCCAATTTATTCCAGGTTCAACCGCGCTGATTGAAGACTCCGGGGATGAAGTCGAAGGCGAGCAAACGGCGAGGACAGGCGCACAGCCGGAAACACGGGCTGACGCCCCTGCCAAGCCTTGACATGCATATGTCTGCGCGTTTCTTATCAGTAGAAGGTGCGTTCTGAAACCTTGGGTCAAACCGAGCTTCGCGGTCGTCGCGATCGGTGAGAGGCGGGTTTCAGGATCACTTTGTCGAAGAGGAACCTGATGGTTGCTGGGCAGGCGGCGGACAGTCTGCGTGTGTGGAAATGAGCCCTTACACGAGAATGCCGAACTTTCCTTCCCTAACCTGAGCCAAGTAGGTGCGTCAGGCCAGGAAATTCCCGGAGACAGACTTCTTTTCAGGCAGCGGCGATTTGGGGCCGAGTGTGCCTGTGCCCATCGATGCTTTTGTGAGATCGGGGCGAGCAAAGGACGAACGTGGGTACGAGTTTTGCACTATGGGCCGCAGCGCCCGCTCCGGCCGGCAGTGGCCTGTTCACTCTTCTGCCACTTCTGCTGATTCCGGTGCTCTATCTTGTGATGATCCGGCCGCAGCAAAAGCGGCAAAAACAATGGCAAGAGATGTTGGCAAGTATCAAGACCGGTGATAGGGTTACAACCGCCGGAGGGATTCGCGGCACAATTCTCTCCATCAAGGATGACTCGATCATCGTTCGGGTTTCTCCGGATAATTTGAAGATTGAAGTGGCCAAGAGCGCCATCGCATCGGTCACCACACAGGATGGCTCGGACTCCTGATTTTTAATGGATCGCATGCAAGAATGTCTCGATTTGCAACTGAAGAAGTGGAATAAAAAATGAAAAAGAATTTCAAAGGCAAAGTCGCGGGAATTATCGCGGTTCTTCTGATTTGCGTTTATGGATTTTTGGGCATTCCCAAAGGGTTGAGCGGCAAGGCAATCCTTCAGTCCATTTCCAATCGCATTCACCTTGGTCTCGACCTGCAGGGCGGCGCTCACCTGATTCTTCAGGTTGAGGTAAAAGAAGCTGTTGGTGTGGAAACCGATAGCACGGTCGGCCGCCTCAACCAGGACCTGAAGACGGAAAACATCGGTGTATCGCAGGTCTACAAGCCGGACCCGCAGAAGCCCGAAGTGATCCGCATAGAGGGCACGACGGCCGAAAAGAACAGCGATGTGCGTTCTCTGCTTGATTCGAAGTATTCAAGCGAATTCGACGTCACGGGTGGTACGGACAACAACTGGACTTTGACCATGAAGCCTTCGTTCGAGAAGGCCTACGACGAAAAGGTCGTGCAACAGGCAATCGAAACGATCCGCGACCGCGTGGATTCACTTGGTGTTGCAGAGCCAGTGATCCAGCAGTACGGACTTGGCGATAATCAGATTCTTGTCGAACTACCAGGCGTTAGCGACATGAATGAGGTGAAGCGCCTAATTTCTGAGACCGCGCGCTTGTCGATCCACGCAGTCGTCGGCGGCCCGTATCCTGACCAGCAGTCCGCGCTGGCTTCTGTCGGTGGCACGCTTCCCCCGGATGATGTGATTATGAGCGGCTCGGGCGCCATGGCGGGCGGCTCCGGCTCTGCGGACAGCTTCTACGTGCTGACGAGAACGCCGATTGTGGGCGGAGTCGACTTCCGTTCAGCTGATCCAGGCAATGACGCCAACACCGGTCAGCGTACGGTGGAGTTCACTCTCACCAACGAAGCCGGCGACCGCTTCTACCAGTACACCAGCGCCAACATCAATCACAGTATGGCTGTGGTCCTTGGCGGACGCGTCCGTGAAGTGGCCAACATTGAAAGCGCCATTCGCGATCGTGGAGAAATTCGCGGCAGCTTCTCCCAGCAAGAGGTGATGGACCTTTCAAAGATGTTGCGCTCAGGTGCTCTGCCAGCCTCTCTACGTTATCTCGAAGATCGCACAGTAGGCGCGTCGCTTGGTGCTGACTCGGTGCGTGATGGCGTTACAGCCGCAGTGGTCGGCGTGCTAGTGGTCATGGTCTTCATGCTCATTTATTACAAGGGTGCAGGCATCAATGCTGATCTTGCCCTCTTCCTTAACCTGGTCATCCTGCTCGGTTTCATGGGGTTCAGCGGTTCGACTCTCACGCTGCCGGGCATAGCCGGAGTCATCCTTACCATCGGTATGGGCGTTGACTCAAATGTTCTGATCTTTGAGCGAATACGAGAAGAAATACGCGCTGGAAAAGCCGCTTCAGCGGCGGTTGAACAGGGCTTCGGCCACGCTTGGGTCACCATTCTGGATACACACGTTACGACGATTGTGTCCGCGGCAATTCTGTTCCTGTTCGGCACCGGCCCGGTGAAGGGATTTGCCGTTACCCTGACCTTCGGTTTGGCAGCCAACCTGTTCACGGCCGTATATGTTTCCCGACTCATCTTCGACGCGCACCTTGCGAAGCTGAAGCCGGGCGAAATGGTATCGATTTAGCGCTGCGAACGTTTCGCGGCACAAAGCGCAATCAAGGCAGGCCGAGATTCCGACCTGCCCCGAGGAAGGCAGAAAACAAGTGGAACTGTTTCACGATGTCAACATTGATTGGTTGGGGAAGAAGTGGTATTTCCTTGGCTTTTCCCTCATTTTCAGCATTGCCGGCATTATCTCCATGGGATTGCATTGGCAAAAGATCGGTAGCCCAATTCCCTTGGGTGTCGATTTCAAGGGCGGTACGCAGATCGAGCTTCAATTCAAGCAGACGCCTGATATTCCCCGCATTCGTACCGCATTGGCACAAGCTGGGGTGAATGATGCCCAGATTGTGCGCTACGACGATCCCAGCCAAAACGAAGTCCTCATTAGTCTGCCGGAACAGCACAATGAGTCCAACCTGGACACGGGTCGGGACCAGGTCTTTACCGCCCTTCAGCAGCACTATGAGACCCCGATCGTTCGCAACGTGCAGGTCGTCGGTCCTACCGTGGGCAAGCAACTCCAGAATAAGGCGATCCAGGCCACGCTCTATTCCATGCTGGGCATGCTCATTTACCTGTGGTTCCGCTTCCAGCTCATCTATGGCGTGGCCGCGGTCGTAGCCTGCTTCCATGACACTTTGATCACCATCGGAGCATTCGCTCTTACAGATCGCGAGATGTCGCTGACGGTAATTGCAGCCATTCTCACTCTCGTGGGCTACTCGATGAACGACACAATCGTCGTATTTGACCGAATTCGAGAAAATCTGCGCTTGAGCCGCCGTGAAACGCTGCTTGATGTGGTCAATCGAAGCATCAATCAGACACTTAGCCGAACCGTGCTCACCTCGGGTTTGACGTTCCTGACCGTGCTGTCACTTTTCATCTTCGGCGGTAAAGTGTTAAATGATTTCTCATTTGCACTTGTCGTAGGTATCCTGATTGGCACATACTCTTCCATTGCGGTCGCAGCGCCTATGCTCGTCTCTTGGCAACAGTGGAGAGCCGGGAAGGGGAAGTCCGCAGTTTTACCGCCTGCAAAACGGGCTCGTGCCTGAGACGCGAATCGCTTTCATCTGCACATTTTTTGCAGCACGTTTTGCAAGTGTTAAGGAGTTCTGATATAGGTGTAACACGCTTACGCGTTACCACTTGGATGCTCTGGAACAATCCCCCTCTCCACGGTGTCTAAATCAAAGGTAACGAACACTCGATTCGAGGCTGGTCATGTTTGAAGATTCCACATTTGAATCAAACGGAAAGATTAAGAGCAAAAGCAAATATTGGATGATGGTGACCTTCATCATCAATGGCTCCATTTTGCTTGTCCTTGTTCTGATTCCGCTGATCTATCCTGAGGCGCTGCCAAAGGCTGCCATGCTAACGGTTCTCACGGCTCCTCCGCCTCCGCCGCCTCCACCACCACCACCGCCGCCGCCAGAGGTGCATATTGTTCACGTTCAATCTGAAATGATGAACAATCAGTTGACTGCGCCCACAAAGATTCCCCACGACATCAAGATGGTGGCCGAGAAAGAAGCTCCGCCTTCCAGCTTTGGTGTGGCCGGTATGGAAGGTCTCGGGGGAGGCAGCGCAGGCGGTGTAATGGGTAGCGTATTTGGAAGCGGAAACGCCCCACAGGTAAAGGCCGCTCCGCCGAAAAAGATAACGATTTCAGGCGGCGTTGCCGTCGGCATGTTGATTCAAAG
Source organism: Acidobacteriota bacterium (assembly GCA_028876335.1). Taxonomy (GTDB): domain Bacteria; phylum Acidobacteriota; class Terriglobia; order Terriglobales; family Acidobacteriaceae; genus Telmatobacter. The sequence continues at coordinate 23,943 of JAGWSG010000134.1, forward strand.
GACTCAACCGATCTATCCGCCGATTGCCAAGGCTGCTCGCGTGCAGGGCACGGTAGTGCTGCAGGCAAATATTTCTAAGCAGGGAACCATTGAAAACCTCCGTGTGATCAGCGGCCCCGCAATGCTTCAGCAGGCCGCGCTTGATGCCGTGCGGACATGGCGCTACAAGCCATATTTGCTCAACGGTGAACCTGTGGAAGTTGAAACCACGGTGAACGTTATCTTCACCTTGGGTGGATGACCTTCGGCCTCTTCCCACTTTGCGTGGGAAGAGGCCATACTTTTGACCTGAATGCGTATTCCCGTAGAGCCGCATTCCCCAGCAAGCACCCGCCGCCGCGGGTTATGAAGTTTACAAGAAACTCCTTAGGAGGAACGATTCAGTGATTCTCGCTCAGCTCGCACATTTCGCATCTCACACGGTCTCCAGCCTGGCATTTCTTCAGGATGAACAGACAGTCAGCTTTAGCCCCATGGGCTTGTGGCAACACATGGGATGGCTGGCTAAGGCCGTCGCCATCATCCTGTTCATCGAGTCCATCTGGTCGCTGGCCGTGATGATTGACCGTTATCTCTACTTCTCAGCGGCACGTAAGCAGTCGCGTGAGTTCGCCCCCAAAGTTGCTGGCGCTCTGAAGGATTCAAAGCTTGAAGAAGCCATCAAGATTGCCGATCGCAGCAAGAAGTCGCACCTCGCGGAAGTCGTTACTGCAGGTTTGCAGGAGTTCCGCGCATCCGCCGGCGCAGCGACGGAAAACACCATCGAGAGCTCGCAGCGCGCCCTTGAGCGTGCAGAAGCCATCGTGCATGCAAAGCTCAAGAGAGGCCTTTCAGTTCTCGCTACCATCGGTGCAACGGCTCCCTTCGTCGGACTTTTCGGAACGGTCGTCGGAATTCTGAACGCCTTCCAGCAGATCGCAACCCAGAAGACCTCTGGTATCGGCGCGGTTGCAGGCGGTATTTCGGAAGCTCTGGTCACCACGGCTTTCGGACTTCTCGTGGCCATCCCGGCCGTTATGGCCTTTAACTACTTCACCGGGCGCGTCGAAGCATTCGATGTCGAGATGGACAACTCCTCGAGCGAGTTGATCGACTACTTCATCAAGCAGAGCGCAAAGCGGTAACAAAGCGTCTGCGGGTCTGAGCGAGACATTGATCGCGGGCGGGAATCAACTTAGAATCCTGCCCGCACTTTCCTCCCAGCCCCTGCGTTGGTGTTACTTATGCCCATCCGGAAAGCTTTTCCGGGATTAACTTTGAAAGGCACGGAGCCCAAACCATGGCAATGGCAGTTCGCAACGAAGGCGCCAAGGTCAATTCCAACATCAATGTGACGCCGATGGTGGACGTGATGCTGGTGCTGCTAATCATCTTTATGGTCATCACGCCCATGCTTCAGAACAAGGTTCAGATTGACATGGCCAAGGTGAACAACCCAGTCGCAATGCCCGACGCCGACAAGGAAGACGCGATCGTTGTGGCGGTTACCCGCGATGGCGGAGTGTACCTGGGTCGTGACAAGATCGCAGTTACTGATCTTGGACCCAAGGTGGCTGACAGGCTCGCCGACAAACCGAGCAAGATGATCTATGTCCGCGCAGATGCTCGCGCACAGTTTAGAGCCGTCGAAGACGCGATTGACGCTGTTCGTACAGCTGGCGTCGATGAGGTCGGTCTTTTGACGCAGAAGAAAGAAGGAAATCTCGCGGGCGAAGAGTAAGTCCCGACGATTTCCAACCAGCAATTTTTTGAGTTGAAGAGGAGTTTCAAGCTATGGCAATGACAAGTGGTGGTGGCGGCGGCGGCGCAATGGGCGAAATCAACGTCACCCCGATGATCGATATTTTGCTTGTGCTGCTGATTATCTTTATGGTCATCGTCCCTGTCACGCCCAAGGGTCTCGATGCGCTTGTGCCGCAGCCGCCCAAGGAAAAGCAGAAACAGCTAAACAATGACCGTACGATCGTTGTCCAGATCATGTATCGCCCAGGCGCTTCGCCAGCCTACAAGATCAACGACACGGATGTGTCTTATCAGGAGCTTCTGCCGAAACTGACTCAGATTTACGCGAATCGCGCAGAGCGTGTCATGTTCGTGAGAGGCGATGACGACATCAACTTCTCTTATGTTGCAGATGTCATTGACATCGCGCACGAAGCGAACGTAGATCACATTGGTATCATGACACCCAAGATCCAACAGGGTCAGTAACTGAATTCGGGCAGGAGCGGTGAATGATTCTCACAGCTCCTGAGCTTGAAGAAGCAGCCCACTGAAGACGATGATCCGCTGCGGTATCGGAGCCTCCCTTCCATTGCCGGCAGCAATTTTAGATTCCGGGATTCGCGCCCGCGAGCGCGTCCTGAAGGAGATGAGGAAGAAAATGAATGGACCCGTACGAATTACGGTTCTCGCGATCGCACTGGGAGGCTTGGTACTCTCCGTCAGTGGGTGCAACAAGCTGGCTGCGCGCGACCAGCTGAACAAGGGAGTGGAGTCCTACAAGGCCGCCAAATACGAAGAAGCCATCGGGCACTTCCAGAAGGCAACGGAACTGGATCCCACACTCCCCATGGCGAAAACCTACCTCGCCACTGCACTGGCGCAGAACATTGTGCCCGGTCTGGATACCCCGGAGAACCTGAAGAACGCAGATCAGGCTGTCGAGATTTTCAAGCAGGTTCTGCAGCAGGAACCTAATGACGTCAACAGTCTCAAGCAGATTGCCGGAATTTATTTCAATATCAAGAAATTCCAGGAAGCCAAGGATTGGCAAAAGAAGGTATTAGCTGTCGATCCCAAGGATCCAGAAGCTGCTTACACCATCGGCGTGATCGATTGGACGCTGGCACATGAAAATGTGTTGAAGGCTCTGGCGGCCGTGAATATGAACGATGACGGTGAAGGCAACGTAAAAGCGCCGAAAAAGGTACTTCAGCAGATCAGTGAAGAGAATGCTCCTCTGGTGGAGGAAGCTCTCCAGTACCTCAATCAGGCAGTTGAAAATCGTGCCAACTACGACGATGCAATGTCCTATCTCAACCTAGTCTATCGCCGGAAGGCGGATGTGGATTACGCCGATCCCTCCGCAGTGAAGAAGGACGTCGACGCCGCCAAGGACTGGAGCGCGAAGGCAATGGGCGCTCGTAAGGCGAATGAAGCCAAGAAGAATGCCGGACCTGGTGGAATCACCATGGACTCCAGTGGTCATTTCAAATAGAACGCGGCTAGATTGCTACTGTTCACAGAGAGCCTCCGCCTGGCGGAGGCTCTCTTTTCTGGGTGGTACCATCCCCCGCGAGCGTCTCTTCCGATGGACCTCTGTGCAATTACCTTAACTGACGGTGAGCGAGAAACAAGGACTGTCAGACCACTATGCCCACCTGGATTGGCATGACCATGTCCTCGCTCAAACTGCAAAAAAGCGATCAGGTTCGGTGTGAATATCGATAAAATCACGCAAAAACTTGCACGTTTCAACGCGATTCTGTGCCCGATCGCTGGAAGCTCCATGTCCGTAAATCTATCCTTAAAGTTCTGTAAGTGATTACTTATCAATAAGTTAATCAAATAAGGGCCTCCCTCAATTTCGCCTGGAATATGTACCGACTCAGGGAGGGGGTGGGTAAGGCTCCGTGATTCTCCAACAAGTAAGAAGGAAGGCCTCCGTAGTGAAGCCTATTGCCGGAGGACTGCGCCCGAGGGACTCCAGAACCATTGTGCGCTAAAGCGAACAATTGATTGGCAAAGGGAAGTGGCAAATGGGCAAACGAGCGCGGAGATATGGCCCTGAAGTGATGAAGACGGCTCGAAGCTAAGAAACGACCTCCGCCGGCGAATGCGGAACAGCACAGATCCCAGATGGAAGTTACTCCATCTGGGATAGATAGTGCCTGTTAAGCGGCTATTTCCCGCCGTCTTTAAGGATCTGTTCAGCGTAGTAATTTCGTATTTTGGCCTGGTTCTGCAGAACCTCGAAGTAAGCGTTCTTCAGTAACTGCGCGTGGCTCTGGCGCAAATACTGCCGAATCGACTGCTGCACGCGCGGATCCTTAAGCTCCCGCTGTCCGGCCGGTTCACGAGAGAAGAGCTTATAAATCACAAACCCCTTGAGGCGCTTGCTCGTTCCAGTGCTGTCGTAAACAGGAATAATGTCGGTAATATCGCCCGGCTTCAGTTTGCTGATTGCGTTGAAGACATCCGGTTGTGAACGCAGAACTGATTCGCCGACAAATCCCATATCGCCTCCGTTGGAAGCATCATTGGGGTTTTCAGAGAAATTCATTGCCACCGCGCCAAAGTCCTCACCGCTGCGCAACCGGTTATAGAGGATCTGAATCTTCTTGCGCGCGTCTGCTTCGCTTGATGCCTTACTATTCTGCAGGTTGCCGGTAGTTTGCGATGGGCTGGGCGTGACTACAATTTCAGCCAGATGATACTGAGGTTGAATGAAGTTGTAGTCTGCTTTATGCGCGTTATAGTAGTCGGCGATGTCTGTATCGGAGATGTTGATTTTTGACTCAATCTCCTTGTTCATCAGCTTTTCGTAGGTGAGAGAACGCCGAATATCGCGCTTCAGGTCGTCTACCGTCAGGTTTCTCTGCTTCAGCTGCTTGTCCCACTCTTCTTGCGTGAACGGGGCTTTCATATCCGTGAGCCGCGCGTTCACGTCCTCGTCAGACGCCGCAAGGTGGAGCTTGGCCGCCTGCTGCTGGATGATTTCATCCTGAATCATCTGCTGGAGGACCTTCAGCTTCATGATCCTGGCCTGCTCCGGAGTAGGCTCTTCCGGCGTGTCGCCTAGGTTTGCCTTATACAGCCTCTCCACATCGGCCTGCATGATGTTTTTGCCGTTGACTGTGGCCATGACATCCGGCCCAGGAGACCGATGGCAACCGCCTATAGTAGCCACAAGCATGGCTGCTATAAACGCATACGAGGCAAATTGGAATCTCTTGAAAATACGGCAATCGGGCTGCAACGAATCTTCTCCCAGGGGGCAATCTTGGCCCTAGTCCTTCAGGATAAATCCCTGGGACCGGGTACGGGTACCAAGCCTCACAATTAGAGCGGTTCCTCAAATACCTTAGACCTTTGAAATTTGTGCGGGGTGGCCATTTCCAGGCGAATCAGCCACTCGTATAAATTCCTTTGGTTTTGGCAATTCGGGAACCGTTCGAAGGCGACTCCAAGGGGACCGGCAAATAAGTGTCCAGCCGGTCCGTTCTTGCCCAAATCAGCGCCCTTTTGTGGCGGGTTCAGGAGCCTTTGGATCAGCTGGTGGCTGTTCGCCTGCGGCGCGTAGCGCGCGGTCGATGACCAGCCAAAGCTGTTCCTTTGGAATCGCTCCATTTACCCTTTCTCCGTCGATGAAAAGTGCCGGCGTGCCGTCCACGCCCAGAGCATCTGCCTCATGAGCAGACTCTTTGATCTTGGTTTCATCCTGCTTTGTAATGCATTCGTCGAGCTTGCCACTGTCGAGCTTTGCCTGTGTACCCTGCTCGCGCGCAAGCCGGTCGAGTGTTGAAAAGCTCTTCGCGAGATTGCGATCAGGCCCGGTAATCTCCTGGCCGTGGCTATGCAGATAGTCGACGTAAGCCCAGTACGCATCGCCACTCTGTGATGCAAGGCAATTCGCGTCCACTGCGGCGTGCATCGCCCATGGATGCAGATCAGTCAGCGGGTCATCCTTATAGATGAAGCGAACCTTGTCTCCGTAATGCTGCAGAGTGTCCGGGAAGAGCGATTCATGCATGCGGGCACAGAAGGGGCACTCCAGGTCGTCGAAATTGATGACCGTCACTTTTGCGGCAGGATTCCCACGAATTGGCCGGCCGGAAACATCGATGTTCATGGCCGGGTTCTTCGTAAGGTCGAAGGTCTCAAGGCGCGCCAGCGTCTTGTCATCCTTGGAAAGCAGGAAGTGAACAACAGTCGATTTCGAGCCCCGACTCAGAGTCACCGGCAGATCGTCGAATCCCGAGATCTTGCTGGGAGTGCGTGCGCCAATCTGAATCGTAAAATCCTGGGGCACATTGAATTGGCTACGCACCATGACCTCAATGCTACGGTGCAATGAGGAGTCATTCGGAACCGCGGTTCCGGGTTGAGCCTTGCATCCAACAGCCAGGCAAAGTGCGAAAAGAAGTGGCCAAATGTAGTTCTTAGACAAGCCTGATATTTCCTCTATGCAAAAGGATACTCCACCTGAGCCCCTGTTCCATTCTCAAGCAGGTGGCGCAATACATTACTGATGAGTGGACGTATGTGGAGGCAAAAGGCAACCGGCTCAGTACGCTGGCGGCAGCGTGGGATCCCGGAACACCGTGTTGGAGCGCCGGATATCTCCTACCGAGCCGAAATTTGCCAGAGTAAAGCTGTAAAGGTATTGTGTTTCGTCGCGGACAGTGCCAAGCACAAAACGGCGGTACCCAAGGCTGAGGCCACAGCAGTTCCAGTTGTAGATGGCCTGTACGCCGGCATACTGCAGGGCGCCGTTGACGAAATCGTATCCGCCGTTTGCCGCCAAATTGAAGCCTGCCCTATTGGGTTGACCGATATTGATAAAAGGCTGGATCTGCTGGCTCTGGATAATCGAAGCTTCGCTGCCCTCTTCGTCCACGGCATTCAAAAGAGAGTGTCCAACGCCGATGGTTGTATTGCCCCAACTGTATCCTGCGTAAAGATTATCGGCACCAATCCGGCCCATGCGGGGGTCGTAATCCATATCCCATTCAAGACGCAGATTTTGAATTGCCTCAAAGCGTAACCGCGAAATGATGGGCGAGAGGTTGCGTCCTGTCGTGAGGAAAGAAATTCCTGTCAGGTCGAGTGCGGGGTCAAAAATATTGCGTCTGTCGGGAATGAGCGCGCCACCGAATTTGGGGTCGATGAAGAATTTTTGTGCAACCTGCCAGCTTGCCCACTCCCTCTGCAGCTGCGGGCAGTTGGTGTCCCCCTTTGCAATGTCGCATTTCACTTGCTCAATGGGGCGTGCATAGAGCCTTTGCGTGAGGGAGTAGCCAACTTCATTTGTGTTGGTGGCGGTGTCCGTGGTGTCAACAAAGAGCACGTTGTGCGCCTTTACGCCGATGCCGCCGACGAAGTTATACGTAATCTCGGGTTCAATTACGTGACGTAGTCTGCGGTTCCAGCGATGAATCAGAAAATCTCGTTCGAGCGCCGGAGGCCGCATGTCCACCGAGGCTTCAATGTCGCTGCGGCTGAGTGGATCGTGACTGATCGTGGGTGTGCCGCTGTTTGAGCCCGTTAAATCGGGGTTCTGGCTTCCGGTATAGAAGGTCTCGCGCAAGGCAGCTTCAGGAATAACGCTCCATCCGGCCCCCACAAGCGGTACGGAAATGTGCGGATACAGGTCGAATCGGCCCACATTGCGTGCGTGGAAGCCAGGTTCCGAGCGGTTCAAATAACTCATGGAAGAGCCGAGGCCCCAGTAAACCGAAGTTTGCCCAAGTGGGCGGTCCAGAGCGTCAAAGCGCAGACTCGGCAGGTGGATGATGCGCACTTCATCGCCGGAAGAGGAACTCGCAAAATTTTGCAGTCTGCTCAGGTAGGCCGATGGAATGTAGCCCTTTGAATCATTCGTGACCGAAATCGTGCTTTTGACTTCGGAGCTTACGGCCTGCTCGTAGTTGTCATTGAATACCAGCTTGTAGACATACCTCGACAGATACTCAACGTCTGCGGCCATGTGCGTAGAAGGAGAAAAGTCACGCCGCCCCAGCGCGGCGATATCCATTCCGCCCTGATTGACCGTGCCGGTTGCCGGTGGCGTGGCCGCAATGCCGCGGTCCAGCAAGGCATTCCAGCGCACGTTCAGGAAGTCGAGGCCGGCACCGCGATAGCGGAAATCCCCGTTTGGCGCAAATCCACGCTTGGAGAAGTATTCCGCACCGATCACCATATCCATGCTTCGATTGAGCACGAAATATGCCTGCTCGCCGAACGTGAAGCCCTTAATGGTGGAGTTGCTAAGCACTGGGATCAGCAGACCGCTTTCCCTTCCTGTTTCATCGACCGGATGACGCAGGTATGGAATGTAAAAGACAGGCACTCCAAAGAGCTTGAACACTGTATTCTTAGCAGAGGCTTTTCCATCGGCAACGTCAATGGAATGCGCGATCAGTTGCCAGTCCGGGCGCGGCAACCTGCAGTTGGTCATTGTGCCGTCAACCACTTTGTAACGGCCCTCGCCCAACTGGAGAAGCACGCGGCCGGAAAACAGAAACGGATTCGGCGTTGAGAAGACCGCGGTGCGTCCCGCGCGCCGGATGCCCATTGTGCCTTGAACATCAAAGAAGCGGGCCGTATGCATATTGAGCCGTACTTCACCATGCAAAGCACTGAGCGAGATGTCTTCCGCTCCTCCCGTGACATGGATGTGCCCGTCAGCCGTGAGGTCGGTGGTTGCTTTGTTGTAAGAGACCTTATCCGCGGTGAGGGTGTAGCCACCGTAATGCACTTCCACATTTCCGCTCAACGTCCAAACATTGTTGACGTACGTTTGCAGATCGGCTTTCACCACCTGAGGCACACCTACACTCTGTGGCGGTTGTGGCTTTGCAATGGGCAGCAATTCCTGCCCTGGGTCGTCGGGAAGAGAATCGGCTTGCTGGCCTGGAGATTTCACCTGTTGACGATCTGGTGATGGGGGTAACGCAGTGGTAAACCCCTGTCCGTCAACTTGAAAGTGACAGAGGACCAACAGCGTGATAAACACGAAAGTGCGAGGGCGCATTCCGGAACCAAAGGCCAGCATAGCAAATAGAGGCCTCATTCTCTGGGACACGAACCGAGAAACGTGGTTAGCAGAGATGTTCACACCGCCCCCGCCTCATGGAATTTGTCTGCAGTATTTTGACGGCCGTGACGAAGATTGAATACCGAGTGCAGAATCGGTGAGCGCATATGCGCCGGAAGGATTTAAAGAACATTGAGCAATCGGGCAATCCAGTCCGCGACACTCCCTGATTGGAAACAGGAAGTGAATCGCCGGCTTGCGGAACGCAAAAACCGCAAGGATGCCTCCGTCTCGCAGCCACCCGCGGAATCGAAAAGCCACCTTCCTGCCAATTCACGCGGAGCGCAGGCGGCGGCTCGCGTTGCCGCGCGATATGCCAAAGCTCCTAGTTTTAATGAAATGCAGACTGCCGAAGCCCGCATGGCGTTGCGCGCTGCTGAGACAGCCACACGCGCAGCACTGGAGGCGCAGGCTGTGGCGCAAATGGCGCTTGCACAGCTTGAGGTGGAGCCCGAGGAAGAAGGTGAAGCCCCATTCCTGACAGAGGCAATCGCGCATCCGGAGATTCTTGAATCCGCCAGGCCAACGGTAAAGTTTGAAGCCGACGCCCAGGTGTACATTGCGCGCGAACGAGAATTCCAGCACGAAGACCTGCGTTACTCGTCCGGCTCCGCAAGCGAGGAAAATGAGCCCAAGTGGAATTGGGAAGAGTTCGGCAGAGGCAAGGCCGAGCAACCACCTGCTCCATCAGTGAATACCGTTGAACCCGTACAGAGTATTCATGCGAATCTGATTGAATTTCCGCGCGAGATTGTGGCTACCCGCCGCGTGCGTCCGCACATTGCGGGCGAGGCGGTGGACTCCGCAGGCCAGTTGAGCATTTTTGAAGTGGACCCAGGCACGATTTCAACTGTGCCGGAAACCCCGGCGGAGCCCGCAGATCAGGATTCCAGCTGGCAAGGGCCTGAGTGGTCCGGCATAGAACTGGATGAACAGCCGGAATTCGAGCACGCTGCCGCGGTGGACGAAGCCGCGTTGCCCTTGCAATTGGATCTTGCGCCGTGGAACCTGCGTTTGATGGCTTCGCTCGTGGATTTCGCTCTGATTGTGGGCGTGCTCTGCGCGGCTGTTGCTGCTGCTGCGCGTTTTATGCATCCTGCTCTTTCCATGCGCACGAGTGAAATTGTTGGCGCAATTTTGCTGGCAGGGTCAGCAGCCGCGTACCACTGGTACTTCCTGGTGAAGAGAAGAGCGACACCGGGCATGCACTATGCGGGCATTAGCCTCTGCACGTTTGAAGACGAGCGCCCGACGGAAGAGCAACTGCGCGCTCGATTTGTAGCGACTTTGCTCTCGGTCGTCCCCATGGGTCTTGGACTCGCGTGGGCGATCTTCGACGATGACCATCTCAGCTGGCATGACCGGCTTTCGCGAACCTACCAGCGCAGATTCTAAGTCCGCTAAGGCGGAAAAACTCCAGATTTTACTAGCGGTATCGAACGCAGCCTTACCAGGTGAGGGCGCGCAGTGCGCTTACGCCGGCGCCAATAAGCGCAACATCGTCATCGGGAGGCAGCACTTCCAATGAGTAGCGAAGAAGCGGACTCATTTTGACCATTGTTTCCAGGTGTCCGCGCAGTACATCGAGTTCCAGGAAGCCGACATTGTGCCCCGTGAAATAGAACTTTCCCGGACCGGCAAGATGGATGAAAGAGGATGTTGCCGCGGCTAATGCGCGATGCCACAAATCCACGAAGTCACGACAGCGTACGTCGCCCTTTTTTGCATTTGCAAAAACTTCCTCCGGCTCCATATCCAGAAAGCGCATGCGCATGGCCCGGTAGCCCATGATGCCTTCCAGATGTCCCACACCACCGCAGCCACAGTAGCGTTCCTTCGGATCGAGCGTGACCGTAATGTGGCCACCTTCCCAAACGCCCTCTGCATACGGCCAGCGTCCGTAACCAATGCCGTTGCCAATGGTCCACACGCGGGTAAGTTTGTTCAGGTGCCCATGCTTTGCCGCCACACCCGCAGCAATGGCATCCGCATCATTCGCAATATGGACCGGGGTTTCAATTCCATTAGACTTGAGAACCTGTGTGAGGTGTTCTGCGAGCCGCATCCCCTTCAGCTGGGGAAGATTCGGTGATTCCTCCACGACTCCGTTTCGGATAACACCGGGAACGGCTACTCCAATTCCGTCGATGGGGCTTGCGCCATTTCTGCTTAACGTGGAAATCTGTCCCGCGATTTTTTCGACAAGTTCACTGCCGGGAATCGCAATCAAGGCATCCAGCTCGGCCTTGTCCGTGGGATATTGAAGCGTATTTCCAGTGGGCTTTTGGTCTTCCAATCGTCCCGCAACAATGTGCTCGGTCAATACAACGCCGATCGCGGTGCTCAAGGGAACCTCCTATGCTGCCACTGTCAGGCCTGATAACGGTGCAGGCGGCCAAGGCCATTGAAAGCGGCCACTTTATAGCACTCCGCCAGGGTGGGATAGTTAAATACGGTGTCTACAAAATAGTCCACCGTGCCTTCCAATGTCATCACCGCTTGGCCAATGTGGATCAACTCAGCTGCGCCTTCGCCAATGATGTGTACGCCAAGTACCTTTCTGGTGTCGCGATGAAAGATGAGCTTGAGCCGTCCCGTGGTGTCGCCGCGAATCTGGCCGCGTGCCGTCTCGCGATAGTAGGCCATGCCGACTTCATATGGCACGTCTTCATCCGTCAGTTGCTCCTCGGTCTTTCCGATGAAGCTGATTTCAGGAATGGTGTAGATGCCGTACGGGTAAAAGCTTGGATTCGAGGTGGTGGCGTGGTCGTCAAAAACACGAGCCGCCGCAATGCGCCCCTGCTCCATGGAAACCGATGCCAGCGCGGGGAAGCCGACGACATCACCGACAGCGTAAATATGAGGGACTTTGGTCTGATAGTGCTCGTCGACCGGTATGCGTCCGCGATTATCCGCTTCCAGTCCCGCCGCGGCTAGATTCAATTCGTCCACATTGCCCTGCCGTCCAACGGCATAGAGAAGCGCATCGCCTGAGACTTTTTTCCTGCTTATGAGATTTGCGACTACAGTGCCGTCAGGCAGCTCTTCGACACTGTCCACTTCTTCGCCGAGCCTCATGGTCACTCGACTGTCGCGCAGATGGTAGCTGAGTGCTTCCACAATCTCCTGGTCAGCAAACTCAAGTAGTTTTGCACGCTTTTCAATCAGAGTGACGCGCACGCCGAGAATTGCGAACATGCATGCGTACTCGACGCCGATGACACCTCCACCCACCACAATGAGCGATTTCGGCAAGACGGGTAAATCAAGAACCTGGTCGCTGTTGACGATGGTTCGTCCGTTGATGGGCACTTTTGGTGAGGATGCGGGCCGTGTGCCGACAGCGATGATAATGTGGTCCGATTCAAGAGTTGTATCCGCCTGCGGGCCCTCCACGCGAACCTTGTTCGGATCGACAAAACGCGCAATACCATGCACCACATCGATTCCGTTGCGTGAGAGCTGGGCCTCGGTTACGTCCACTTCCGTGCGGATGACGTTTTGCACGCGGAAGGCAAGATCAGCCATTGTGATCTTTTCCTTCACGCGGTAGTTCATTCCATAAACCGTCCGGTAGTTGTAACCGGAAAGATGAAGAACCGCTTCACGCATGGTCTTCGACGGGATTGTTCCCGTGTTGATGCAGACTCCGCCCACCACAGACCGTGCCTCCACCACCGCCACACGCTTTTTCATTTTTGCGGCGGCCACAGCGGCACGCTGGCCAGACGGTCCTGAACCAATTACGGTCAAGTCGTATTGGACAGCGCTCATGCGAAAGACTCCAGGGAATTGGCGGATTGGGGGATTTCTCAGCGGGCCACTCTTGCGGAACGCAATTGCGAAATGCCCTCAACCGGAGGCTAACATAGTGAGCCTCCGGGGCGATTGAACGATCAACATTTCCAGTTCTAAAGGACTGAATCGGAACACTTCGAAAGTTGTGTTCCTGTAGGCTTCCCAAGTATCCAACTCCTTTCAGTCGACCGACATTGTTCGCCGTTCTTCGCCTTGAATGGATACGCGGAGGTTTCCGCGGCAGAAAGCCGGCATCCGAAATTTCAATGGGCAGTGTAAGCTGTGCGATGCAACAATAGGTTTTGTTCCATGCGAAGGCCTTTGTACCCTAATCACGCTGCGTCTGGCTGGCCAATGGAAAGCCAGATTGGGCGTTTTGTCTCGGGAATTGGCGGCTCATTCCCGTTGATGCGAAAGTCTGATCGGCCTGCGGTTTTCTTTGTCCGGTCCCTGGTAGTGCTTCTTGCAGTCGTGGCCGGAGCGGGCACAATCGCATCGCCGCAGACCAAACTCCCCGCGTCAAAAACAGCCACTCAATCGAAAACCGGGACAGTAAACCAGAAGAGGCCAGCGGAGATTCATCCATTCCATTTTGAAAACATTCAGCCGCATTCCGGTGTGAATTTTGTTCTCAATAACAGCATCAGTCCCTATCGTTACTCGATCGAAACGATGCTCGGCGGCGTCGCGCTCTTCGACTACAACAACGACGGACTGCTCGACATCTTCTTTACCAACGGAGCGGCGATTCCTTCGCTTGAAAAGACGGGGAAGCAATATGTAAACCGGCTCTACCGTAACAACGGAGACGGAACGTTTACCGATGTTACGGAGAAGGCAGGCCTGGCCGGCATCGGCTACTCGATGGGCGTTGCGGCCGCGGATTACGACAACGACGGGTACGTGGATCTTTATGTGACCGGGTACAACCGCAATCAGCTTTTTCACAATAACGGCAACGGCACATTTACAGACGTGACGGAAAAGGCCGGCGTCAGCGGGGTGATTCCCGGCTACGGCAAGGCCTGGGGCCAGACCGCCGGCTGGTTTGATTACAACAACGACGGGCGGCTGGACCTGCTGGTGATCAATTATCTCGATTACGACATTAAGACCGCGGCCCATTGCGAACAGTCCGGTGTGACTGCCTATTGCACTCCGCTCAGTTTCAAAGGAACGCCGAACATTCTGTATCGCAACAACGGCGATGGTACATTTACTGATGTCTCAAAGCAGTCCCACGTGGCGGACTTTGTGGGCAAGGGGATGGGTGTTTCGTTCGCGGACTACGACAATGATGGTTTTACCGATGTCTTCATCTCCAATGACACATTTCCAAACTTTCTGCTGCACAACAACAGAGACGGGACATTTTCTGAAGTCGCGTTGCAGGCCTCTGTTGCGTACAACGGCTTTGGCAGTGTGGTTGCGGGAATGGGCACAGATTTTCGCGACATCGACGACGATGGCAAGCCGGACATTTTTCAGACGGCGATGTTCGGTGAAGGATATCCGGTATACAGAAATCTTGGGAACGGCGAGTTTCTTGACATGAGCGGTGCATCAAGACTCGCCGCTCAAACAACGCGGGTCACTGCCTGGGGCGCGGGCATTTTCGATTTCGACAACGATGGTCGGAAAGATCTCTTCACGGCAAACTCCGACATCCTTGATAACTCAATGGAAATCGCTCACCGGCCGTTCAAACTGCCCAGTGGAATTTTTCGCAATATAGGCAATTTCACGTTCGATGATGAGAGCCGCTTTGCCGGTGAGGATTTTGCCGTACCGGAAGCCCACCGGGGGGCGGCCTTCGGCGATCTGAACAATGATGGCAAAGTGGATATCGTAGTCACCAACCTGAATGGTCCGCCGCAAATTCTGATGAATCACGCAAAGACCGCCAATCACTGGATCATTCTCAATCTTGTGGGAACAAAGTCCAACCGGGACGGACTAGGCACGAAGATCAAACTCACTACTGCCGCTGGAGTCCAATACAACCACGCCACAACGGCAGTGGGGTATAACTCGTCTAGTGATAAACGCGTGTACTTTGGGCTTGGTCTGGCGGACAAAATCCAAAGCATTGAGCTCGCGTGGCCCAGCGGCATAAAGCAGACACTGAAGGACGTGAAAGCCGATCAGATCCTGACCGTGACGGAAAGCACCAAGTAGATCCGGGCTTATCGGGCTTCGGTCAGCGCATCCGTAGCTTTGCTCATCTTGGCAGTTCGTTCAAGTTTGTCCCAGTTAAAGGGCTTGCCGTCAATCGCACGCTTCAGCGTCTTGAAGAGCACGATGGAAAATACCTGGCGGTAAGCAAAGCGCTGCAGCCAGATATGGAAGAGCAGCCAGCCATCACCTTTATTGGCCGGATGCCTGCGCTCAAGTGAGAACGCGATTGTCGAGGTCACAAAGTCGATCAGCAGGAAGGTAAGGAAGTAGGCCAGCAGCTTCATGAAGCTCGCCGCAGACGCCGCCTCGGGGTGATAATGCCGATCGACCAGATACTGCACAATTCCGCCAAGGAACATGAGATCAATAAACGGCGAAACCAGAGGGAGCAGCATCTGAAAGATGAGGATGTTAGGCAGTGCGAACAGTCCCATGGCCTTGTTGCGCACAAAGGCGAGCCGATGCTTCCAGACGGCCTGCAAAATGCCGAATGACCAGCGGAAGCGCTGCCGCATCAAACCCTTTGCATCGATAGGCGCTTCAGTGAAGGCCAGAGCCCTGTCTTCATACACCACACGATAGCGCTGCTCCAGCAAATTCATGGTAAGGTCGGCATCTTCCGCCACCGTATTCAAGGGGTAGCCGCCAGCCTTCTTGACTGGTGCAGTGCGCCACGCACCAATTGCGCCTGGCACCACAGTGACGACGTGGAAGAGATCCATTGCACGGCGTTCAAAGTTCTGGCTGGTGATGTATTCCAACGCCTGCCACCGCGTCCACAGATTCACGCGGTTGCCCACTTTTGCGTTTCCGGCAACAGCACCGATACGAGCATCTTCAAAATGCGGAATCAGTTTCGAGATCGCATCCGAAGCAATTACCGTGTCCGCATCAATGCCGACATAAAACTCTTCGTTCAAGTGTTCCAGTGCAAAGTTCAGCGCGGCTGCTTTGCCACCGTTTGGCTTGGTCAGCACTTCCACGCGTCCTTCGGCAATCTCGGCCCTGTAAGCCTCGCGTGCCACGCGAACCGTGTCGTCTTTTGATCCATCGTCAATCACAATCACGCGCAGATGCGGGTAATCGGAATTCAACACGGAACGAACCGTGCGAACAATGACCTTCTCTTCGTTATATGCAGGAACAAGCACTGCCACCTGAGGCGCAAAGCCTTCCGAGGCATTGCGGTGGGGACGGCGCAATCGGTCGATGATGGCGAAAAGTCCTACGAGGACAAGTCGCGCGCTCATCAGAATGTCGCCGATAAAGAAGACGCCAACAATGAAAGTGCCGATCATTGAAAGCATTGAGAAGGCAATTGAATCAGGGATTGCGCGCACATACTGCCAGAATGTGAGCGCGGGCATGACCTGCGCCGTAGTTTTCCCCATCAGTGCGGAAACGGGAACAATCTTGTATCCGTGTGCACGGAGAGTGTCGATCAGAACAGGCAATGCCGCAATTGTCGCGGAACGGTTTCCGCCGCCATCGTGCATCAGGATGATTGAGCCGCGGAGCTGCGGCCGCGTCTTCATCTCATTAAGCGTATCCAGCACCGTCTGCGTAATTTCCTGCGGCGACTTGTGGACACGCTCGTCCCAGTCATTCGTGTCAATTTTATTGCCGATGATAGTGAAGCCGAGTTGCTGCACATGGAAGACCGGCGCGGCCTGATCGTCGGTGTCCGGCTCTTCGTCAATGTCGTACGGCGGTCTGAAGTAAAGTGGCTCAACGCCCAGCTTGCTGGCGAAGAGACGTTCCGTCAGTTTGACTTCCAGATCGAGCTGGCGCTGCGAGATTTCGCTGATGTCAGGATGCGTGTAGGTGTGATTGCCAATCTCATTCCCTTCACGCTCAACCCGTTGCATCAGCCCAATGTTTTCCTGGGCCTCATCGCCAATCATCATGAACGTAGCCTTCACGTTCTTCTGTTTCAAAATATCCAGGATCTTCGGCGTCCAACGCGGATCGGGACCATCATCGAATGAAATTGCAACCTCATTGGGCTTATATCCGTAATATTCAACCGTGCAAGGGCGCGGATACACATCCATGTGCTCGTGGACGATGAGCTTCTTGCGGGGATCGGGTTCATCCGGATCGGCTTGTACAGTGCGCTTTCCGGGCTTTGGCAGGCCGGTTACGCGCAGAATATCCCCTTCGCCTTCCTGGTCCACCTCGTGACCCGGCTGAACGTTCCCAAGCGAAGTTAAGGCGGTCGGAAGCATGGGGCGATCCCAGATGCTCCACAGGGAACTGTCTTCAGACCCCAATCTCCACAGCGCAAAGGTTTGCAGCCCTAGCTCGCGCGCAGCACGCATTTCATTCAGCACAGTCACGCCGTCAAGGAACCAGACCACATGCTTCTGGTTTGCGTCTTCATCAATGTATTCAAAGTGCGGATTCAGTGATGTCTGGTCCAGATCAAGATCGGCGTTCGCGTCAGAGGCGCGCTGCCACGCCTCCGACACAGTCAGATCCTCAGTGTTAACGACTTCAGGCTTTTCCGCTCGATGACCGCGTTTCGGCTTCTGCGGAATCGACAGGGTCCAGTCATATCCATAACTACCCAGTGCACATATGAGCTTCTGCTTCGGGACAGCTTTCAAAGCCTTGGTTAGATTCGCAACGAACCATGCCTGGCTTGCAATAGGTCCAGGATCGCTTTCGACCTCATGCTGGTCATAGTTCATCAGCACAAGTCCGTCGGCATTGGCGGCCATCTGCTTCAGTTGCGCAGCCGGTGTGGAGACCGGAACGTTGATGTAGAGGCGAAGATTGCGTTTTGAGAGACTCGCGTAAAGCTGCTGGATAAAAGTGAGGTAGTCGGGAACGGCGCTATCCGGAAGACTTTCAAAGTCCAATGAGATGCCGGGGTAAACCCAGTCACCCTTATCGGTGCGATACGTGGTGAGGAAGACAACGATCTCGTCAATCAGCTGAGTCCGCTGGTCAGCATTGGCCAGTACCTGTGAGAAGTTAGCATCCCATTTCTGCACAGAAGAGTCGAAATTGTCCAGGTGGGGAAAGACTTCAGTGTCTTCATGGGCCGCCGCAATCGCACGTTTGATCCGGTTCAGATCATCCGGGTCATGCACTGTGTTTCCATCAACGATGCGATAGCTTCTGTGGCTTTCGTTGTTGATTCCCAGAAGATGCGGGTTGGAACTCGTGGAATGAAGCCATGCGGGAAAGAGGATATCGATTTGATGAACGTGCTGCTTGAAGGACGAATAACTGGCTTCGTCATAGGGCACGTAATAGGCGGCTCGCAGCCCTTCACCGCTGTTGAAGGGAATTTCGGAGGCTTTCCGTTGGGTTTTGCGATGACTTGGATGCACGGGGTGCCCATACCGCGTCACAGCGGTGTTATCGCGGATTGCCCTGTAATTGTGTTTCGGTGACGGTAGCAGCAATTCGGGCAGCGGATTGCTGCGCAGCACATTGAAAATAAACCCGATCAGCACCAGGGTAATGACAACGGCGGAAATATCAATCAAGCGACGAAGCCGCTTCCAGCGTTTGCGCTCAGGGTCGAAGAATATCTGATCTTCCGGCATCGTTTTACAATGATCCCACGCAAGAGACTATTGCGGGAATGGTATACAGTTTGAATCGTATGGAAGCAGAGGCGTCGAGTCAATTTCAAGAGACTCCCTTGCTACGCTGGCGCCTTGTCGATTGGGTAATCCTATGGGCTGCAGTTGTTTGCGGCTTGCTGTTGCGCCTTTGGTTTCTTAAATCAATCTTCGCAGCCAATGGCGATACCCTCATCTACGGCGATATAGCTGCAAACCTGCTTACCAGGGGAAAGTACGCGGTCACCAGTTTGGATGGAGTGTTGCACTCCACTCTGATTCGCCTGCCCGGCTATCCATACTTCCTGGCGCTCTGCTTCTCGATTTTCGGCAAGGGCAACTACGTCGCGGTTGCGTTCGTTCAGATCGTGCTCGATCTTCTTACGGCCCTGCTGATTGGCGATACCGCACGGCGGCTGGCGCCGCCTCCGATGCGCCGCATCGCGCTTCAGGGCACAGTCTGGCTTGCGATGGTTTGCCCTTTCACCGCTGCTTATGCGGTGATCCCACTTACGGAAGGGCCAACGCTGTTTTCGATAGCCCTGGCAATGTGGGCCGCGACTTGCCTTGCTCAAAAGCCACGTTGGACTTCGGCGCTTACTCTTACTCTTGCTCTCGTGTGGGCCGCATTACTTCGCCCGGACGGAGTACTGATCTCTGTGGTTCTGGTGCCGGCGCTGCTCCTGCAGTTGAAGGGCAACTTCACCCCCAAAGTGCTGCGCATTGTTACCGTCAGCATTGTGTTGGGTGTGATTCCGTTTGTTGCATGGACCTGGCGCAACTTCGAGATCTTCCATGTATTTCAGCCGCTGGTGCCAAAGTCTGCAACGGATCCCGGAGAGCCGGTGTATGGAGGGTGGGAGCGTTGGGTGAAGACCTGGAGTCTGGACTTTGCAACTACGTATTCAATTTATTGGGAGGTGCAAGGGGAAAAGCTCGACATCGACCTGCTGCCGTCCCGCGCATTCGACTCGGATGCACAATACCGCCGAACGCAGGCTCTTGTCGATGCATACAATGCGGGAGGTTATTCGCTCAATGCATCCCTTGATGCGGGCTTTGCGAAACTCGCCGCCAATCGTATCGCGGCCCATCCGCTGCGCTATTACGTACTGCTGCCGTTGGGACGTGTTGCGGACATGTGGTTTCGGCCGCGTGTCGACAATCTCAATATCGATCTGGACTGGTGGGTGTATGAGAACCACCCGCACGAGACGATCTTGAGCTGGAGCTATGCACTGCTCAATGTGCTGTATCTTGCAGCTGGAATCGCGGGGATGTTCCTGCGCCCGCGCTTTTGGAAAGCAATGCTCGCATACTTCCTTCTGCGCAGCGCCCTGCTGGCCACCGTGGCAGCGCCGGAAACGCGCTACACGCTCGAGTGCTTTCCGATGCTGTTCCTTTTGGGCGGGCTAGCGATTGCACACCGGTGGATGAAGATGCGTACAGCCATCTCAGCTCAGCGAACGATGTAATGTGTCTTGCTGTCTGTCGGCAGTTTGAACGCATCCGATGGCAACGAGTGATTCATCTTTATGTTGAAGTACACGCTGACGCGATACTGTCCCGCACCTTCGTCGAAGATCTGCTTCAGGCTGATGCCACGATCCAAATCCATCCAAAGAGTCACTTTTGGAAGGTTCTTTCGTATTGCGGGGTCTTTGGGGACCAACTCAAGCTTCTCTGTCTTTACTCCGTCCAGCGTTTCAGAACCTAGATCTCTGATGTCCCATTTCTCAGCCAGTTCTTTGCCGCTTGCTCCAAACCCAAGACCAAACCAATTCTCATATTGGCTCAACTTGGTCAGCGTCGTTACCTGGTTCGTGAGCTTTTCATACATGCGAATGGCGCCGTTCTGGCAACAGACCACGACTTTCGGTACGGATTTCCCGTTTACTTCGTCAATGTGCAGTCCCATTTGAAAGTGGTCGCTCTTGCGATCGAAATAGACGGTCCCCTTCTGGACATCTTTGTCAGGAATGGGATCGGTAACGTAGGAGTCGAACTCAAAGTCTGCTGAGAAAGTATGAAAATTCGCAGCGGCGACATCCAATTTTTGCAGAACCTGCTTTACATCGTCGGCAGCCTGCGCGTGGCGCGCAACCGCCAGCAAAGCCGTACATCCCAGCGCGATCGTCAGGAATCTGCGCAAATACATTCTCTTCACCTCTGCTTTAACCCAAAACCGGCGCTCTGGTTGCGGTGCTGCTTTTCGCATGCGTCCTGCGAAGTATCGAGTTTGCTATCGATGCGCCCAGATCTTCCAGACAAGCTTTCCGTCGCTGTCGGTTGCCGTTTCCCAGCGATCCACTGAAACCGCATCTCCCGTTACCGGCTCGATGGCCTTTCGCAACAGCTTGCGCGTTTCCTGCACGCCGGCGCCCTCGGGAATCGCTACATCCGATGCGTGCAGCGAGACGATCATGCCATGTCCGCTGCTGACTACCTGGATTGGATGCTGGGGCCCGGCCATACGGCTGGGTTTTGCGCCGTAATCCCAAACCCACGGCGTGACAAAGATAAACACCAGAATCAGTGTCACCATCACGTCGTAGTGAAAACTGCCGCGAGGGTAGGTCCAGTAGAAATAACTTTTGAGTGTCTTATTCATTGCAACCCTACTTTGAAATTGCTTCCAGGCCGCCCATGTAAGGCTTCAGCGCCTCTGGAATTCTTACGGAACCATCTGCCTGCTGATAGTTCTCGAGAATTGCCAGCCATGTGCGTCCAACGGCGAGCCCGCTGCCGTTCAGCGTGTGGACAAATTCATTCTTGGCCTTCAGGCCGCCTGGTTTGAAGCGGATATTCGCACGCCGTGCCTGGAATGATTCGAAGTTCGAGCAAGATGAAATTTCGCGATATACCTGCTGACCGGGCAGCCACACTTCCAGGTCGAACGTCTTGGCGGAGGAGAAGCCTGTGTCGCCGGTGCAGAGAAGCATCCGGCGGTAGGGGAACTCCAGCGCTTCAAGAATCTCTTCCGCGTTGCGCGTCAGCTTTTCGTGTTCGGCGTCGCTGTCTTCCGGCTTGGTGAACTTTACCAACTCCACCTTTTGAAACTGGTGCTGGCGGATGATGCCGCGTGTGTCCTTGCCTGCCGCACCGGCTTCTGCACGGAAGCATGGCGTGTAGGCCGTCAGACAGATGGGTAGGCGCGCTTCCTCCAGAATCTCATCGCGATAGAGATTCGTTACCGGCACTTCCGCAGTAGGGATCAGCCAATGATCGTTGTCTTTGTATGCACCAGCTGCAGCGCTCTCGGCGTCGGCATCCGAGCAACGGAACAGATCATCGGCGAACTTCGGCAACTGGCCGGTTCCATACAAGCTCTTGGAATTCACCATGAACGGCGGAAGCACCTCGGTGTAGCCGTGCTGCTGCGTGTGCATGTCGAGCATAAAGCTGATAAGAGCCCGCTCCAGGCGGGCACCCGCGCCCATGTAGACCGCGAACCGAGCGCCACTCAGCTTGGCTGCGCGCTCCAGATCCAGAATTCCCAGGCCCTCGCCAATTTCCCAGTGCGGCTTTGGCTCAAAATCGAAATTACGCTTTGTGCCCCATGTCTTTATAACGACGTTATCCGCCTCGGAAGTCCCCGCGGGCACCTCGTCGCGCGTAAGGTTCGGCACGCGGGCCAGCGACTGGCGCAATTCCTCGTCAAGAGCGGTGGCAGCCGTGTCCAACTCGTCCAGCTTATCTTTAAGCGCGCGGGTTTCATCCATCACCGCGGCGGCTTCGTCGTTCTTGCCGGCCTTCTTGAGGGCGCCCACCTGCTGCGATAGCTCATTACGCCGGGCTTTCAGTTGTTCGGCTTGTGTAATCGCCTCGCGGCGGCGCTGGTCAAGTGAGTGGAAGTTCCCCAGCAGCGCCTCAGGGTCCGCCCCGCGCGCACGCAACTTTTCTTCCACTTTTCCGAGGTTCCCCCGGACGAAATTCAGGTCAAGCATGACTCTTATCAGTTTAACTGACCGGGGTTGCAGACCTGCTATCTTCGTGCCGCGGCTCGGCTTCCTCAATTTCCCGCCATCCTGGCAGCCGCTGGTCACCCGTAATGAGCCGCGCGCCGCGGGTAAAGGTGAAGTACGACCATACCCAAGCCATGAATACCGAGATACGGTTGCGGAAGCCAATGAGGAAGAAGATATGCACAACCAGCCATGTAACCCACGCGGGCAGGCCGCTCATGTGCGAGCGGAAGGGCCATTTGACGTTGGCCACAGCGGCCATGCGGCCGATGGTGGCCATGTCACCTTTGTCAAAGTAGCGGAAGCTGGGCCGCTTCTCACCGCGCAAATCCGCTGCAATCAATCGCCCAACGTGGTCGCCCATCTGCATGGCGGGCTGCGCCACGCCGGGCACTTGCCTGCCGTCCTGCTCCAAGTGTGCCAGGTCTCCCAGTACAAAAATCTCGTTGTGATCCGGCGGGTTAAGGTGTTCATTCACGATGACGCAGCCGCGCTTATCGAGTGGCGCACCGAGCATTTTGCCAAGAGGAGAGGCCGATACACCCGCAGCCCAAAGCGTCACTACAGCTTCGAGCTTTCCTTCCAGAGTGTTGGCACCTCGAACGTCTCCTGTAAATTTCGCTTCCACCCATCCGGGGCCGACGCCATTTACGTGGGTCTCCGTGTGAACCTCCACTCCGAGCTTGGCCAGAGAGGCCTCAGCCTTGGCGGATAAGTCAGGCGGATAGGCAGCCAGCACGCGTTTGCCCGCATCCAGCAGAATGACGCGCGCCTTCGACGGATCGATGTGGCGGAAGTCGTGGCGCATATAGAGCTTCGCAATATCGCTGATGGCTCCGGCCAGTTCAACCCCCGTGGGACCGCCGCCAATCACCACAAAGTTAAGCGGCGGATGCGTTCCCTGCTCCTGCTTCTCGCGCTCGGCCAGCTCAAAGGCCAGAAGCACGCGCCTGCGAATCTCAATGGCGTCTTCGATCGACTTCAATCCCGGTGCCTGCGCGGCCCACTCATCATGGCCAAAGTAGGAGTGTGTGGCGCCGGTGGCCAGAACAAGGTAGTCATAGCCGATGGCCGCGCCCGATTTCAGGCTCAATTCGCGCTTCTCGGAATCGATGGCGGTCACTTCATCCATCAGCACCTGTGTATTCGATTGGCCACGGAAAATAGTGCGGATGGGCTGCGCAATGTCAGCCGGAGACAGCACGGCCAGAGCCACCTGGTAAAGCAGTGGCTGAAAGGTATGGTGATTGCGCCGGTCGATAACGGTTACGTCCACAGGCAAATCCTTCAGTGCTTTTGCCGCATGCAATCCGCCAAAGCCTGCGCCTACGATTGCCACGCGTGGCCTGCCGCCGTGGTTTTGCGTCGGAGGAGTCAGGGGACGTCCGATTTGATTCATACCACCTCCCTCTATTGTTGATGCTCCACAAGGTGCGAGGGTCACAAAGCTTGTCTCAGTTAGCGCAATCGGCGGCACTCCCGTTGCTACCATTGAGATTGCGTGACGGCGTTTATGCCGTTATCTGAGCCGAAGGGATTTTCTCCTGTGCCGCAAAATCTTGCCACGAACCTTATCATCGATGCCCATCTTGACCTTGCCTGGAACGCGCTCAGTTGGAACCGGGATCTTCATCTGAAGGTTGCGCAGATGCGCACATCAGAAGCAGGTATTGAAGGCAAGTCGCGTGGGCGGAATACGGTCAGTTTTCCGCAAATGCGAGAAGGACGCGTGGGTGTTTCGATGGTGACGCTTCTGGCACGTGCGAATCCTGAGGGGCGCTCCATTCTGGACTTTCGCAACCAACAGAGTGCTTCGGCCGCCGCACAGGGTCAGCTCGCCTGGTACCGGCTTCTTGAGGAAGAAGGCGTGTGCCACCTGATTAACGATTTGAACGCGCTTCGTGCGTCGACTTCGGCATGGAAGGCGGGAAGTGGAGACGCGCCACTCGGATTCATACTGAGCATGGAGGGGGCTGATCCAATTATTTCCCCCTCACATGCAGAGTGGTGGTATCGCGCCGGATTGCGCGCCGTGGGGCTGGCGCATTATGGGCCGAGCGCGTATGCCAACGGAACGGCATGCGAGGGCGGGCTGTTTCCCGCAGGCAGAGAACTGCTGCGGGCGATGGAAGAGCTCGGTATGATTCTCGATCTCACGCATCTTGCCGACGAGGCTTTCTGGGAGGCGGCGAAACTCTTCCGTGGCCCGGTACTGGCCAGCCACAACAATTGCCGCGCCATTACGCCGCATCAGCGCCAGTTCTCAGACGATCAAATCCGCTTGCTCATTGAGCGTGACGCCGTAATTGGCACGGCTCTTGATGCGTGGATGCTCGTTCCCGGTTGGACGCAGGGGACGGGGAACGGGCCACGCGTGACGCTGGAGTCGGCCGTGGAGCACATTGATCACATCTGCCAGATTGCCGGCACATCGCGTCATTGCGCCATTGGCAGCGACCTGGATGGGGGCTTTGGCACCGAGCAGGGACCGGAAGATCTGGACACAATTGCAGACTTGCAGAGTCTCGGGCCGCTGCTGGCTGCGCGCGGCTACTCGGCAGAAGACGTGGAAGGCATCTTCCACGGCAACTGGCTGCGCTTCTTTGAGCGCGCCTGGGCGTAAAGGCCCACAATCTGTAGCGGCACGCAATCAAGGATGAATCTCAATCGCAATCGGCAGAGAACTCGCATTGCCTGTTGTTGCGGTTGCCACGGTGTTGGTGGCCACACCGGGAATGGATGCAGGGGTGAAGACAACCAGTCCGGAATTGTCTGACGTCGCCGTGGAAACCTGCGTGGCCAGCAAGGGGGACGCGGTGCAGCGGCCATGCGGCGGGCACGGCGGAGCCCAGGCGTAGAGCGACTGATAGAGCGTCACCGTGCCACCTGCCATGGGATTGCCGTTGAGGTCATGCACGCGAAGCACAATCTGGCTGGGAGTGCTCGAGACAGCAACGGACTGTGTGGTGCCGCTGACGGCTTTCACGGTGGCAAACTCCGGCCGCGCGCCAAGCACGGTGAAATCCGCGCAATTTGCTGTGCCGTTCACGCACGCCGTGGCTGTACTCAGCACTCCTTCGGTTCGCGGAGAGGCAGTGAGCATTTTGGTTGCGATGCCGCTTGAGCTGCTTGTTGAAGTAGAGCCTCCCTGCACCGTAATGTCGCATCCGCAGTTCGAATCCCACGCGACCATTTGTCCGCTCACCGGTGTTCCGTTGTTCAAAACGATGGCTTCGGTCGTCCAGTTGACCGAAGCGCCGGTTGCGACGGAGAGGAACGGAGTGAGCGCCGTTAGCACCGGCGCGCTGCCGCCCGTGAAGTGCGCCTGCAGACTCGCGTTGTTGGTGAGAGAAGCCGTCACGACCGCGGGCGAGGTGTTGAGCGCCGTGACTGTCATGGTGGCCAGCCCGTCGCCGGTTGCTGTTACCGAGCACACCGTGGAGCCGCAACCGAGGGTCGCCGATCCGCTGGTGACCGAATACGTCACGGTTACCCCGCTGGCCGGTACAAGGGATGCATTCAAAGCCTGTACAGAGAAGGGAAGCGGCACGCCAACGGAGACTGTATTCGAAGGGGCAGTGACAAGCGTGAGCGAGTCGCCTGTGCCGGCGTCATAACTGATGCCGCCAGTGATGATTGCCGCCGCGGAATAAAGGGGAAGATCGTCGACTTCAACGTCTGCCGAACCTGCAGCTGTCACGGCCGGTGCGATTGCCGTGATTTCTGTGGGCGAAATGCTTGTAACAACGGCCGGCCTGCCGCCTACGGTCACCGTGTCCTGCGAGCGAAAACCTGTTCCGCGAATCACGATCGGGCCGCCGCCCAGGGGCAGGTGCTCGGGTTGCACGGTGTCGGCATAGAGCAGCCAGCCGGTGTAGAGATAGTCGGGCCGCCCGTCTCCGCGCAGATCGGCAATACCGATGCGCACGATATCGTCTGAAGCTGTGCTTACCTGCAGCCAGCTCTCACCGGTGGCGAAACCGTTGAATCCTGGTACCCAACCCACCGCGGGTGAGCCTGTTGTGTCGAGCGCATCCCACACGCCGAGAGAGGGCATGGCTCTTGAATTGCTCGGGATGCCGTTCTCATTGAGTGCCTGCGTGACCAGCGTGAAGGTACGGTTGGCACGCACTGGAAAGAGGAACCAGTCGGTCTGTTCCACTTGACCAATGCGGCCTGTCCAGAGCCCACCCTGCGGCAAGGGCCGCGGGCTGTTCTCCGTTGCAATTGCATCCTGCGATCCGGTCGCTGCCGAGTCGGAGATGGGTACATCGAGTGTCTGGGTTGAACCCGGTGTCATGTTGGTCACAGTCAAAGTCGGCATGGTGCCGGAGGGGCTCGGTGAACCGTCCACATAAGGGCCAACAGCATTGTTCATGATGTAGAGCGGATTGATGGCTTCAAATGTGATCTGATAGGTCGCCGTCGTCATGCCCGGCGGTAAAGGCATATAGCTCAGATCAAAAAAGCCCTGTTGGCTCGGGTCCGTTCCGCCCCACTTGGAGTAAGGCACGCCGCTGGAATCCTGCCATCCCGTCACCGGATTACCGTGCTTGCCGCGAAACGTCGCCCCGCTGACCGCCGTGATCGTGTACTCGTAGAGCGGATTCCCGTTCGCGTCCAGCGGTCGTGCCACAACGTTCACACCCTGCATCCCCACGCCGGTGCGGAACTTGAGAGTTCCGCTGATCGAAGCCGTGTTTGCCGCCGTCAGCTCCTTCCCGGGGAAGCTGGAGAGATTCGTCGCCGTGATCGGGTAGATGCGGTTGAGTGCCGCAATGTCATCAAGCCGCAATTGCGTCGGGTTAGGGATGCAATTCCCGCCACTGTTGCCGCATGCGCCGCTGATGGGCTGCATCACCGGCCAGCCCTGCGTGCCGTTCGGCATGCCGTTGGTAGCCGCGCCGTCGTTCACCTGTGAGTAGCCAAGGCCAAGAATGCGCCCGAAGGCGCGCTCCAGCTCAAAGCCAATCATGGTCAACTGGCTCGCCGTGCCCGCGCAGCGCCCGTTGACCAGGATGACAGCGTGACTCACGGTGGCATCGGTGTTGATGCCGTCCATCCAAAACCAGACGCCGTTGAACTGGCAGCTTGTCGGGTCGCTGGCGCCTGTGCCGAAAAGCGCGTCGGTAACCGAGCCGTCGGTGTCAAAGACCACGCCGACGGGGTAGTTGGTTGCCGATGGCGTCATGTCCGAAGGTGCGGCGAAGACCTTGTTCCCCGCCACGGTATTCAGGCCGCTCACATCTTCGTTGAGCGTGCCCTTGTCGGTCAGCGTCACTCCGGCGGTCGGAACTGCGCTCCAAATAGCCGCCGCTGCGTCCACCATAGCCACGGCCTGTGCATTGCTCACGCTGGCGTTCAGCGGTCCCTGGTCCACGTAGTAATTAAGCGCACCGTTTCTCCAGTGGACCGGCTGGCCAATCACGGCGGGATCAAAATAGCTGGAGCCGGCGATGTACTTGGGGCCTCCGGCAAGCGCGGAAGCAGGGCACAGCGTAAGTGTGAATCCAAACATTAGAAATGACTTAGAAAGCCAGACTTTTGTCTTCCTGTGGAGGCAGTGGGACATCGAGTGCGTTCCTCTGCCGAAGAACTGGCGATTTATGGGCCATTGTGGGCTAAAAATAATGAGAAATATCTAACCACCGGCGCGCTGCCCCCAACGGGCATCCGAGCAAAAACGCTCTGTCACTCAAAAATCAGCCTGTCAATGGTACTGGAGTACTTCCGTCACTCTCATGGCATATGCCCTAAGTGATTTCAAAGCTTTGGTTTGCGCTCAAAATGCTGATTGATTGAGTAAGATGGGTACTACCCGAGCAAGTTACTAAAGCTGCTCTACCAGGGAGCCGCTGCATGACTGCCCTTGAGGGGATTGGGCAGGGGAGGACATCATCGCTTCGCAATTGAGACTGGGCGATCTGCTGATTCGCGCCAAACTGATTACCGAGAAGGACGTTGCCAGGGCGCTCGAGCGCCAGGCAGAACATGGTGGGCGCCTCGGCGACAATCTCGTGGCCATTGGCGCGATTCAGCCCAAGCAACTCGAAGCGTTTCTCCGGCGCATTCCGGGTGAGCCGGCAGATATCCGCGCCACCGGCATCGACGAGATTGACCTGATGGCCATGCTGCTGAAGCTGATCTATCGCGATCGGCTTGAGACTACCCGCCAGTTCATTGATGCCATCAAGCTTCCGTACCACATTGTCCTTGATCTGATTCAGATGGCGATCAACCGCAATCTGTTGCAGACGCTCGGCTCACGTTATTCTGATAACCCCATCGACCTCAGCTACACCTTCACCGATTCGGGCCGCACCTGGACACTCGACGCCCTTTCGCGTCTTCGCTATACCGGTCCGGCGCCCGTAACACTGGAGGATTTTTCTGAGCAGGTCAGCCTGCACAAACTCACCAACGAACTGATCACCTTTGATCGCCTGCGTAAGGGAATGCATGGACTCACGTTCGATGACAGCATGCTGGAGCAGGTGGGCCCGGCTCTCAACTCCGGCCGCTCCATACTGCTTTATGGGCCTCCAGGCAATGGCAAAACCTCCACTGCGCTGCGTATCACCAACATCTTCCACGACGTGATTTACGTGCCGTATTCGGTGATTGTCGAAGGCCAGATTATCCGCATTTTCGATCCAAGCATCCACATCAGGATTGATCCGACCGAGATTGCAGACGATCCCGAAGTCTCAATCATGCGCCGCGAGCAATATGATGCCCGCTGGGTGCCATGCAAGCGTCCCTTCGTCGTGACAGGCGGAGAACTTACGCTTGAGATGCTCGACCTGCGTTACGACGAAACCGGCCACTACTATGAGGCGCCTCTACACGTGAAAGCCCTCGGCGGGACGTTCATCATCGACGACTTCGGCCGCCAGATTGTCAGCCCCACACACCTTTTGAATCGCTGGATTGTGCCCCTGGAAAGCAAAATTGACTATCTGAAGCTGCACACCGGCAAGAGTTTCAGCATTCCGTTTGAAGAGCTGGTCATCTTCTCCACCAATCTTGAACCGGAAGACCTGATGGATCCGGCCTTTCTGCGCCGCCTTCCATACAAGATTGAAGTGGGATCTCCGTCGCTCGAAAGCTTCAGAACCATCTTCAAGAAGGAAAGCGAACGGCAGGGAATGGAGCTGCCGGACGACATCTTCAACCTCATTGTGGACAAGCTTCAGAATGAAAAGAAGATGGACTTTGGCGCATACATGCCGCGATTCATCGTCGATCAAGTGGTGGCCGCATGCCGCTTTCTTGACCAGCCCGCGCATTACGAGCCGCGTTTCATTGAGTACGCACTCGACAACCTGCGCGTAAAGACCAAAGCAACCAAGGGTCCGACTTCAGCACGCGTTTCCTGATGCACTGACCTCCACCGCTCCCGGCGCAACCACGCTGGGGGCGGTCTTCTTTTTTCTGCGGGGTGCTTCATCGGAGAGACGATGAAGTCTCGCACGCATCCTGTCGTACGCGATGCGAGCGGGTCTGACGGCGATTAGATCTCGGGGTAGAAATCGAAAAACGCATCCAGGCTCTGCTTCAACTGGTTTTCAATTTCTTCGCGCGATCCCTCAAGCACATGCATGGTCACGTGCGCATCATTGCCATTGGTGAGCTTGAGCGTAGCGTCGTGAATTTCTTTTACTTCGCCTTCGGGCAGCAGCCGCATTCCATACACAAGAGTCAAATTCGCCATAGTCCTCATCATATCTGCATGCCGTTTGTGCGTGCTGTGGACGCGATATTGCCTTCAGCCCGTTACAATCGACACGAGATAACAACATGAGTGAGACACGCGATACCGTCATCCTTGGTTCCGGCTGCTCCGGACTCACCGCTGCCATTTACACCGCACGCGCCGGCCTCAAGCCGCTGGTTCTTGAAGGGCATGAGCCCGGAGGCCAGCTTTCCATCACCACGCTGGTGGAAAACTTTCCCGGCTGGCCGGACGGCATTCAGGGACCGGAACTGATTGACAATATGAAGAAGCAGGCCGCGCGGTTTGGCGCCGAGTTCAAACTTGGCCACCTGCACGCCGTCGATCTCAACGTGCACCCCATCAAACTCGAGACCTCCGTCGGCGAGATCCGCACCCGTACGCTCATCATTGCCTCGGGGGCAAGCGCGCGCTGGCTCGGTTTGCCCAGTGAGCAGGCACTTATCGGGCATGGCGTTTCAAGTTGCGCCACATGCGACGGCTTCTTCTTCCGCGATAAGTCGATTGCTGTTGTGGGCGGCGGCGACTCCGCGATGGAGGAAGCGCTTTTTCTCACGCGCTTTGCAAGCAAGGTCACGTTGCTTCACCGGCGTGATGCCTTCCGCGCGAGCAAGATTATGCTGGACCGCGCCATTGCTCACCCCAATATTGAACTGCGCACCAACTGCGTGGTCGATGAAGTTCTCGGCGTCGAAGAGAAATCCGTCAAAGGCCTTGCATTGCGTGACACGAAGACAGGGGAGAAGAGCACGCTTCCGGTCGAGGGATTGTTCCTTGGTATTGGTCATGAACCCAATGCCAAAATGTTTTCCGGTCAGCTCGATCTTGACGATGACGGCTACATCAAGACGCGCGACAACGTCTTCACCACATTCCACGGGCAGGTGGTGAACGGCGTGTTCGCATGCGGAGATGTGCAGGACCGCCGCTACCGCCAGGCCATTACGGCGGCGGGCACGGGCTGCATGGCTGCTCTTGAGGTGGAGAAATATCTCGAAGAGCACGGCCATTGATAAGCCCTAATCTCTAACGAGGTCGGTCATGCCCCAGATCTTTCCCGGTCGCTTCGCCGCAAAAATGGAGGGCCCCTTCGTGGTCTTCCTCATTGGCATGCGCATCAATCGCCTGTTTGCCTTTCGGCAGTGGATGCAAGTCGCCAGGGCCATGCCGCCAATGATCAAAGAGCTCATGCGGCAACCAGAACTTGGACTGCTTCACGTTGAAAATGCAGTCTACTGGCCAGGGGCACTCATCATTCAGTACTGGCGTAGCTTTGACCAGCTGCATGCATACGCGCATGACCGCAACGCCGCGCATCTGCCAGCCTGGGCGGAGTTCAATCGCCGCATCGGTAATAACGGAGCCGTCGGCATCTGGCATGAGACCTATGTTGTTCAGCCCAATTCCTTCGAATCCATCTACGCCAACATGCCGCGATTCGGGCTGGCGCGCGCCGGCGGGCACGAGCCCGTAATCGGCCGCATCAATTCCGCGCGTCGCCGCATGGGAATGGCGGATGATCCGACGGTGGAAACACCCCAGCTGGCTCCGCAGCCCTTGGCCAGGAACGCGCCCAATCCATAGGCGTCCTCGTTTAGCCATGGAAGCAACTCGCCCATACGCCCCCTGCAGAAAATTTCCAGCTTTCAGTGCACACTGGTCTATGGGAAGCCTGCGGCATCTGGCCCATGCAGCCCAGGGGACCAATTTTTGCCTACCCTGTCTCTATGTCCCATAACTTCCTTAGAATCAAATATGGTGCGGTAACTCTTTTAGAATCAGATACGAGATAGATATATACCTCACTCAACTCTTGTGAAATCATGCACATACGGGATAGGGTGGGGTAGGGGGGTACCTCAAAACGGGGGGTATAGACCGGGCGGAAGTCAGACTTCCACCTGGCCGCTCTAAGTACAGTCCGCCCTGCTAGTAATTCAAACTCAGAACTCCGTTGTCCGAACATGAAACGTGACGGCGGCTCCGGAACGCATGCAGATCATAGAAACTCCGTTTTGAGGCGAGCACATAGGAGAATGGTTGACAAACCGGCGATGGAGAAACGCAGCTGTATGCCATGCGCAGTGCACCCGGCCTGGATGAGCAATCTGCGCCGGATCAGAATGTGTGAAACGCAAAAAACACTGCGCCAATGAGCATCACACCGGACACAGCGTGGTTCCATTTCAAGTGAGATCCAAAGTAGAAGGTTGTGAATACGGCGAAGACCGTAATTGTGATGACCTCTTGAATCACCTTGAGCTGCACCGGCGTAAAGCGGCCATATCCAATGCGGTTTGCGGGTACCTGAAAGCAGTACTCGAGAAATGCGATCATCCAGCTGACCACAATCACCTTCCAGAGAGGTTGACTCTCAAACTTCAGGTGACCGTACCAGGCGATCGTCATGAAAATGTTGGAGCAAATCAGAAGCAAGATGGTCCACATCCAACTATTAGATGCCAGGTTGGCCCGCGTATCCTGTTGAAGAACTATATTGTGAGATGAACTTTCTAGCTGAAAACTTGGCCCGGGTTGAAGACCAGATAGCCACGGCATGTAGCCAGGCCAACCGCTCCCGCAGTGACGTTGAACTGATGGCTGTCTCCAAGACCTATCCTGCGGAAGTAATCATCGAGGCTGCTGCGCTTGGCCTGAACGTTTTCGGCGAAAACCGCGTGCAGGAATTCATGTCGAAGTCGTTGCAACTCGAACAACTTCGTTTCAGTTCCGGAGGATCTGCACGGTTCCACCTTATCGGCCACCTGCAGTCCAACAAATCTGCCCGCGCGGCGGAAATCTTCGATGCTGTCGACAGCGTGGACTCACTAAAGCTTGCCGAGCGCTTGAACGAAGCAGCCGGTAAACTTGGCAAGCACCTGCCCATCTTGCTTGAAGTGAAGCTGAGCCCGGAGGAAACGAAGGAAGGCCTGGAACCGGAATCGCGCGATGCTGCTGAGCTGCTGGAGCGCCTTCCGGATTTAGCGCATATTGAAGTTCAGGGACTGATGACCATTGCCCCATGGGGCGCGCCGGACGAAATCACGCGCGCTTGCTTTCGCTCTTTGAGAGAGTGGCGCGATCGCTGGGCCGCGGCTCATCCACGTCTCAATTTGCCGGTGCTCTCCATGGGTATGAGCGGCGACTTTCCGCTTGCCATTGCAGAAGGCGCAACGCGCATACGCGTTGGCACGGCGCTGTTCGGCAAGCGGGTAAAGCGCTAGCTCGGTGTTATTCGACGATTAGCAGGGTGGCCGAATCTCACTCGACGTTCCGCCGGCTGCCGGAATATAGCACTTGCGCGTGTAATCCATCACCATGCGATCCGCGTTAAAGCGCCAGCCCAGTGTGCGGATGGTGCGCTTCATGCGCTTGATCCAGCCTCGGGGTAAACCATCTTCATCGCGCTGGTAATAGAGCGGAATTACCTCGTCATGCAGCGTGCGGTACAGCGCTTCGCCGTCGCGCGCATCATGCACATCCATGCGTGAGTGCGTGCGTCCATTGCCAATGGCAAAGCCATTCAAGCCGTCGTACGCCTCGGCCCACCAGCCGTCCAGCACAGAGAGATTGAGACCGCCGTTGAGAACCACTTTTTGCCCGCTCGTGCCGGAAGCCTCAAGCGGCCTGCGCGGATTGTTCAGCCAAACGTCGACACCCTGCACGAGGAAGCGGCCCACATTAATGTCGTAGTTCTCAATGAAGACAAACTTATCGGCAAACTCCGGATCACGCATCATTTCCGCGATCTGTTGCAGAACCATCTTGCCGGGTTCGTCGTGCGGATGCGCCTTGCCTGCGAAGAGGAATTGGACTGGCCGTTTGGCGTCGTTCACAATCTTTGCCAGCCGCTCGATATCGGCGAGAACCAGATTCGCGCGCTTGTAGGTTGCGAAGCGCCGCGCGAAACCGATCGTGAGCGCGTCCGGTGAGAGCACGTGCGAGAGTTCGTCGAGTGTCTCCTGGTCCTCCTTGCGCCGCGCCGCCTGTTCCACTGCGCGCCGGCGTGTGAACTCAATCAGCCGAGATTTGAGCGTAAGGTGCGTCTCCCACAGCTCGGCATCTTCGACATTCTCGATGCCTTCCCACGTCCGTGCGGCGCTGCTGCGGCTTTGCCACCCAACACCAAGATGGCGGTCATAGAGACGGCCCATCTGCGGAGCAAGCCATGAGGGGACATGCACGCCGTTGGTGATGTGGCCAATTGGCACCGCATCCTGCGATTTGTCTGAGTACAAATCCCACCACATGGCGCGTGAAACCTCGCCGTGCAAGGAGGAGACTGCATTGGCGCGGCGCGAAAGCTTGAGGCCCAGCACGGTCATGCAGAAAGGTTCGCCGTAGTCTGTGGGCTGCACGCGGCCAAAGCCCATCAGATTTTCATGGGTGATGCCAAGCTCATCACGCAGCGGTCCAAGATGTTCCTCGATCAGTTCGGCGGAAAAACGGTCATGCCCGGCAGGCACCGGCGTATGCGTTGTGAAAATCACTTCGCGTGGAATCATGCTTGCGGCAGCCTCGAAGCTGATTCCCTCTTCGGCCATGCGCGTGCGAATCGCTTCAAGCACCGCGAAGCCGCTATGGCCTTCGTTCAGATGAAGCACGCCGGGAGAGATGCCCATGGCTTTCAGTGCGCGGAATCCGCCCACGCCAAGCAACAGCTCCTGACGAATACGGGTTCTGCCATCTCCTCCGTACAGGCGCGAAGTAAGCTCGCGATCTTCCGGTGCATTGCCTTCCACATTCGAGTCGAGCAGTAGCAGATCACAGCGGCCCACCTTGATGCGCCAGACTTTGGCCTTGATGGATCCGCTGCGCGTCTGGATTTCGATGACAACGGGTTGACCGGCCGGATCAATGGCCAATTGCATGGGGCAGTGACTGACGTCGGTGAGCAGGTATTCCTCGCGCTGCCAACCGGTTTCATCCAGCCGCTGCAGAAAGTAGCCCTGGCCGTAGAAAAGGCCGATGCCGACGAGAGGAATATCCAGATCAGATGCGCTCTTGATATGATCGCCCGCGAGAACGCCAAGGCCGCCCGAGTAAATCGGCAGTGACTCATGCAAACCGAACTCCGCCGAGAAGTACGCCACCGGCCGAGGCCGAATGACACCCGCGTGCTCCGCTCCCCACGTGCGGTCGTCTTTCAGATATTCCTGATGGCGGCGATAGACGTAATTGATGCGGCTGTGGAGTGAGAGCTCAGTCGCCCGCCGCTCAATCTCCGCCAACGGCAGTTCGGTCAGCAGTGCAATCGGATTCTGGTTCAGCTCACGCCAGCGCACCGGATCGAGGTCACGGAAAAGCGAAACGCACTCATCGTCCCAGCACCACCAGAGATTGTGCGCAAGCGACCAGAGCTTTTCCTGCAACGGAGCAATAAATCGGTCCAGCGTTCGCGCCTGCCGCACAACCGGCGCAACCTGCTTGGCGGCCTCGGTCAGCATCTCAATCTCGCTGTCGCTGAAGTCGCGCGACTCAGTGGTTTGCACAACCAAGACACCCTGCAGCACGCCTTTATCGATCAGCGGAACGCCCAGAAACGATTTGTAAATCTCTTCGCCCGACTCTTTGAAGAACTTGAAGCGCGGATGCCGCGAAACGTTTTCAACCGCCACCGGCTGAACCAGCTCGGCAACCAGGCCAGCCAGACCTTCATTCAAAGGCATGCGCAGTGTGCCGATGCAGCGAGGGTCAAGACCGACCGTTGCGGCAAGCACCAGATTCGAGCGATCGGGCTCAAGCAAATATGCCGAACACACATCGGAACGGAAGCGGGATGCAATCAGCGCAACCACGTTCATCAACGTATTCGCGGAATTGGTTGAATCGCGAGTCAGATTGGCAATTTCTTCTATTGTCAGCACTGTGGTCGCCTCTGGAGTTTCAAATCCCATTGCCATCCGTCCATCCTCATATTCAGGTTTTCGTTGCGGTTAGTACTTTTGCCTCTAATGAAGTGACTCCTATGCCATCCTCTTCCCGAAGTTGAAGAGTTGGAACCTATCCAGTTTGAACCTTGTAATGAATGTGCGGGTACAAATTGAAGTCCGCGTTTGGTTACCAGTCCGAACAGAGAATTTCTGCCGCAAAATCGGGGCCTGGCCGGATCCGACTCTGACAATGAATTAGCAGCGAGACCCATCACATGGGTTTGGACGTGCTGTATACGGATTGGTTCAGGCTCCACGCTGTGAAGCACTGCTTTGATGTGACGATACCATCAAACAGGCTTCCTGAGAAATCAGGACGACATAAGGATTTAGCCGCCCTGCTCAACCAAGGAGCGGCAGGAATCTGCGCAACTGCTCATCGTATTGCTCTATGCGGCCAGAAAGAATGTCGTAATACCATCCATGTACCGTGAGCCGCCCCTCATCAACGGCATGCTTCACCGAAGGCTGCACCTGCAAATTGCGCAACTGAGCCACCACATTGCCACGGATAAGCGAAGCTAATTCGGCGCTGTCGCCGTCGGCGGGGTTCAGTGGCTGGCGATGCGCGAAGGCGGCTTCTACATGGTTGAGCCAGCGGCTGGCCTTCGGCAACGACTCGACCGCTTTTTTATCAAGCGCAGCCTTCATGGCGCCGCAATCGGAGTGTCCACAAAGAATCGCGTGGCGGACGCGGAGAACTTCAACAGCATACTCAATGGTGGCAGTGCAGCCGTCTACGTCGTGACTCGTGACGGGGACAACGTTCCCGGCGTTTCGTGTGATGAAGAGATCACCGGGCCCTGTATCGAGCATCAAGTCGGGCACAATGCGCGAGTCCGAGCAAGTGATGAAAAGCCAGCGCGGGGCCTGCTGCTCGGCAAGCAAGTGAAACTGATTTCTGCGAAGCGGAAAGATATCGTCAAGGAAATGCTTGTGACCTTCAATGAGCTTCTTCATGGCTGTTCGATATCCTCCTTGCTTCACAAGGGTATTGGCGGTGGCCTAATCAGTTCTTTGAGTGACTGGACTGGCGGCCATTGACCAGGACGATGAGTTCGGCAACTTCACAATGCTCTTCAACCGGGTGACGAAGCTTGAGCTTTCCGTTGATCCGATAGCGATTGCGGCGGCCATCGCGCTCGATGTCGATGTAGCCTGCCTGTGCGAGATCATCGATGATCCGCTGCACCGCTCGCTCGGTAATCCCAACCATCGCTGCGAGATCCCTCATGCGGACTTCCGCGTCGCGTGCGATGCAGAGAAGTACGTGAGCGTGGTTGGAAAGGAATGTCCACGAGGCCACATTTGCCGCTTTTTTAACGCTCGGCATAAATACGACTTGCATTACACGACTTAAATGTCGTATATTTCCTTTCGTGAATCTAGTTCGAGTTTACAACAGTATGAAAACGAGAGGAGACCAAGCAATGTCAGCGCTTGTCGAAGTACCGGCACCGGGAATTCAGCACGCAGCGGAAGCTGCAACCAAAACGATAGTGACAGTCGCACACGGGGATGGAATCGGGCCGGAAATCATGCAGGCGACACTCCGCGTTCTTGACGCAGCAGGAGCAGCGCTGGAGTATGAGCCGATTGAACTTGGAGAGAGAATCTACCTTCGCGGCGTGACTGCGGGAATAGAACAGGAAGCCTGGGATTCAATCCGACGTAACCGCGTGTTGCTGAAGGCTCCGATCACGACCCCACAAGGAAGCGGCTACAAAAGTCTTAACGTGACGCTGCGCAAAGCACTCGGTCTTTATGCGAACGTGCGACCCGCAGTTGCATACTCTCCGTTTGTCCATACGCGGCATCCAGGGATGAATGTGGTGATTATTCGAGAGAACGAGGAAGACCTCTATGGAGGTATCGAGCATCAGCAGACCGACGAAGTGGTACAGTGCCTCAAACTCGTCAGCAGGCCAGGGTGCGAACGGATTATTCGGTACGCCTTTGACTACGCTCGGCGTAATGGGCGCAAAAAGATTACGTGCATGACCAAAGACAACATCATGAAGAAGACTGACGGACTCTTCCACAAGGTCTTCGATGAGGTTGCCGTGGAATACCCGGAAATTCACAGTGAGCACATGATCATCGACATCGGCGCAGCACGCCTTGCCGATTCGCCCGAGATGTTTGATGTGGTTGTGACACTGAATCTGTACGGAGATATCATCTCCGACATTGCCGCGCAGGTGGCTGGTTCAGTCGGACTGGCGCCTTCAGCCAACATCGGCGAAAGTGCGGCTATGTTCGAAGCAATTCACGGTTCGGCGCCGCAGATTGCCGGCCAGGGCATTGCGAACCCCTCCGGTTTGTTGCTCTCGGCAGTTATGATGCTGGTCCATGTCGGCAAGCCGAGTGTCGCAGAAGTGATCCACAATGCATGGCTACGGACGATTGAAGACGGAATTCATACTGCGGATATCTATACGGAAGGCGTGAGCCGAAAGAAGGTGGGAACGCAGGAGTTTGCCGCAGCCGTCATCGAACGGCTGGGAATGGAGCCAAACACTTTGGTGCCGGTTCGCTACCGCGAGACTGTAAGCACTCTAGTAGAAGCAAAATTGGCAACCGCGGCATCGCGCGATATTTCGATGACAAAGGAACTGGTTGGGGTGGACGTCTTCGTGCACTGGAAGGGCTCGGATGCACAGGAGCTGGCGCGGAATCTGAAGCTGGCTGAGACCGCAACCATACCTTTGGAAATGATTACCAATCGGGGCGCGAAGGTATGGCCGAACGGATTGCCAGAGACATACTGCACAGATCACTGGCGGTGCCGCTTCCATGCTGCGAGTGGCGAGGCCGTCGATCCTCGCCAGGTGTTTAAGCTCCTGGAGCAACTTCACGAACGGGGAATTGAATGTGTAAAGACGGAGAACCTTTACACCTTTGACGGGAAGCCTGCTTACTCGCTTGGCCAAGGCCAATAGGGTGTTTGCAATCTGCTACGATGGCGCGGATGGATACATGTCCGCGCCGCGGAGGTTGCACCTTGATTCGGTCCCGAACACTTGCCATATTCTTGATCGCCGGCAGCATCGCACTCACTCTTTCCGCACAGACTGTCGACACAATTGACACCGCCCAGAAGGCGCGTATCGACCAGATTGCCGAGCAGGTAATGCAGCAGCGCGGCGTTCCTTCGGCATCCGTTGCCGTTGTAAAGGGCGGAAAGCTGGTTTACACGCACACGTACGGGCTGGCGCACATTGACCCAGACAAGCCTGCAACGCCGGAAATGCGTTATTCGATTGGCTCTATCTCAAAGCAGTTCACTGCGGCGGCCATTCTGCTTTTGCAGCAGGAAGGCAAGCTGACCCTGGATGACGCTGTGGGCAAATATGTTCCGGGATTGACGCGCGGCAACGAGGTTACGATTCGTGAGATTCTGAGCCACACCTCGGGTTATCAAGACTACTGGCCGGAAGACTACCTGATGACGCCGATGATGAAACCGGCAACGGCACAGTACATCATCGACACATGGGCGAAAAAGCCGCTTGATTTCGAACCAGGCACGCAGTGGCAGTACTCGAATACGAACTTCGTGATTGCCGGGCTGATTGTGGAGAAGGTGAGCGGCGAAAAGCTGATGGACTTCCTCGAAGAGCATGTCTTTCACAAGCTGAAGATGCATTCTGTGTGGGATTCAGATGAAGAAAAGCTGACTTCAACCGATGCCACGCCGTATATTCGTGCAGCTCTTGGCCCGCTGCGTCCTGCGCCCAAAGAAGGCCGCGGCTGGATGTTTGCCGCAGGTGAACTTGCAATGACGCCGCACGATCTGGCCTTGTGGGACATCAGCCTAATGGACCAGTCAGTGCTCTCTAAAGACAGCTACAAGCAGATGTTTACCGAAGTGAAGCTGAAAGACGGCAAGGGAACGCACTATGGCCTTGGCGTGGAAGTGACGGATCTCGACGGACACCGCGCGATTGAGCACTCGGGAGAAGTGACTGGCTTTGTCTCGGACAATGTAGTGTTGCCT
The DNA here is from genome assembly GCA_028876335.1 of Acidobacteriota bacterium. GTDB lineage: Bacteria > Acidobacteriota > Terriglobia > Terriglobales > Acidobacteriaceae > Telmatobacter. The sequence continues at coordinate 63,951 of JAGWSG010000134.1, forward strand.
GACGACGGTGTGGCTGTTGCCGTAACAACCAATCACATGGCGGGCGGCGCAAGTGAAATTGCAGACCTTATTGCGGGCTATCTTGCAGGTAACAGGAATGAAACCGACGCAGAGAAGCAGGCGATTGCCATCTATCGCGGTTTGCAGAAGGGTGAGATTGACCGCTCACTGCTTGCACCCAATTTGAACGATTATTTCTCCACGCAGACAGTAGAGGACTTCAAGAACAGCATTGCTCCACTCGGTGAACCGCTGGAGTTTCGCCAGGTGCGGGAGAGCCTGCGCGGTGGCATGACATTTCGGGCATTTCGCATTGTGTATCCAACGAGAAGGCTGGTGCTGACGACTTATACCTATCCGGACGGCAAGTTGGAGCAGTATCTGGTAAGTCCGGCGGACTGAGGCATTGCATGCAGCAGAAAGTAGCGCGGGCTGCCTTGGTCGATAGTGGGGGCATTCATGCCGCACAGCGGAATGCCTTTGCCTTCGCACTTACCGTAGGTAGTCGAGCGATCCATGTTCGCGACAAAGTGCTTGGCCGCATACCCGCCTGCGCGTCGCCGCCTGACGGCCTGGCGCTGAATCGCCTTCGCATTGCAAGCGGGCGCAATGAACTGGATGCGGCATTTGCTGCTCCGGCGAAAGAACAAACGCGAGCAACTGTTCTTATCTGCCACGGCATTGGGGAAGTTGTGGTGCAGTGGCAGCGCATTCAGCTGTTCATGGCGGCTTGTGGCATTGCGTCGCTCGTTTTTGACTACTCAGGATATGGACGCAGCACAGGCTGGCCGACTCCGAAGCAACTGGAGAATGACGCAATCGCCGCGCACGCACGTCTGTCGGAATTTGTGCCAGGACCAATCTCCTTGCTGGGCTTTTCACTGGGTACAGGCATCGTCCCTGCAATACTCAACCGGGTGCAAGCGCATCGGCTTGTGTTGTGTGCAGGCTTCACGGGGTTTCGGGCGGCTGCACGGCGGGTTTGTATTCCTCCCTTTCTCACGGCCTTGGTTCCGCCTGTGTGGGAGTCGGAACCAGCACTGCGTGCTGCCACGCAGCCCATCTTGTTTGTTCATTCCACGGGCGATCGACTTTTCCCAATCGCAATGGCTGAAGAGATGGCGCGGTGGTGCGGTGATCGTGCGCGATTGAATATTTTCAAAGGTTTAAGTCACAACGAGCCTTTCTACAAGCCAACTGCCCACTACTGGCAATCTGTCGCAGACTTCCTCCTGGCCGAAGATCCAGATTTGCTCTCGTGATATTGCACAAAATTCCGACAGAGTGATTCATGGATTGGATGGACCGACGCCCAGGAGACGCCTATTCTTCGAGCGATGAAAATTCTCCGGAACCTGAGTGTCTTCTTTGCGGTTTATGCCTTCGCGTGTGCGCCCGGAGGCGCCCAGACAGAATTGCCAGCTCTGCATGATGGTCTGGTAGTCGTCGGCGGCAGCTACCGCCACGACGGTTCGCTGGTTGTTCAGGGGAGATTGACACTACGGAACTTGACACTTGAGCTGCACGGACCGATTGAAGTCATGAGTGGTGCAAGGCTCGAACTGGACAGAGTAGCGCTGACCGTGGCAGATCCACCGGGTGCAGCGAATGGAATCAGTGGATTGAATTGCAAGGGGCCAGCACACATTGTGGTGCGCAACTCGACAATGCGACCGATTGGAACGGCGCACCCGATGTGGGGCGTTCGTGGTCAGATTGAGGTCGAAAATTTCAAGACGCTGAACTCGGAATTGCACCTGGATCACGCGAAGGCGCGGCTCGATGGGTTGACAATTTTTGAGCTTGAAATCTCTCATGATAGCCAGGTGAAAGCGAACGGACTTGACCTGGTGTTTCTTTCCACCCACAGCAGTGAGAATGATTCGCTACAGTTCGCGCATATTCCGGTGGAAAGGCCATTCAGTCGAACGCTAATGATGGGATCGGGCGCTCGCGCCGAACTGCAAAATGCCCGACTGCAAATCTTCCTGTTGTATCTGCACGGGCACGCCCGAGCAGAACTTGAGGATATCGATCGCGCGCAACTGGCCCTCACTCCTGATTGCCAGGGAACATTGCGGCTTCCTCACGGACGGATGGGAACAGCCTCAAAGCCTTTCGAATTTCCGGCCGCGGGTCAGTCCAATTGCGGGTTTCATCTAAGGTTGAACAATGTCAACGTGGATACATGGGATGTTTACGCAATTGGGCATGCACAGCTTACGTTTGAAAACTCGCTTATAGACGAGTTGATTGTCAGCAATGAGGCCTCTGTCACGGTGAGGAATTCAGACCTGTACGCTGATTGGCTCGGAGTCGGCGACCAAGCGAAATTGAATGTCGAAGACTCGACCGTCGGCGCCTTGCGGCTTGCAGCCGAGAGACCCGACCTGGCAACCAGCCAGATTCACGTGAGTGGCCGCGGAGTTGCGCGATTTAATCGGGTGCGTTTTGACTGTGGACTGGTCGCGAACGGTCATGCAAAGGTGAGGGTTGAGGCGTCGAAGGTTCCTTTGAAATTTGTCCGGAGCAGCGGCGACGCACAGGTGCTGGTGGATGGCCGTATTGCCGGGCGATGAGCCCAGTTTTCAAGCAGCGTCCGCGCCACGATAGACTAGAAGCTGAGCTATGTTTGACAATCTGACAGACAAATTACAGCGGGCCTTCAAGCACCTGCGCGGGCAGGGCACGCTGACTGAAGAGAATATCCAGGAGGCGCTGAGCGAGATTCGCGTGGCGCTGCTGGAAGCCGACGTGAACCTGAACGTCGTGAAAGAGCTGATCGAGCATATTCGCTCGAAGGCTGTGGGCTCGGAGGTGCTGACGGCGCTTTCCCCCAGCGAGCAGGTAATCAAGATCGTCCGCGACGAACTGATTGCACTGCTGGGCAAGGACACGGCGCGCTTTAAGTTTGCGCCGCAGCCGCCGACGGTGATTCTGATGGCGGGCCTGCAGGGATCCGGAAAGACCACCACGAGCGGCAAGCTGGCAGCATGGCTGAAGAAAGGCGGGCACAGGCCCATTCTGGTCTCTGTCGACGTTTATCGCCCTGCGGCGCGCGAGCAGTTGAAGGTGGTTGCCACGTCAATTGGCGCGAAGATCTACGAAGGCAAGACGAATAACGAGGAGCCGGGCCCCAAGTTGGTTGAGCGGCTGGCGCAGGAGGCGCGGCGCGAGGCGCGCAATTTCGGCTTCGACACGCTGATTGTGGATACGGCAGGCCGCCTGCACATTGACGAAGACCTGATGGGCGAGATGGAGCAGTTGAAGAAACTGCTCAATCCGCAGGAGATTCTGTTTGTGGCCGACGCCATGACCGGCCAGGACGCGGTGAACTCGGCGCAGGAGTTTCACTCGCGGCTTGGGCTGACGGGCGTGGTGCTGACCAAGATGGACGGCGATGCACGCGGCGGCGCGGCGCTCTCGATTCGCAATGTGACGGGGCAGCCGATCAAGTTCATCGGTGTGGGAGAAAAGCCGGATGCCTTTGAGCCGTTCCATCCGGACCGTATTGTTGGGCGCATTCTGGGCATGGGCGACATGATGTCGCTGATTGAGAAAGCAGAAGAGAAGCTCGACCGCAAGAAGTCCGAAGAGTTCGCTAAGAAGGCACTGCTGGGCGACGGGTTTACGCTGGAGGACTTCCGCGACCAGTTGAAGCAGATCAAGAAGCTGGGATCGATGGAATCGATCATGAAGATGATGCCGAGTGTGGGTCCGTTTGCCGGCATGCAGCAGGCTGCGAAGAATGTGGACGAGAAGCAATTCACGCGGCTGGAGGCGATTATCAGCTCGATGACGCCCTACGAGCGGGCACATCACGACATCATCTCCGGCTCGCGCAGGAAGCGCATTGCAGCCGGCTCAGGCACGAGCGTGCAGGACGTAAACCAGTTGCTGCGGCAGTATGCGCAGATGGCGAAGATGTTCAAGCAGATGGGCAAAGGCGGCGGACTGGCCAAAGCCATGATGCGCGGCGGCCTCGGCGGACTTGGGCTTGGCGGCCGGCAGAAGTTTGGGCGGTAGGTGGAATGACTCCTCTTCAGGATCAGCTTGACGAGATTACTTCGAACACACGCGGGCTTGTGCAGCCGGAGCGGTTGGCGGTGAGTGAGCGTGCTGTCGAAGAGTTGTTCACGACGGGCATTGAGGAACGGATTCTACCTGTTGGCGCAACGGCGCCGGAGTTTGCGCTGAAAGATGCCGCGAACAAACTGGTGCGTTCGGTGGATCTACTGGAGCTTGGTCCGCTGATTGTGAAGTTCTATCGCGGACGCTGGTGCCCGTATTGCATGACGGAGCTTGAGGCCTGGCGAGATGCCTACGGTCGCATTCGCGAACATGGTGCGCTGATGGTTGCGATTGGGCCGCAGCTTGCGCGGCAGTCCGATTTCATGATCGGGCAGCATGGGCTGCCGTTTCCGGTGCTGACGGACGTGGACAACAAAGTGGCCGAGCAATTTGGCCTTGTCTACACGGTGCCGGAATATCACCGCGACTACTACAAGTCGATTCTGGTGAATATTCCGTTTGTGAACGGCGACCAGAGCTGGCGACTTCCGTTGCCTGCGACTTACGTCATCGCAAAGGACCGCAAGGTCCTCTTCGCCGAAGCGCATGCGGATTTTCGCGTGCGGCCCGAACCGGAAGAGGCGCTGGAAGCGGCGTTCCACATGGCGCGCTAGCTTGTGCTTGGTGCTCCGGCTTTCAGGCCGGGACTGTATTGCAGGTAGAGGAAGTTCAGCTCGTACTTGCTAATGGGCGGATACTTCAGATCGAACAAATCGCGGGGTAGTTTCCTTGGTGCGAGAAGCCGCCAGGCTTCTGGTGCCTGCCAAGGGTCATAGCCGGCATCGGACATGAGAGCCAGTGCGATGCGTGCCCGTTCCTTTTGCATGTCATTGCATTCCTGAGAACCGATTGCTCCGCTTGCGAGACCAACGCCGAGCCCGACTCCGGGAACGAAGAAACCGGCAGCATCGCCCGCCACTACAGCGCTGTTCAATAGCCAGCTGTCCCGAAGGAACCGCGCGGCCTGACGCTGCATATAAAAGGCGATCCCGTCGGCGAGCATTGCAGCTAGTTGATCGTCGTTCTTCAGGCGCTCGATGACGGTGGTCGGCACCAGCATAACCCCGCCGTCAAAAAAATAGATGTTGCGGTCTTTTCCGTGGTCAACGGCGTAAAAGTGAAAGTCTGTTTTGAGCGGATTATCGGCGGGCAGTTGGCTCAGGTATGGGGGTACGAGACGCATTCCGACGCGTTCCACCCGCTTTTGCAGTGGTGAATCTGTAGGAAGTACATGTGCGGCGGTAAACCAACTGAGCGGCACCCTGCTACCAGGAGCGAACGCATCCTCTGCAGATGAGGGAGACTTGTCGGCTGTGTTTTGCGACTTAGGCGAGTCTCTGCTGGTCATCGAAGCCAACGGCTGGGCACCTTCCTGCCTTGCACTTTTTGCCGGCGTGCGTTTTGGCAGACGCGGCGGAAGAAAGTCGGCTTTTTCGGCCATTACAACGCCATCTCTTCCGCGCTTGCCTTCGAAATGAAGCCACTCGCCTGTCGTCATGTCACTTATTGATTTCGAGTTTCCCTGAAAGTCTGTTTGGGTTGTGCGAGAGATGCGAATGAGATACCCGTCGGCACGCACCTCAAGTTGTGGACTCCGCGCGATGATTTTGTCTATGACGCCGGTCCCGGAAAGCTTGTCATCCCAGTCATCGCGAAACAGAATGGCGCGTGCGGCAATTCCATGTTTTGTGGTGTCACCCTGTATGTAGACGTATGCTCCCGGCTGAAGAGCATTGCGCAATGGGCTGTTTGAATAGGCGGTCTTGTCTTTGAGCATCCCATAGCCGGTATCGGCCTTGGTGGTAACTTCGCGTCCACTGACCACAAAACCATTGGGAGGTTGCAGTGATGTGACGTAACCCTCCACCGCAAAGTCGCCGAGCTGCTGGGTGAGCGAATGCTGAGGGAAGCCCAGCAGGACGGTAAGGATGAGAGATGCAATCCAATACGGTGCAGATTGTCTGCGCAAATGCATGCCGAGCCAGTCCTTCGCGGAAAGTGTGAGCCAAGTATAGGACGGGAAGTTGCTGAATTCGAGTTACGAAGGGTTTTCAGGGAGCAAGTCGTTGAATAGCATCTGCGATGCTAACTCCACTCATGACGAAGACTTTGCTGCGAGATAACTCGCCGGTGACTATCTGAACGGATGACTTTGGCAAGTTGAACTTCCTGGCCAGGAAATCGATGAGTGCGTCATTGGCGCGACCTTCAACCGGCGGGGCCTGCACTGCGATTTTCAGTTGTGCCGATTCGCCTTCTCCATAAATGCCAACGATGGCCGTACGCTTTGCGCCGGGTTGGGCACGGACGGCGAGGGTGATTCCGTTCGGTGTTTCGCGGAGCCAAGCCGGTGATGCGGGTTGAGTTGGCAAATCGATCACTCCCGAAGGCAGGATACGTGCTGGAACTTCTGTGGCTGGAGGGATTTCTGGGGCGCTGCGTCTTAAAAAACATTATGGATTCTGTGGCTAACATCTATGTTTTTCTTTGAGTTACGGAAACCATGGAGCTCTAAATTCTTCAATACAAATGACTTAGTTGCAGGGTCTTGATGGCAAATGGTTTAGCGGAAATCTTGCGAAAGCCAAGGCCAAGTTTAAAGAACTTACGGATAAGGTCTTGATTCTTAGGAATTTAGGATGTGAGCGGGCAATCTTTGTCCCTGACAAAGCTCGTGCCAAGGATAGTATGAGCCCCGGGGCGCAATAATGTGCAGCGCTCGATAGCCTAGTGCATTCCTTCAGGCATCTTCAGGTTCTTTGGTGGCTTGTCAAATAGCCAGACTGCGCCGGCACAGAAGAAGGCAAGCAGCGCTGTCCAACGGAAGATGTCGATGTAAGCCAGCAGGACGGATTGTTGTTCCATCAGGCCGTAGATAAGTCCGAGCGCGCCGGAGTGGCCTTGAGCGTGGCCGAGGTGTCCACCCAGATAGGCGGAGATTTGAGCCGACTGTTGTTGGAGCACGCTGCTCGATGGGGTGAGATGAGTGCTCAATTCGGTTTGGTGCAGGGCGGCGCGCCGAATGAGGGCGGTGGTTGCCATGGCGATGCCGATGGAGCCTCCGATGTTGCGCAGCATGTTGAAGAGGCCGGTTGCGTTGCCCATTTCCTCGCGCCTGATCGTGGAGGTTGTCGTTGTGGCCAGCGGTACGAAGACGAAGCTCAACGCGAAGCCGGTGAGCATGATGGGCAGCAGCAGAGTGAAAGGGCCAATATCGAGATTGACATGTCCGAAGTAAAGCGAGCAGATGCCGAAGCCAATGAAGCCGCCGCAGAGGAGTTTGCGATTATCCACGCGTGAGCCGAGGATACCGACGGCGGGCGAGCCGAGGAATGATCCGATGCCGCGCGGGCCGACGACAAGACCGGCAGCGAAGGCGGTGTAGCCCATGACCTCCTGGTAGTAGAGCGGGAGGATTGTGATGGTGATGTAGATGCACATGCCGAGCAAGGCGATGAGAATGCAGCCGGTGCGGAAGTTTTTGTCGCGCAGAACGTGCAGGTCGACGAGGCCTTTTGGATTTGTCCATGAGCGCCAGATCCAGGCGATGAAGGCGATGATGAGGGCGGCTACTGCCCAGCGGACCCAGTTTGCTGCGAACCAGTCGTCTTCCTGCCCCTTATCGAGAACGACCTGCAGGCAGCCGGTCCAGACGATGAGCAGGCCGAAGCCCAGGTTGTCGAATGCGCCTACCTTGGCGTTCTTGATGTACGGCGGATCGTGGACGAAGCGCGCGATGAGGAGGACGGCGATGATGCCGACCGGGATGTTGATGTAAAAGGCATAGCGCCAACTGTAGGTGTCTGTGAGCCAGCCGCCGAGGGTGGGGCCGAGGACCGGGGCGACCACGATGCCAAGCGCGTAGGCAGCCATGGCCATGGAGCGCTTGGCAGGCTCGAAGCTTTCAAGCAGGATGGATTGCGAAAGCGGTTGAAGTGCGCCGCCGCCTGCGCCCTGCACGACGCGCGCGAGCAGAATGACGCCAAGAGAAGGGGCAGCGCCGCAGAAGAACGATGCGATGGTGAACAGGACGACGCAGAAAAGCAGGAAGCGCTTGCGTCCCCAGCGGCGCGCGAACCAGTTGGATGCAGGAAGAATGACGGCGTTGGCGACCAGATAACTGGTGAGGACCCAGGTTGCTTCAGAGTTGGTGGCGGAGAGACTGCCGGCGATATAGGGCAACGCAACCGAGGCGATTGCCGTGTCCAGCACTTCCATGAAAGTGGGCAGCATGACGGCAACGGTAACCAGCCAGGGATTGACTCCCTGGGTCAGCGGATAGCGGGCCTGAGCTTCAGTAGACGTCATTGTGCCCAACCTTTTGAGATTAAACCCGGGGGCCCGGGGATGTCAGTGCGGTTGTAAGTATCTGCTAACTGCTTGATGCGGTTTGTTTTGCTTTGTGATTTTGGTCGCGTTATGCTTGTGTGTATTTCTATCAAGAAAAGTTGACACTAATACACTCAATGATGCATCTTATATAGCGATAGACAATCTCTCCCGGCAGGCAGGAAGACTATGGCAAAGATTATTGGAATTGACCTCGGAACGACCAACTCATGCGTCGCCGTACTCGAGGGCGGCGAACCCAAAGTGATTGCAAATGAAGAAGGTGCGCGGACTACGCCTTCGATCGTGGGCTTCTCCAAGAGCGGCGAGCGGCTGGTTGGCCAGGTGGCCAAGCGCCAGGCGATCACGAATCCGGAGAATACTATTTTCTCCATCAAGCGCTTTATGGGCCGCCGCTTTAACGAAGTGAGCGATGAGATGAAGATGGTGCCCTACAAGGTGGTGCAGCAGGGCGACCATGTGGCCGTTGTGGCGCAGGGCAAGGAATACACTCCGCCTGAGATCTCGGCGATGATTCTGCAAAAGCTGAAGAAATCGGCCGAGGCGTATCTCGGTGAGACGGTGTCGGAAGCCGTAATCACTGTCCCGGCATACTTTAACGACGCGCAGCGCCAGGCAACGAAGGACGCGGGCAAGATCGCCGGCTTGGATGTGAAGCGCATTGTGAACGAGCCGACGGCGGCTGCGCTGGCGTATGGCCTGGACAAGAAGAAGGACGAGACGATTGCCGTGTATGACTTTGGCGGCGGTACGTTCGATATCTCAATTCTTGAAGTGGGCGAAGGCGTGATTGAGGTGAAGTCGACCAACGGTGACACGCACCTGGGCGGCGACAACCTGGACCAGCGCATTGTGGATTGGCTGATTGCGGAGTTCAAGACTGAGGAAGGCCTTGACCTGAGCTCGAAGGGCAATGAGATGGCCCTGCAGCGCCTGAAGGATGCGGCGGAGAAGGCCAAGATTGAGCTTTCAACGACGCTCGAAACCGAGATCAATCTGCCGTTTATTACGGCGGACGCCACGGGGCCAAAACACCTGGTGCGCAAGCTGACGCGGGCGAAGCTGGAGCAGATGGTTTCCGATCTTCTGGAGCGGTCGCTTGAGCCCTGCAAGAAGGCGATGACCGATGCGGGCGTTACAGCAGGTCAGATTGACGAGGTTGTGCTCGTAGGCGGCCAGACACGTATGCCGAAGATCCAGGAGCTGGTGAAACAGCTGTTCGGCAAGGAGCCTCATCGCGGCGTGAATCCGGATGAAGTGGTTGCTGTGGGCGCAGCTGTGCAGGCCGGCGTGCTGGCGGGCGAAGTGAAGGATCTGCTGTTGCTGGACGTGACGCCTCTGACGTTGTCGATTGAGACGCTGGGTGGTGTGGCGACGCCGATGATTCCGCGCAACACGACGATTCCGACCAAGAAGACGGAGACCTTCTCGACGGCTGCGGATTCGCAGACCGAAGTTGAGGTACATGTTCTTCAGGGCGAGCGTCCGATGGCGGGGCAGAACCGTACGCTGGGCAAGTTCAAGCTGGCGGGCATTCCTCCGGCGCCGCGCGGCGTTCCGCAAATCGAAGTGACGTTCGACATTGATGCGAACGGCATTTTGAACGTGACTGCGAAAGACAACGCGACGGGCAAGGATACGCGCATCACCATCACTTCCAGCTCTGGCCTGAGCAAGGAAGAGGTAGAGAAGATGGCGAAGGAAGCCGAAGCGCACGCCTCAGAAGACAAGCAGAAGCGCGATGAAATTGAAGCGCGCAACCAGCTTGATGGCATGGTCTACAACATCGAGAAGATGCTGAAGGATGCCGGCGAGAAGGTGCAGGCCGCGGACAAGACCGACGTGGAAGCGGCACTGGCCGAAGCGAAGAAGACGCTGGAAGGCACGCCAAGCGCCGATGAGCTGAAGGCTGCTCACGAGAAGCTGACCGCAGCGAGCCACAAGCTTGCCGAGGCAATGTACAAGGCGACGTCTGCTCAGGCGGAAGGCGGTGCTGGCGGCGGAGAAGCTGCGGCGGGCGGCGCTTCTGAGCAGAGCGGTGCAGAAGCCAAGAAGGACGAAGGCGTGATCGACGCTGAGTACGTGGACGTGGACGAAAAGAAGAGCTAGCCGTTCAGGCAATGCCGCCTTGCGGGGCGGATGAACCCAGGGGTGGACGGCGAAGGTCGTTCACCCCGGCTTGTTTTTCAGACTGTTGTCAGGTACGGGGTGCGAGCCGGTTTGTCCTGGCAGATTACATGCAGGCAACTTCTGCAGTACCGTGTACGCTGAATTGAGATAAGAAAACCCAAATGGCGACGACGACGCAAAAAGACTATTACGCAACGCTGGGCGTGAAGAAAACCGCCACGGCCGAGGAGATTCGCAAGGCGTTCAGGAAAGCTGCGCGCAAATATCATCCGGACGTGAATCCCGGGGACAAGAAGGCCGAGGAGAAGTTCAAGGAAATTTCTGAAGCCAACGATATTCTCAGTGACGAGAAGAAGCGGAAGATTTACGACCAGCTTGGCTTTTACTCCGACCAGATTGACCCGGCGCAGGCCGAGGCATATGCGCGGCAGCAGGCGTCAGGTGGACGGCCCCCGGTGGATTTTGGCGGGTTCGATTTTTCGGGTTTTGGCGGCGGCGCGCAGACGAGTGCGGGTTCAGGTTGGGGCAGCTTCAAGGACATTTTCTCCGGAATTTTTTCGGGAGCGCAGCAGCAACAACCGCGCGGCCCGCAGCCGGGTACGGATCTGGAGTACCAGGCGACAGTCGACTTCTGGAGTGCGATTCGTGGTGGGCAGGCACGGTTGCAGATCCATCGGCAGGAGACGTGTCCCACTTGTCATGGCCAGGCGCATGCGGGCGGGCCCATGCCGTGCCCGGAGTGCAATGGAACGGGCCGGGTAACGCAGATGGGTGGACGGATGAAGTTCAACATTCCGTGCCCGCGCTGCAACGGCACCGGCCGTACGACGCATGCGTGCTCCACCTGCCACGGTGAAGGGCTTGTGCACCGCACGGAATCGGTCGAGTTCCGCATTAAGCCGGGTACGCGGGACGGTCAACGCATTCGCCTGCAGGGCAAGGGCAATGGCGGGCTGAATGGCGGCGCGGCTGGCGACCTGTTCGTGATCGTGCGGACGGGATCGCATCCGGTGTTCACGCGTATGGGCGATGATATCCACGTGACGGTACCGATCAGCGTGCCTGAAGCATCGCTGGGCGCGAAGGTGGATGTGCCGACCATCGACGGGCGCGCGCAGCTGAAGATTCCGCCGGGCACGCAGAGCGGGCAGAAGCTGCGTATGCGTGAGCGCGGCGTGCAGAGCGCATCGCATCCGGGCCAGCGCGGCGACCAGATTGTGACAGTAGAAGTTGCGGTACCGCATTTGCATGATGAGCGCAGCCGCGAGATTATGCGCGAACTGGCGAAGCTGAATCCGCAGGATCCGCGGGCGAAGTTGTTTGAGAAGCTTTAAGCTGAGGGACCTGGGGTCTAAGGGACTGGGCGAGCATGGCGAAACGGAAATCCAAAGGCGTGTACATGATCTCAGCGGTGGCTGAGATGTATGAGATCCATCCGCAGACGCTGCGCCTTTACGAGCGTGAAGGTTTGCTGAAGCCATCCCGGACGGAAGGCAACACGCGCTACTACACGGATGAGGATCTGGAGCGGCTGGAGTTCATTCTGAATCTGGCGCGCGACCTTGGTGTGAACATTGCAGGCATCGCCATCATTTTGCAGATGCGGGAGCGCATGGAAGAGATGAACCGGCAGATGCAGAACTTCGTCGAGTATGTGCGGAGTGAAATGCTTTCGCGCTTCCAGCAGGGCGTGCCCACCGCGCCTGGAGCGATTGTGCCGCTGCGTAAGCCTGCGGTGGTGAATGCGAAAACTGTGACCAAACGGTAGCGGCAGAAGAGTTGGGAGATGTTTGAACGCTATACGCAATCTGCGCGTCGCGCAGTTTTTCGTGCGCGCAACGAGGCTTTGGCTGCCGATGAACAGGAGATCAGTGTTCTCGACCTACTCCGCGGTGTCGTCTGTGAGTCAAAGCACGAAGCACACGGAATTGAAATTGAATGGATAAGAGAAAACTTGGATTTGCTGTCAAATGCTCTTTGGCCGGCAGAGCGATCTAATCCGGAAAAGCAACACTTCAAAACAAACATCAAGCTTGCGCGTGATACGAAGATGGCACTTGCTTATGCGGCGCGCGTTTCGGAATCCAATCCGCGCGGAGTGATAGATGTGTCTACCTTGCTGCTTGGAATCCTGAGTTTTGAGAACCTCGCGTCGGATCTGCTAGCTGGAAACGGCTTAATTTTTGATCGCGCCAAGTATGAGGCCAAGCTCCTTCACGAGAAGTATCCTCCGCAGCTGCCGACCTTACTAACGCTCGCCAAAGCGGAACTTCGAGCAATGCGCCCCTGGCTTATTCGGATTCTCCTCTTTTTGGTTTTCCTTTTAGGTGGAGTGGCAATCATCAATTTGATCAATCGCTGACAAGCGCCGGAGTAATTAGCCGCGCCAAGGAGCCTGTCCTATATTCTTAATCTTGCATGTGGTACGTCCTGCTTGCCGTGGCCGCGTTTGGCCTTCTTACTTCCACTGTCTTTACCGGCATGACGCTGGCTGCGGTGCCGCGCTTCCTGCGTGAGCGCCGGGCTGCATTGGCGAATCTGAAGCAGCGTCCGGGCTTTACGCCGCCCCTTACGCTGCTGAAGCCGATGCATGGTGCCGACCCCGGTCTTGAGGCGTATCTCGAGACATTTTTTACGCAGGACTACCCGAACTACGAGATCCTATTTTGCGCCCGGTCTGAAGGCGACGCGGGTTTGGCGATTGCGCGCCGCGTTGCTGAACGGCATCCGAATATTCCGGCAAAGTTCCTCTCCACGGGCGGCCAGCCAGACTGGATCAACGACAAAGCAATTTCAATGGAGCATATGCTTGCGATGGCCGCGCACGACATTCTTGTGATCAGCGACAGCGATGTTCTTGTTGCGCCGGAGTATCTGCGCGCAGTTGCGTTGCCCTTTGCCGATGCGCGTGTGGGCGGCATGTGCTGCCCGTATCGCGGAGTGGCTGCGGAGGGCGGGCTGTGGGCGCGGCTTGAAGCGGTGGGCATGTCCGTGGAGATGACGGCGGGCGTGCTTGTTGCGCGGATGATGGAAGGGATGCAGTTCACGCTTGGCCCGACAATGGCCTTTCGCAAGCAGACAGTCCAACGTATGGGCGGCTTTGGCGTGACGGCGGATTACTGTGCGGATGACTTTATTCTGGGCAATGAGACGCACAAGGCCGGCGAGACGGTTGTGTTGAGCACGCACGCCATCGATCAC
>JAGWSG010000014.1 GCA_028876335.1 Acidobacteriota bacterium
TTCCGCACAAAAGCCCGCACGATTTCCGTATTCACGAAGTAAGTCCTAACTTGTCTTTGCGATTCGCGAGACATATCGCTCGCACATTCAATTTGCAGAAGACAATTCGTTGCTAATGTACATTGAGCTATTTCCACTGATGGCCGGACAGTCTATTATCGACGTCACTTCGGTATCGCCTCTCACTGCGAAAAGGCGTTAGACGGCCGCAAAAAAGTCCGCACTCCATAGCATTCCCAATCGTAAGCGGCATTCTTTCCACTTTCGATTCCGTCTTCCGTCCGTTTACTTTCTATCCGCATTCCAGCGGCTACAATGAATCGCCGGAAAAGTACATCTGCGTAATCCGGCGGGAAAGAATGCGCGCACCAAACGAGAGAAACGTGAATGTGCAATAGCTCCACGCATTGTGATGATTGCCCCCACGAGTATGGCCCCGGCTTAATCGTCTTGAAGCAATATCGGACTTCTCCGTCTGTCATTACTCTTCACGCACCGGTAAAGTTTGGATCAAGCGGCGCGTCGTACGTGTCCACCTTATGCCGGTAACGCCTCGCCGCATTGGCCTGCCAAATCTCCACAAGCGCATTTCGAACCGGACGTCCGTCCTCTTCAAGTACGCGGCCATGCACTTAAATCCGTTCGCCCACCGGATCTCCACCGTGATGACTGGTCAAATGATTGCCGTCTCCGCCAATAATTCCATGACCAAATGCCGGCCCTGTTCTTTCCGTAAGGGTTTTGGGCAGCAATACGAGTGGCAGGCGCTGCGACCTGGTAATCGTCGATACGTACGGTGGGTAAAGATGGTCAGGCTGGGTACCCGGCTCTGCAATTTCCACGTGAGATGTCTCGATCACTCAACCTCCCTGGACACGTTCAATGGCCATCGCGATACCCTGTCCCACACCGATACACATGGTTGCAAGGGCAAGTTTCCCGCCGGATTTCTCAAGTTGCAGCGCGGCCGTCTGCACTAAGCGAGCACCGCTCATTCCCAGCGGGTGCCCCAACGCAATGGCTCCACCATTTGGATTCACATTCTCTGCATCGTCCGCCAGCCCCAGCTGCCGCAAGCAGGCGAGTGCCTGACTTGCGAATGCTTCATTCAACTCAATCCAATCAAAATTGCCGATGCTCATCTGCAATCGACCAAGCAGTTTTTGCGTCGCGGGAACTGGACCAATGCCCATCACACGCGGAGCCACACCGGCCGCAGCCATACCGAGTATCCGCGCCCGCGGCCGCAACCCATGTCGATGCACGGCATCTTCTGATGCCACAATCATCGCGGCTGCTCCATCATTCACTCCTGAAGCATTCCCGGCTGTTATTGTGCCGCCTGCAAAAAGTGGCTTCAGCGATGCGAGTTTCTCAAGTGTGCTTTCCGGCCGCGGGTGCTCGTCGCGATCAACGGTAGTCGTATCCTTCTTACTTGCCACCACAACAGGAACAATCTCCTCGGCAAAGAAACCCTCTCTTTGTGCGCGCGCGAAACGCATCTGGCTTCGCCATGCGAATGCATCCTGCGCCTCGCGTTCCACAGCGCACGCGCGCGCCACATTCTCTCCCGTCTCAGGCATTGAGTCAGTCCCATATGCTTCGCGCATGCGTCGGTTCACAAACCGCCATCCGATCGTGGTGTCATACACTTCCGCTGAGCGCTGGAATGCCGCCTCCGCCTTGCCCATCACAAAGGGCGCACGTGACATTGACTCCACTCCACCTGCAATCACAAACTCTGCCTCGCCCGATGCAATCGCTCGAGCCGCAGTCCCCACCGCATCCATCCCTGAGCCGCATAAGCGATTGATCGTCGTTCCGGAAACGCCTTCCGGCAATCCTGCAAGCAGAAGCGCCATACGTGCAACGTTGCGGTTGTCTTCTCCAGCCTGGTTGGCGCAACCAAGAATGACGTCATCCAATGCGCTCCAATCGGCTTTCGGATGCCGCCGCAGAAGTTCGCCAATCGGAATCGCTGCCAGATCATCCGGACGCACCGTCGCAAGCGCTCCGCCATACCTGCCAATTGGCGTGCGTACTGCATCGCAAAGAAATACTGGCCTCAAGCAGCCTCCCCTTGCGCGCCATGCGCTGCCGCAGTGCGTGCCTTCAAATCGCGCAGCACACTCAACTCCTCCGGTTGCGGTGATTGAGTTTCCATACACGCATCTGCAAATCGCACATCCCAGCACGTACTGGCCACAATCGTCGCGCGCTCCACACCCGGATGTATCGAAACCACATTCAATTCCCGCGTCACCGGATCTGGCCGCAGTATGCATAGGTCGGTAATCACAGCCACCGGTCCGCTGCCACTCAATCCTGCGCGGGCCCGGGCATCGCCGCCCGTCAGAAATCCCACCGAAGTGATGAAATCAAGCTTCTCAACGAATGTACGCTTGTTCTGCTTCACTACAATCAGCACTTCCCGTGCCGATGAACTGATTTCAGGCGCACCGCCCGCACCAGGCAACCGCACCTTCGGCTTGTTGTACGGTCCAACAACCGTTGTGTTGATGTTGGCAAATCGATCGATCTGTGCCGCTCCCAGAAAACCAACATCGATTCGCCCGCCTTGCAGCCAATAACGAAAAATCTCCGGTGTCGATACGACCGTATCCGCCGTCTCAGCCAGGTTTCCGTCGCCAATCGACAGCGGCAACACAGATGGCTTCGCTCCAATCGGTCCCGATTCGTAAACCAGCACCGCATCCGGAGCATGTGTCAACCGGGCAAGGTTTGCCGCCGTAGACGGCAATCCAATCCCCACAAAGCAAACCGCGCCATTGCGCAGCATGCGCGCCGCCGCCACCGTCATCATCTCGTCTGCTGTATAGTCCGCGCTCATCCTCACACCACCTGCTCGCTTGAATCGGCCAGCGACTGCAGATATTCCTCAAAGTTCTTCGTCCCGTGGATGTGGCGATTGACCCACGCGTTGAAACTCTCCCTGTCCCGCGCTATCCGGTCCCACGTGCGATAGAACACATTGTCCCGCTCGTAATACCCGTGCGCGTAAGAGGGTGTTGCGCCGCGCGGCACGTTGCAAACCGCGTTTACCACCCAGGAAGGAAGAATGCACGCATTCGGTGCTGCATCAAGCGACTCCACGCGCTCTTCCACCGTCACAATCGCCCTCTTCGCCGCGAGAACTGCCTCCTTCTGTACGCCCAGAATGCCCCACAGCAGGACATTCCCCTTCCTGTCTGCCTTTTGCGCGTGAATCACCGTCACATCCGGCCGCACTGAAGGAGTTGCAGCCAGCACCTCCCCCGTGAACGGACACGTGATATTGCGGATACGATCGTTCACCCGCGCAAAGTCTGACCCCGTGTATCCGCGCAATACGGAGAAGGGCAAATTCGCAGCACCCGCAACATAGGCATTGGCCAAATCACTGTGACTGCGCTCCTCAATCTCCAAAGGAGTGGGCCATTCGTTCTCCACCGCGTCGCGGAAGCGGTGTAACGAACCGACACCAGGATTCCCACCCCAGGAGAATGTCAATTTCTTCGCGCAACCCGCACCAATGAGCTGGTCATAGATCAGATCCGGCGTCATGCGGATCAGCGAAAGGTTCTTCAACTTCTGGCGGATGACCTCATGCCCGGCAGCGAACGGAATCAGATGCGTGAAGCCCTCCATCGCAATCGTGTCGCCATCATGCACGTTGGCGGCAATTGCTTCCGCCAGACTCATCCACTCCGCCATCCGTCCTCCCTCAAATGCAGGCGATTATCACCCACTCAGCTTGATTTGTACAATATGTGCGATAATCGCGCATGCCCCGATCGCGCTCCCAATCGTCTGCAACGTCAATGAAGTTGGGAACCAAAGCTCCGCAGGGGGACCTTTCCCCGCACGCAGGCAATCCTGATTTCATGTTGTCGCTCGCTCGCGGCCTGCGCGTGATTGAGAGCTTTGAGGCGCACCCCGATGGCCGGAGCATCGTTGAAATCTCCCAGGCCACCGGACTCTCACGAGCAGCCATTCGCCGCATTCTAGTCACGCTTGAACTCCTCGGATATGCGGAGCACACCCGCCAGGTCTATCGCCTCAAGACACAGGTTCTGCGTCTCGGTTTCTCTTTTCTCTCCTCATCTTCTGTCGTTGAGGCCGCACGCCCTGTTCTGGAGCGCATTACCGAGCAGCTTCATGAGTCGTCCTCCATGAGCATGCTTGACGGTCCTGACATTGTGTATGTCGCCCGCTCGGCAGCCAGCCGCATCCTTGCTGCGGGCCTGTCGGTGGGTAGCCGCCTCCCGGCTTACTGCACATCCATGGGTCGTGTCCTGCTCGCCTCCCTGCCGGACGATCAACTGAACACCTACCTTCGCGGTCTCACCCCTCGCACTTTCACGCCAAAGACAATCACCCGCATATCTGAACTGAAAAAATCCATCCTGGAAGTCCGCACTCTGGGCTACGCAATTGTGGACGAAGAGCTGGAGGCCGGTCTGCGCTCCATTGCTGTCCCGGTTTCCACGCGGAATGGTCAAGTTGTGGCCGCCATCAACGTGGGCACTCATGTCTCGCGTGTCGATCGCACTATATTGCTTCGAAAGTGTTTGCCGGCCCTTAAGAAAGGCGCGCGCGAATTGCGCACGATCCTGATCTAATCCACCCACACTCCCGGACTCGATCCGGAGCCGCAACCCCGCGCGCTTGGCGTCACAGCCTTTCCCCATCAGGAAGCCCACCCATAAATCCGCATCGGCCTCATGGCCCCGCCAGCGTGATCGTGGACACACAATTCACTCAAGCCGCGCCGCCCCAAAATGCCTGAATCGGCGTAACTCCCCCCGGCCACCACACCGCAGCCAAAAGCTGCGTCCATATCCAAACTGAGCCTCCCGCCATTTTGCCACTGCAAATCCTTGGCAAAAAGGAGTACTCTTTTACTTCCCCAGAACGCGAGGAAAGAACTATGCGATCAACTGAATTGAAATTTATCCTTGCCACCGCCACGGTCGCCATACTCACACTGGTGGCTGGGTGTAAAAAGGCTCCGCCCATCACGCTGTCCTGCAACGCAGCGCCACCGGCCATCTTCCAGGGTGAAAAGGTTACGGTCACTGCAACCGCCGGCTCGGTCAGCACAAAGAAGAACAACAACGTCATCTACTCCTGGTCCGGAGACGGAGTCACCGGCCAGGGTGAGAGTGCCACCGTTGACACCTCTTCCCTCGCTCCCGGCAGTTACACAGTCAAAGGCACCGTCAAGGAAGGCAAGAAGGGCAAAGAGGGCCTCAAGCCCGGCCAGACCGCCGAGTGCACCGCCGGCTACACCGTAAAGGAATTCGAGCCTCCCACCATCAGTTGCTCTTCCAGCCCAGCCACCATCAAGCCGGGTGAAAGCAGCACAATCACCGCAAGCGCAGTCAGCCCGCAAAACCGCCCGCTCACGTACAGTTACTCGGCCAGCTCCGGCAGCATTGAGGGGTCCGGCGCTTCGGCCACGTTCTCCTCTGCCGGCGCGCCCACCGGTGCGGTCAACATCAGCTGCAAAGTTGCAGACGACAAAAACCACACCGCTTCAGCTGACACAAGTGTCACCATCGTCGCCCCGCCGCCACCGCCCGTTCCCCATACCCGTACTTTGTGCTCCATGTCCTTTGACCAGGACGCGCGGCGTCCAACCCGCGTAGACAACCAGGCCAAGGCATGCCTCGACGAGGTCGCCCTTGATCTGCAGAAAGAGTCAGACGCAAAACTGGTCATCGTCGGCTCCTCCAGCGCAGCGGAAAAAGAGAAGACCGCCAGGCAGGAGAAATACGCCGCCCGCCACAAGCGCGCAAAGGTGATGGAATTCGCCGCCCAGCGTGCCGTCAACGCCAAGGACTATCTCGTAACTGAGAAGGGTATTGATGCATCGCGCATCAGCATCGCCACCAGTTCAATGGATGGACAAAGCGCGGCCAACTATTTGGTACCCGCCGGCGCTGACTTCTCCGCAGACGTTCAGGGAACCTCGCCCGTCGAGGAATCGACCATGAAGCCTGAAACGCGCAAGCCACTGCCCATGCGCCATCGCTAAGCCTCAACCAACCACAAATCTCGGGTGCCCCACATCCCTGCAGTTGGGATGTGGGATACCTCGACACTCACCCCGCCACAAAATCCCTCTCAACCAACCACAGACCTCGGGTGCCCGCATCCTCCCAGTCCAGTCCCGCCGCAAATGCACCCCGGAGGGGTTCAACGAAAATAGCCCAGGGTGTAGTCCGCAAATGCGGACGAAACCCTGGGAACACGGCCAAATATATGGCAGAGCCCCTTAGGGGCGGATGAAGAGCAATCCTCACGTGGCTCAGGAATCTAACAACATCCCTTCATACTGCTCGGTGGCAAATTGCGAACTCCACGCGCCTCAATCTCCGCTTTGCATCCACCAAAATCATCGAGATATCGGGGAATCACCATCATCTGGCCGTCTTCGCGCGGCACAAGCGCAATCCCGGCATAGATCGTCACGTACCCCTCAATCTCATTCCACCTTAGCTTCTGGCTCTTCTCTCCGATCTGCCGCGTGACTCCCATGTCATCGACGGTCACTGTCCCACGCGACTTCCTCGACAAAAGAAGCGAACCGAGCGTACACAGGCCCAGAATCACGAACAA
>JAGWSG010000135.1 GCA_028876335.1 Acidobacteriota bacterium
AGCTTGAAGACCTGACTGCGTTGACGGCACTCTTTCGCCCCGGCCCCATTCAGGGCGGCATGACAGACGACTTCATCGAGCGCAAGTGGGGCCGCCGCAAAGTCGAATACATGTTGCCTGAGCTGGAAGACATTCTGAAAGAGACGCTCGGCGTCATCGTGTACCAGGAACAGGTGATGCAGATTGCGAACGTTGTCGCCAGCTACTCGCTGGGCGAAGCCGATTTACTGCGCCGCGCAATGGGTAAAAAGAATCCCGCCGAAATGGCTAAGCAGCGCGACCGCTTTATGAGCGGTGCTGCAGCGCTTGGTCATCCCAAGGGCATCGCGGGCGAACTGTTTGACCAGATGGAGAAGTTTGCCGGATACGGCTTCAACAAGTCTCACTCTGCGGCCTATGGTTTGGTCTCGTACCAGACCGCATACCTCAAAACGCACTATCCGGTCGAGTTTATGGCGGCGCTGCTGACGAGCGAAACCTCGAAGCCGGAAAATGTGGTGAAGTACATCCAGGAGTGCCGCGAAGTGGGTATCTCTGTGGAACCGCCGGACGTACAGATCTCAGGTGCGCAGTTCACGCCACACGGAGAAGCCATCCGATTCGGGCTTGCCGCCGTGAAAAACGTGGGCGGCAATGCAATTGAAAGCATCAAGAAAGCGCGCGAAGAAGTAGGCGGACATTTCACAAGCCTGTGGCAATTTTGCGAGAAGGTTGATCTGCGCGTAATGAATAAGCGCGTGATTGAGTCGCTGATCAAGGCTGGGGCGCTCGACTCCCTTGGACCACGCGGTGCACTGTTTGCTGCTGTCGACAAGGCAATTGAACGCGGGCAGAAGGCGCAGCGCGATGCCGAACAAGGCCAGGTTGTGTTGTTTGGTCTCTTCGACGATGGACCGAAGTCTGGGAAAAGCGGCGATGATCTGCCCAAGGCCCCGGACTGGGAAGAAGGCGAGCGTCTTGCGAACGAAAAGGAAGTTCTCGGCTTCTTTGTCTCCGGACATCCTCTCGACAAATACGCAGAAAAAATTCGCAATCTGCCCGGTGTGATTTCTGTTGCCGAAGCACTGGAGCGCAAGCCGCCAGAGCGCCGTTGGGGCAAAGATGCCGATCCAGCCGATGAAATTCAGGTGGCAGGCATGATGAT
The DNA here is from genome assembly GCA_028876335.1 of Acidobacteriota bacterium. Taxonomy (GTDB): domain Bacteria; phylum Acidobacteriota; class Terriglobia; order Terriglobales; family Acidobacteriaceae; genus Telmatobacter. The sequence goes on from JAGWSG010000135.1 coordinate 1,145, forward strand.
GGGGCTGCGTGTGCAAAAAACCAAGCGCGACGGAAAGCTCTATGCGCAGGCGGCATTGGAAGATGCCTCCGGCAAAATCGAGTTGATTGTGTTCCCGCGCGATTACGAAAAGCTGGCACAGCAGTTGAAGATTGAGGCGCCGGTTTTGATTCGTGGCATGCTGTCGGGTGACGAGGATTCAGCGCCCAAGCTTTCCATCAGTGGTATTCAACCGCTCGATGACGTGCAGATCAAGCTACCGGCAGGTTTGCGCATTCGACTCAATCTGGACCGTGTTACGGAAGAGGCTTTCACCGCACTGAAGAGTGCGGCTGATACGGCGCCCGGTCCCGGCAAGATCATGCTGCACCTGGAGAAGAAGGGCGAGTACGCAGTCATTCTTGAGCCGGAAGGGATGAGCGTTGCAGCAGATAAAGGATGGATTGAGCGCGTAGAAGATATTCTCGGGCGGGGAACCGTGCAAGTTGTCGGCTAGCAATCACTGAGTGCGCAGGCCCAGTCGCGCACTGCTTCTCTGCCTGGAGTCTTACCCGATGTGGCTGCTCCTGCGAGTTGCACCGCGAAATTGCCGATGGTGGAGCCCTCTGTATGTCCTGTCTCAACAGGGAGTCCGGTACCCTCGGCGGTCAAGCGAGTAAGTAGTTGATTGCGGCTGCCACCGCCAAGAATATGAATGCGCTCCAGCTTGCGGCCAAGCATTGCTTCCAGGCTGCCAAGCGCTGTTGCGTAGCGTTCGGCCAGGCTCTCGAAAATCACACGTGCAAATTTCGGTTCATTTCCCGCTACGTCCTCAATAGGGCTGAAGCCGCGTGCTGTGAGTTCCGCGTTTATGCGCTGCGGCATATCGCTGTCGAGCATGAGTGGCTCTGCGTCAACATTGACAGTGCCGTTTGTCTCTATGCCTGAAGCTTCTTTCACCAGGTCTTCGATCTTCCAGCCACGTCCATTTTTCGCCCAGCTCTCCATGCACTGCTTTACGAGCCACATGCCGTTCACATTGGAGTGAAATAGAAATCCGCCACCCGCTGCGCCTTGATTCGTGTAACGCGCCTCGCGTGCTGCAACGGTATTGATTGCCTTCGGCAGCGTGGTTCCCACCAGGGACCAGGTTCCGGAAACAATGTAGGCAGTCGCGTCCATTTGCGATCCGATACCTGCAATGGCGGAAGCCGTGTCATGACAAGCCGGTGCAATGAGCGCGGTATTTTTGAAGGCGTTCAATTCAGCCAGCGGCCCCTTCAGTCGGCCCACAACGGATCCAGAGTGAACAATAGGCGGCGACGCATCGATGGAGAGTCCGAGCTCCCGGAAAACGTCCTCTGCCCAATTGCCGGTTTTCAAGTCGACAAGGCCGGAATGCGTGGCGTTGGTGTACTCAGCAACACGCGCGCCACCTAGCCAGAAAAGAACATACTCCGGCAGATTGACCCAGGGTGCGGTCGGAACTATTCCGGACTCCGCGTCAGCCATTAACTGATAAAGAGTGTTAATGCGAATTGGCTGCGCGCCTGTGCGCTCGAAAAGATGCTGCGGCTCAAACAGATGTTCAACGGCAGCTTGCGTCGCAAGTGTGCGCTCGTCGCGATAACAGAAAGGAAGTGCGATCGGCTTACCATTTTCTCCAAGGCGAACATAGTCGACAGCCCATCCGTCCACACCAATGGAAGCAATCCCCTCGTCCGCAATGGACGCGGCCTTGCGCAACCCATCTTCCAAGCCTGCGAGGATGGCGGGCAATGGCCAGCGCAATGTCTTGCCCTCATGCACCGGGCCGTTGGCGATTCGATGGACGAGTGTGACCGCTGGTTTTCCATCGTGCCAGCGCAGCAGGGAGACACGACAGCTCTCCGCGCCGAGATCGATTGCAACGCGGGCTCGCTGGTCGTTCGGAAGCGTATTGTCCGAACTCACCGCAGAAAGGCCTCGGTGAGTCCACCATCCACGGGAATAATGTGGCCGGAAGTGCAGCGCGCCTTCGGACTCGCGAGGAAGAGAATTGCTTCCGCGCAATCCGACGGATCAATGGGCTGATGCGTGAGTGTGCGCTTGGCGTAGAACGTAGCAAGCAGATTGCGCAGTTCATCGTCGCTCATTGACTCCTCAAACGCGATGTTGTACTTCGCGAGCGATGCACGCACGCGGTCGCGCGGGAACATGGTAGAGCCTTTTACGACGGTAGCCGGACTGATGCCGTTTACGCGAATCTTCGGTGATAGGCCAACCGCAAGTTCACGGACAAGGTGCGAGAGCGCGGCTTTGCTCACATCATAGGCCTCACTGCCGCGTTTGGAGACAACAGCATTGGCCGAGCTAGTCAGAACAATCGACGCATCGAGCGACTGATCGTTGAACAGCTTTGCGACTTCATCGGCAAGCAGGTAATTGGCCGTAACGTTGATGTCGAGTGTCGTAGCCCACATCGCATCGTTAATTACGCCATCGGGAGAAGACGGGAACATGGCCGCGGTATTAATGAGAATGTCGATGCCACCGAACGCCGCAACGGTAGCCTTGATGGCGTCTGCAATCGTCTCGCGTTTGCGAATATCAACCGCAGTGACCCCGACGAATTCAGCCGAGGTAATCTTCTTGAGCTCCGCGGCGACATTGGCAGCGGCGGTTTCATCGCGGTCGGCCAACATGATGTGCGCACCACGAGCTGCGGCAAGAAGGGCAACTTCGCGGCCAATGCCGCTGCCTCCGCCAACAATCAGCGCAATGCGACGGCTCAACTCCTTCTCTGGCGGACGGCGGCGAATCTTAGCTTCTTCAAGCGCCCAATACTCGATGCGAAATGCCTCCAGCGCAGGCAGAGCGACGTAGTTGGTAAAGACCTTGAAGCTCTTCGGGTCCATGCCTTTTCCAACCTGAGGCAATGTGCCCTTCACCTCGCCGTCACCAAGCAGGCTTGCTCCCTCCATCACGTGGATGGCATTGGTGTAGAACTCACCGGTGATGCGCGCTTCTGTCTTATCTTTGCCAAAGCTGAACATACCCAGGCCGGGAATCAGAACAACGGTCGGGCTTGTATCGCGCAGCGCGGGAGAGTCCGGAGTTGCGAATGACTTGTAGTACGCCGTGTACTGCTCACGGTATTCAGCAAGTGATGACTCAATCTGAGTCTTGAGCGTGGCAACATCTGCTCCTGCAGCCCATGGCACAAACAGCGGCCGAATCTTGGTGCGGATGAAGTGATCAGGGCAGCTTGTGCCGAGGAAGGCAAGATCCTTCGCATCCTTCGAATTCACGAACTGTAGCACGTCGGGCGCGTCGGTAAAGCTGGCAATGGCACGGCTCTTCGCACTCACGCGCCCGCGAAGAAACGGAGCAATCTGCGCGGCAAGATCTTTCCGATGGTCCCGTGCGGGTACAACTTCGCCTCCGAAGCGTGCGGGCCCTTTGGCATCGCCGTGGCGGGCAATAAATTGCCCAATCTGGTCAATCAAAGTGATGGTGTTCAGGTAGCATTCGCGCTGTGTATTGCCCCAGGTAAAGAGGCCGTGGCCACCCAGCACAATGCCGTCACAGCCGGGATTCTCCTTGATCGCATTGCGCATCATCAACCCAAGCTCAAATCCAGGGCGTTGCCAAGGCACCCATACCAGCGAGTGGCTGAACTCGCGGTTGAACTCGTCCATTTTTGTTTTGCCGTTTGCTGATGCGGCGAGCGCTATGCCCCAATCCGGATGCAGGTGGTCTACATGCGGGAAGGGAAGAAATCCATGCAGCGGAGTGTCGATGGATGCGGCAACCGGATTGTTCTTGAAGGCGCAGATGGGATACATCGCAACCATGTCGTCTTCAAACTCTTCGCCCTTGTAAATCTTCTCCAGAGCCAGCAGCTTTTCCTGGTAAAGCGTCGCAAAGCCGGTGCGCTTAATGCTGCCCAGGTCGCCTCCGGAACCCTTTACCCACAACACCTCCACCTGTTCGCCGCTGAGAGGATCAGTGTCCTTGATTTTCGAACTCGTATTTCCGCCCGCGAAATTTGTAATGCGCAGGTCGGAGCCCAAAAGGTTGGACCGATAGCGAAGCAGTTCAGGTTCATCGAGCTTGGATGCAACGCCCGCATCCCAGCGATCTTCGAGGAATTTCAATGTAGGGGAAGCTACAGAGGCTTGACTCATTCAGGCACCGCCTTGCGTAATTGGGCATAAACCCAAGTTAAAAGATTAGCACAAAGACCCCAATAGGGGATAAGTTTCTTATCTGGAACTCAAGTGAAAAATCCGAGGTTGCACGGCATAGAGGTTGTACCCAATCGCCAGATCGAATTACTCATCCGAGGTGGTGTTTTCCTCAGTGGAATTCATATTCTCCGGCGTAACCACGCGATGACGAACGTAGTTGTACGGAGGGACTGTGTATCCGCGAAGCAGCGCAATCCCCAATTGAATCAGCCGTGGTCCGTAGCTCTCCGCTTCGTGTGAAACCGAACCAATAATTGCGCTCTTGCCGCTGCGCATCTCGTGCAGAACTTCTGGAATGCAGTCCTGGCCGGCAATGGCAAAGTCGGACTCGCAACCTGCATGGTTGGCCGCATCCAGCACGCCCAATGCGCTTGAGTCGGTGGCGGCCGCAACCAGCACCCTCTGTCCTTTGCGATGCTGCTTCAGGAATCCTTCAATGGCGCGTTGGCTTGGAGCACGCATACCTCTGCCATCGAGGTTGATGTAGCTTTCCTGGGGAATATCCTTCAACTTCTCACGTATGCCTTCAAACGCACCGGTAATACGTGCTTGCACAAAGCTGCCGGCTTCAGTGAACCCAACGCCGAGCACATAATCCACCTTGCCCTTCCATTTGCGCTGCGCATACTGCGCCAGGAGAGAGCCAGCCTCATAACCGACCTCAAAGTTGTCCACACCGAAGTAGGTAGCATTGGGGTGCGGCACGTCTACTGCCACGAGGGGAATATCGGCCTTTTTGAAAATGTGCGCCACGTGCGGTGCGACGTACTCTTCCACCTGGAACTCAAGGACCAGATCGACGCGCTTTTCAACAAACTCGTGCGCATTCTGGATGGCAACGTCCGGATCCTGCTTGTTGTCGAGCATCACCAGTTCCACGCCGGCAGCTGCGGCAGCAGCGGTAACGCTTTGTGCAACGGCAACAGAGAAGGGCATCTCGGCCGATTGAGCCGCGAAGCCGAAACGAAGCCGCCGCGGTCGCGAGACGAGACGGTACTGGCCGTTCTGCGCCTGGGCCACATAACCACGATGCACGAGGGTCTTCAGAATACGATAAACACTGGTTTTGGAAATATTCGTTTTCTGAAAGACATCCTCGAGCGTCACCGGCGCATTCTGTTGCTCCAGCAGTTCCAGAACGTCGAGCGCCTTGGAAAGAATCGGAATCAGGTACAGCCGCTTGATTTTTGCTTTGGGCAAGCGCGCGTCTCCCTATATCAAATTGCACAATCAAATGCTGCGCAACAGAATACAGTGTTCAGGCATAACTGTTCACTACAGAATGTCTTCCACCGCGCTCTCGCTCAATTCGAGTGACATAACCATCCTTGCGAAGCGCCTTGAGCGGGTCGGCGGGCAGGCCGCGAGCAACACGCCATTCCACAACCAGCGGACGGACATCTGTCCAGAAGGTGCCGCGGAAAAGCTCTTCGGCTGCAACCAGATCACACTTTTCCTGCAAGCGGCCGAGTTCCTCTCGGTCGACGAGAGCAGCCTTGAGCCAGAGTTCCTGCGCGGTGGAGACGGTTTGCACCGCGGCTTCAATCTTGCCCTTCAGGTTATGGCTCTGGTCGATCATGTAAGCAACATCGTGCGGCAGCTTGTCCGCTTTGGCTGCATGCAGCTCATGGAAGATGCGGAAGACCTGATAAGGATCGATGGAACCGATTGTCAGGTCGTCATCGGCGTAGCGCCGGTCATTAAAATGGAAGCCGCCCAGCAAGCCGATGTGCAGCAACCACGCCACAATCTGCTCTATGTTTTGCCCCTGATAATGATGGCCGGTGTCAACCAGGACAAATGCCTGCGGACCGGCTTCACGCGCCAGATGAGCGGACATACCCCAGTCTGCAATGTCCGTGTGATAAAACGCCGGCTCGAAGGGTTTGTACTCGACAAGAAGCCGCTGGCCGGGCTTCAATTTGCTGTGTGTGGCCTGCAAAGCTTCCGCGAGCCATTCGATACGTTTGCGCATGCTTTGCGTGCCGGGATAGTTGGATCCGTCGGGCAGCCAGAGCGAAATGTCGCGTGAGCCCAGCTGGGTGGCAATTTCAACAGAGTCGAACATGTGCGCCAGAGCCAACGCGCGAATCTCCGCCGAAGGATTGCAAAGCGACCCATACTTGTATTCCTGATCCTGGAATAGGTTGGGATTAATCGACCCGGAGCGCACTCCATGCTTCTCTTCGAGCTCTTTTACCTTGGCGGCGTCCTTCTTTCCATTCGGCAGGTCCCATAGCACATGCAGCGCCATCGTCGGCGTGGCGCCCGTCAGGCGTAAAACCTCGGCGGCGTCACTGAATTTTTCCTCCAGCGTGGAAGCGGCGGCGGGCTGGACAAATTTACCGAAGCGCGTGCCGGTATTGGCAAATCCCCAGGAGGGAATCTCGATTTGAAAAGCGTCCAGCGCCTGCATTGCGCGTTCAGTCGTTGCGGAGTTGAATTGGCTCATGGGTTAACCTGCCTGTCCGGCGCCAGCGCTTGAAGTTGCACCGGTCCTGGTCTGTGCCGCATCACGGACAATCACCACGTGAAGAAAACGTGGGCCATGCACGCCTTTGATGCGGGTCATTTCTATGTCTGCTGTGGCGCTGGGACCGGAAAGCATGGTGGCAAGCGCCGGCGGATGTGGATAAAGTGCGAAGTATTCCGGAAGAGTTTGAACAATCTGGCTGGCGCGCAAGATGCACAAGTGCCAGTCTGGCAGAAGAGAGAGAACGCGGCGTCCTTCCTGCGGTCCGTGATGCAAAACAATTGTTCCTGATTCTGCAATGCCTGCTGATGCGGCAGTAACAACACCCTCCACACCATCAAGCTCTGCGTAATCCAGATTGCCGTCGATGCGCCAATTGACGCCCTGAGCGAGCCACTGTGCGGGCAGACCCTGAGGCGCAGCCAGAACTTTTTTGCCGCCGGCGAATAATTCTGCGGCGATGGTTGCAGGAAGATCCGCAACGCCTGACTCCACTACTTCTGCGTCGTACTCACGCAGGCGTTCGGTCATCAATGCGATGCGCTCATCTTCATTAAGGGATCCTTTGCGAATGTAGCCACGCTGCAACTCGTCATCACCCGTACCTCCGCCTGCTGCTGTTGCCTTGCGGATGCGATCGAGAATGCTCTGACGGGATGAAGTTGCAACTGTCATGGCATCTTTCTCCCTTGCTTTTCCCACCATTCGCGGAAGCTCTGCTCGGGCAATCCCCGCAAGTCGCGGGTGATCGTCCACTTCGCACCAAGTCCAGGAAGGGAGCGAATCCAGCCATCCTTGCCTGTGAAGGGCTTCAGTGCCGTGCGGCCCAGGCGCTGAGCTGCGCGGAACCTGCCCGCACTGGCAAAGACGCTGTTGGCCATGCGCATGCCCATATACATGGGGTCAAAAAGCCGCGATGTTTTGTGTCGATCCTGATCGACAACCTGCGCACGTAATTCAATCAGCACTTCAGGGATATTGATTTTGACTGGGCAAACTTCATAACAGGCACCGCAGAGGGAAGACGCGTAGGGCAGCGATTGCGCATGCTCCATGTGCATCAACTGCGGTGTAAGGATGGCGCCGATGGGGCCGCCATAGACTGAACCGTACGCATGGCCACCAGTCTGCCGATACACCGGGCAGGTGTTCTGGCAAGCGCCACAGCGGATGCAGCGCAAAGTCTGCCGCTCCGTCTTCCGGGCAAGAATCTCTGACCTGCCGTTATCCAGCAGCACCACATGAAATCTCTGCGGGCCGTCCCCTTCCGTGACTCCGGTCCACAGCGAGTTATAAGGATTCATCCTCTCGCCCGTCGCCGATCGCGCCAGAATCTGAAGCATCACTTCAAGATCCTCGAAGCGCGGAATGATCTTTTCAATCCCAGCCAGAGTGATAAGGGTTCTGGGCAATGTAAGGCACATGCGGCCGTTGCCTTCAGACTCCACAATGACTACGGAACCTGTTTCCGCCACAAGATAGTTCGCGCCGCTGATGGCTGTAGGAATGGTTAGGAACTTGTTGCGCAGATAGCTGCGTGCGGCCGCGGTCAGTGCCTGAGGCTCATCGCTGAGCCCTTCAAGATGCATGCTCTTCGAAAAAATCTCGCGCACCTGGCTGCGATTTACGTGCAGTGCCGGAACAACAATGTGCGAGGGCTCTTCTTTGCCCAACTGCAGAATAAGTTCGGCCAGGTCGGTCTCAATCGCATGCACGCCGGCGGATTTCAGCGCGGGATTGAGATCGATCTCGGCGGAAGTCATCGTCTTAATCTTGATGACCTCGCGTGCTTGCTCTTCGCGCAGGATGTCGAGGATGATCCTGCGCGCTTCTGCGGCATCGGAGGCCCAATGTACCTGTCCGCCCGCCGCCGTACAACGTTCCTCAAATTGCTCCAGGTAGTCGCCCAGATTTCCAAGAACGTTGTCGCGGATGGCCGCCGCCGCTGTGCGCAGTTCCTGCCAGTCCTTCTTCTCGGCCACAAGCTTTGCTCGCTTGGCCTGAATTACATCCGTGGCGTGCGCCACGTTTTTGCGCAACTGCGTATCCCGCAGAACCGGCAGAGCCGCCTTGGGAAACTCGGGTGCTACGCGCGGATCAAGCACTGCATGGCTCATGCCAGCACCTCCGCGGGGTCGTTTTCTGTGCTGGCCAGAATCTGCGCCAGATGAATTGTCCGAACGCCGGTGTACTGGCGATGAAGTGACCCGCCAATGTGCATAAGACAACTGTTGTCGAGCGCGGCGCAGAACTCCGCGCGCGTCGAGAGCACGTCATGCACCTTGCCTGCGAGCATTGCAGACGAAACTTCCGCATTCTTGATGGAGAAGGTTCCGCCAAAGCCGCAGCAGCGGTCGAGATTCTCAATGGGTGCAAGCTGCAGCCCGCGCACATTCTGGAGCAGACGCATCGGCTTGTCATCCACCTGCAGGCTGCGTAGGCCGTGGCAGCTTGCGTGATAGGTCACACGATGCGGAAAGTACGCGCCAACGTCCTGCACGCCAAGCTTGTCGATGAGAAACTCGCTGAGCTCATATACGCGCGGTAACAGAGCCTCGAACTCATCGCGCAGCGTCGGGCTGCCCAGTTCGGCAAATAGACCGGGATACTGATCGCGGATCATGGCCACACAGGAAGAGGAGGGAATCAGGACCGATTCCGCATCCTTATACATGCGCACAAACCGCTTCGCTTGTGAAAACGCTTCCGCACGAAAGCCAGTGTTGGCATGCATCTGCCCGCAGCACGTTTGTTCCGGGTTGAATGTAATTTCAACGCCAAGCCGGTCAAGAAGTCGCACCACCGCACGTCCAGTCTCTGGAAAGAGCGTGTCGTTGTAGCACGTGATGAAGAGCGAGGTGCGCATACCTTGCCTATGTCACATCTCCGGCATCAATTTCTCGACGGCAAAGAGGTATCCTATGCCAAAAACTCTGGAATTGTCTATTGCACTTATTTGCAGACTGAAAAATAGATGTTCGGAATCTAAATTTGGTTACAACCTAATCTAAACAGAGTGATGTGGCCTTTTGAATGAAGAAACAAGCTATTTGGTCACAACTTCGGCAGCCAGGTACGTGAAAATGTGAACTTGGTCAGTGTTCTCCTCGGCCAGGGGCGCCGTAACAAGCTGGACCATCTAATCTGGTACAACACTCCAGTCGCAGGCGATATTACGTCCTTCCCGGCCGCTCTCAATCGCATATTCCAGCACCCGGGTGGTTCGCCAGGCATCCAGCGGTTGAACCGGCACAGCGCCATTGCCCAAAATCGCATCGCGGACGCCTTCGTAAAACTTTCGATAGTCACCTGGAATGGGCTGCGGCTTTGACGTCTGAATCGCTCCATCCCGGTCGACAGACAAAGTGCCCCAAGAATCCTCAGGCTCCAGGCCCCAGTTGGGATTTTCGATGCGGGAAATTGCGCCGAGCGCAGCTTCCTGCCCATCCAGGCCCCACTTTACAAAGTTGCCGCGTGACCCACGAAGGTGGAATCGCGGCCTTGGTGAAGTAGAAAGCAGGTTGGCGCCCAGGTTGACCGTAAGCCCGGTGTAGTAATGCAGGCGAACCGTGAACGCGTCTTTCGCACTTTCTCCTTCGCGTTCCTTCTTCACTTCCGCGCCCACAAAGTCGGGGTATCCGAACAAGTGCAGCGCCTGATCCACCAGATGGGTGCCCAGATCGAAGAGCAGTCCACCCTGGTCGGGCTCCTCTTTCCAGGCGCGAGTAGAAAGGCCCGGGCGCCAACGGTCGAAAGTCGATTCAAAGTGAACCAGATTGCCGAGAGTTTTCTCATGCAACAGTTTTTGGATTGTCTGGAAGTCACTGTCCCACCGTCGATTATGGAACGGGATAAGTTTCAGTCCAAGGCCGCCTGCAAGCTCCATTAACTCGGCAATCTCGCCTGTAGACATACCGGCGGGCTTGTCCACAACCACATGCTTTGCGGCTTCCAGAGCTCTCATCGCCATGGCGTAGTGGGTTGCATTCGGCGTGGCCACGACGACGAGCTTGATTGACGGGTCGGCCAACAGTTCTTCAACGCTGCGATAGGTATGAATACCTGGATAAAGCGCTGCGGCATTGTCGCTCTTTCGCTCCACAACGGCAGAAAGTTCCAATCCATCGACGGATGAAACCAGCGGCGCATGAAAGACGCGCCCCGCAAGGCCAAAACCTATCAGGCCAACACGAATCATAGACACCCCCGGCGCTTCGCGCAAAAGACAGTCCCAGTCAGCCTTCGAGTTTATAGCGAGTTTCCGCCAGCCGGTAGAGTCTGCGCCACACAAGGCGATTTATGGTAACCACGATGAGCGCCATAAGGATGGTGGCAAGGAGCAGGATGGAAAAGCGCCCTTGGTCGGTGGCAGCGCTGATCTGCGCCCCCAGCCCCAGAGTCTCAAGCGTCCGGTCTCCGATGTGGAAGTATTCCGCAACGATGGAGGCGTTCCAGGCTCCCCCGGAGGCCGTCACCATTCCCGTGATCAGGAAAGGGAAGATGCCAGGGAGAATCAGAGTCGTCCACGTTTGCCAGCGCGTGAATTTATAGAGCTTCGCGGCTTCCTTAAGGTCGCTGGGAATGGCCATGGCTCCGGCGATGACGTTGAACAGTATGTACCACTGCGTTCCCAGCAACATCAAAGCAATCGATCCAATGCCGAGCCCGCCGCCGTACCGCAACAGGCCGAGTAGCAGAACAGGGAAGAGCGCGGTTGCTGGAACGGAAGCCGCAATCTGTGTCACCGGCTGCAGGAACTTGGCCAGGCGCGGATTGAAGCCGATGGCCACGCCGGCAGGAATCGTCCACAACGCGGCAATGGCCAGCGCCGCATTCACGCGCAGAAACGTCGCGCCTGCGCCAAGGAACAGAAGTTTGATGTCACCCCAGGTTACGTTCTTCAGCATGGCGTAACCTTCGAAGCCGCCCCACACAATCAACAGCACGGCGAAGACTGCAATGCCAATCTGCAACATCCGTCCGTCTGGTTTGGTTTCATCGTCCACCGGCTGCACAACCTGTGCTGCGCGCGTGCGTGCCAGTTTCTTGTAGATGCGTTCGTCCAGTGACTCCCAAGCCTGCGCGGGCAGCTTGGCCAGCACCGCCGAGCGCCGGATCAACGCAAGCATTGGCGACGCCACGCGCGTCGACGACTCCACCTGCTCGAGCTTGAACTTGTCGCTCCAGGCAATCAGCGGACGCCAGATCAGCTGATCCGTCGCAACAATGATGAGCACCAGCAGCGACAATCCCCACACCAGCGCATGCACATCCACCGGATTGGCCGACGCGGCTGTTTGCAGATAACTGCCGAGGCCGGGCAGGCGAAAGAAACGGTCGCCCAGCGGAAACATCTCGCATGTGATGAGAAAAAACCAGCCGCCCGCAACGGAAACAATCGAATTCCAGATTAGTCCAATAGCGGCCGACGGCATCTCAAGCTGCCAGAACCGTTGCCATGCCGAGTAGCGGTAAATGCGCGACGCCTCCAGCATCTCGCGAGGAATGCTCTTGAGCGAGCTGTAAAAGCTGAAGGCCATATTCCAAACCTGCCCGGTAAAGATGAGCAGAATGGAGCCGAGTTCAATGCCGAGTTGATGCCCCGGCACAAGCGCGATCATGGCTAGCATCACTCCGGGAAGAAAACTCAACACCGGAATGGACTGCAGAATATCGAGCAGTGCGATCATCCAGCCTTCGATGCGCGGATTGTATGCGGCAACGTAGCCGTACCCTACGGCGAAGACGAGGCTAAAGAAATACGCGATCCCAATGCGTGCAATGGAGTAGAAGGCATAAAGAGGCAGAGCCCGCACCGAGTGCGAGATTTCGACCGCCGGCATGGGACTCGCCAGCCAATACGTTCCCAGCTTCACCATGGCGAAGAACAGCGCCAGCCCCACGCCTGCAATGGCCAGGTCGGTGAAGAAGGGCCACGTCCGCACGCCGATCAACGTGCGGCCGTAATTCTGCTGCAGCTTCAATCGTCATCCCCTTCTTCTTCTTCCTCCAGCGCGTCGGGCAGTACAAACCGGCGGCGGTTGCCGTCAAAGTCAAACAACTCCGCATGTCGACCCCAGGCGATGACGGTTTCCATCTGCCGCTGGCTCTCCTCCTCGCTGAACTGGTCGTCGAGCATATCGAGGAAGTAATCTTCGTTGACCGTGTGGTCACTCTTGGCTTCAAGCGTGCGTTCAATCTGCCGGATAAGCAGCACATGCTCAAGCACCGCCTCGCGGAAGACTTCCTTCTGCCGCAAGATTTCAGAGTTCGCAAACTCCGTGCCCTGCGTGGTGATGGTTGCGTCGCCTTCTTCAATGGTCAGGAAGCCAAGCAGCTGGGCGGCATCCACGATCGGCAGCAGGTCGTCGATTTCCAGCGCGAGGTCATCGGCAAGGCGATAGATATCGTCGCGTCCGCCCTTGTCGATAAGCGTTTCAAGCAGACCGGCAATACCACCTGGGCGGGCATGTGGCAGCATCTTGTACTTGGTCTTGCGCTGGCCACGCGTCCATGGGCTGCGAACAGCTTCGGGCGCTTCCTCCAGAGAAACATCGGGCCGCGTGAGCACCTTGTAGATGTAGTCGACCAGTTGCGTGAAGGCTTCTGCCTTGCGGTCGCGCGGCTGAGCGAGTTGCACACGGAAATCTGTGCGGATATATCCGGGATTGCGGCCCAGCACGATGATGCGGTCGGCCAGCAATACGGCCTCTTCAATGTTGTGGGTCACAAGAAACACCGACTTGGTAGGCATGGTCTTGTTGGCCCAAAGCTCCAGCAGTTCGCTGCGCAGGTTTTCAGCCGTCAGTACATCCAGCGCAGAGAAGGGCTCGTCCATGAAAAGCACTTCTGGCTCCACCACCAGAGCCCGCGCGAAACCCACGCGCTGCCGCATGCCACCAGAGAGTTCCTTCGGGTATGCCGCTTCAAATCCATCCAGACCCACCGTGTCGAGCATTTTCATGCTGCATACGCGGCGCTCCTCTGGCGGCACGCCTCGTGCCTTCAGCGGCGCTTCCACATTTTCAAGCACCGTGAGCCAGGGAAACAGCGCAAAACTTTGGAAGACGATCGACACATTGATTTCCGCGTCGCCAATAGGCTTGCCGTGCCAGTAGACTTTGCCCGCGGAGGGTCGCGAAAGTCCGCTCAGCATGCGCAACATGGTGGACTTGCCCGATCCCGATGGACCCAGCAGAGCAACAATCTCGCCCGACACAATGCTCAGGTCCGTGGGGGCAATCACCTGGATGCGATTCTCGCTTGGCTGCGCATAATACTTCTCAATTCTTTCCGCACGGATAATGGCTTCGGTGCCGGGGCCTGCAAGCTTCGCCGTGTCCATGATTGTCTGCTCCATGCAGCTTTCTCCAATTCAAAAGTCCGCCCGCAGCCAAACGGGCAGGTCGTTCGAGGAGTTGTCTCATTTGCAGCCTATTACAGGCCTGTTTCCGGCGCGTGAATGCGCCCGGTGTCCGATATTGCCGGCCTGAATAAGAGGGGCCTCAAGCAGTCATACAGCAGGAGCGCCACCTGGGAATTGCACCAGCGCAACTTTTTGCTTGCAGAAGAGTTAGAGTAAAGGGGTGAGGTCCGCCTACGGTGAGGGTATCACTGTTTGCCAGCGACGGGGAAACCTCCGGCCCGCAGTAGAGTCAAATGAAGAAGGTCCAATTAAGGACACACGCATTGCATCTTCGCTTCTCCATTTTTTGTGGAGTGTTTTTCCTACCAGGAGAATATGGTCGATACTCAATCGAAATCTAAAGTGCTCGTAGTTGACGATGAGCGCGTGATCGCCGACTCGCTCGCAATGATTATGAATCAAAGCGGATTTGAAGCTCGTTCGGTGTATTCCGGCGAAAAAGCCCTGGAAACTGCAGCGGAATTCAAGCCGGACATGCTCATTACCGACGTGATTATGGCTGACCTCAACGGCATCGATGCCGCAATCAAAATGCGCGCCATGCTGCCTTCCATCAAGATTCTTCTTTTTTCCGGTCAGGCCGCCACGGCAGACTTGCTTGAAAAGGCCCGCACGCAGGGCTATGAGTTCGAGATTCTTGCCAAGCCCGTTCACCCGCAGGACTTGCTCAGCCGCCTGCGCCGTTAACTTCTGGAGCTAGCTCTTCCATTCACGCCGGCCTTCCAGTGCGCGGGCCATTGTCACTTCATCGGTGTACTCAATGTCAGCGCCCGCCGGCACGCCAGTTGCAATGCGTGTGACCTTGACAGTGGAACCCCGCAAAGCCGAGGCAAGCCACGATGCAGTGGCTTCGCCTTCCAGTGTCGGGCTCATGGCCAGGATCACCTCATCCACTTCACCGTGCGCAGCGCGGTCCAGCAATCCAACAGCGCGCAATTGCTCCGGTCCCACGCCATGCAGCGGAGAAAGCGTTCCATGCAGTACGTGATACACGCCGTTGTATCCCTGCGTCCGCTCCACGGTGGCTATGCTGGTGGGTTCTTCCACCACGCACACCAGTCGCTGATTGCGGGTGGGGCTCGCGCAGAAAATACACGGGTCCACATCGGTGACGTTATTGCATACAGTGCAGAGCCTCAGGCTGGCTTTGAGTCCGCGTACCGCATCGGCCAGCGCGGTGGCGTCGTCGTCACTTGAGCGCAACAGATGGAACGCATAGCGCTGCGCGGTTTTTGAACCCACGCCGGGCAGCTTCTTCAGTTCTTCAATCAGCCTTGCCATCGGCTCGGCGAAGCGTGACACGATGACGTCCTCCCGGCCTTCCTATGCCTGCACCGTGCGGTACACAATGCCCGCAAACACATCGGGAGCCATAAAGCCCTTGCCCCACTTCGCGTCGAATTCCGCGGTCGGCTTCTTCGCCAGCGCTTCCTGTTCGCTCAGCCCTTGCTTCTTGAGCGCCGCAACTTTCTCGCGCACCGTCGCCAGCATGTCGTGATACTCCTGCAACTCAGCCTTCGTCCCAAGTGGACCATGGCCCGGCACAATCTTTGTTTCGGGCGAAGCCAGCGACAGACCCTCTTTGCTTCCTTTGATCATGCCGTCAATATTGCCCGCAGTGCCTTCATCTATAAACGGATAGAAGCCGTTGAAATAGATATCGCCCAGGTGCAGCACGTTTGCATTCTGGAAGTGAATATGAATATCACTGTCCGTATGCGCCGGCGTGAAATACCGCAAATCGAGCGTGTCGCCATTGCGATAAATCGTGAACGTCTCATCGAAGACCTGCGTGGGCAGCGCGCCTGCGGGTGACGGCTGCACGGTGCGCTTGAACAGTTTCATGACCTGTGTATGGCTGAGACGGTCGCGCGTTTTCCGGTGCGCCAGAATTGTGAATCCCGCGTCGTGCATGCCTTCGTTGCCGCCCGTATGGTCGCCGTGCCAGTGCGTGTTGATGAGCAGGCTCGGCGCGGAAGTTGGTGTGGGGACAAGCGCGGAAATCGCTTCACGAATGCGCGGGACAGCCGGCGCGTAACTGGCATCGATGAGCAACAGTCCGTCTGAGCCCGTCTGCAAAACCATGTTGCCGCCCACGCCCTGCAGCAGGTACACATTGTCGGCCAGTTTTGTGGCCTTCACCGGCACAGTGCCGGGATCAGGTGAACCCTGTGCCGCGGCGACTTTCACCCAGCCAGGAGAAAGCGCTGCTCCTGCGGCAGCCAATCCAAACTGCAGAAAACTCCTACGGCTTGCTGATGCAACCATGGTGACCTCCCACCAAAGTCCTTCGTCTTCTTATCCTAGTCCTGGCAGATTCAATCCGCCCAGCATTGCCTGCGCATTCGCTTGGATTGCGTCATCCGCCTTGCGCCCTGCGTCATTCACGGCCGACACAATCAGGTCCTCCAGCATTTCCACATCCGCCTGTCCGCCGCTCAGGCTTGTCACCGCAGCGGGATCAATCTTCAGCTTCAGCAGTTGCTTTTTGCCGTTCATCGTCGCATTCACAGCGCCGCCGCCGCTTGAGCCCTCGACCACCGTCTGCTCGAGCTTCTGCTTCATTTCTTCCTGCAGCTTGTTGGCCTGCGACATCATCTCGGCCATCTTCAGCGGGTTGAACATGCGTCCTCCAAATCCAGCTTACTTCGAGCGCAAGTCGAGCACGCTGCGCACTTCAGCATTGAAAATCTCCTGCGCGCGCTTCACCAGCGGGTTCTCCATGGCCAGTTGCTGTACAGAGCCGGCCGGGGCGGAGGAGGGAAGCGCCGACGATGTGTTACCCGTGCCTTCACCCGGAATCACCAGAAACCGCGCGGGCGCATTCATCTTCTGCAGCACCTGCCGGATAATCTTTTCCGCCTGCGCGTTCACGGTGAGCGCCAGCATCTTCTTGCCCATGCCCGCCACTTCAATGCGCAGATTGCTGCCGTCCACAGTCCACGTGCCAGAGTGCAGTAGTTGCGCCGCGGAACTGTGGCCGCCGTCATTCAACGCCGTCACCACAGCTTCGCGCATCGCATTCGTATCCTGCGCGCCGGCAGGATTTGAATTTTCAGTAACTGGTTCGGGTTCCACTGAAGCACTCTTCACCGGCTTCTCGAACGGCGTGAGAACAGGGATAGGATCAGAGGGCGGCGGCGGAGGTGGTGGCGGCGCTGCAACCGGCATCGGCATCGCCGCAGTACTCGCAGTCGCCGAGGGTGGCGGTGTCATCGCAGGCGCAAGCGTCACTGCAGGCGTCCATCCCGTGCTGAAGCCGATGGGCTTGCTCACAGAAGAGCCCAAAGACGAGGAACCTGTCATCATCGACGAACCTGACGGCGAACCAACAGCGCGCGTCATCTGCCCGCCCACAGCCTTCACACTTGCGCCGCCCGCAACGCCACTCAGCAACTCTTCCAACGGTAAGAGCCGTTGCGCATGAATCAGCTTCAACAAACCAAGCTCAAGATGAAAGCGCTGCTCCTGCCGGTAGTTCAAATCGTCAAACGTGCGCAGTACAATCTGAAGCGCGCGTGTCAGATCCTCTTCGCTGAAGAGCATGGCCGTGCGCGTGGCACGGGCGCGTTCATCTGCAGAAATCTGCAACAGCTCTGTCTGCTCGCCGCCAAGCTTCGCCATCAGCGCATTGCGCAGGTAGCGCACCATCTGCCGCGCCAGTGATGATGGACTGTTGCCCGCATTCAGCAGCACATTCAACTGCTCCATCAGCGCGGCGCTCTGTCCCTGCGCCACCGCCTCCAGCAGCCGTTCAAAAACGGCATTCGGCACCGAACCCATCAGGTCGCGAATCAGATCCGCGCCAAGGTTCGCTTTGCCGCTTTCCACCGGAGCTGACGCAATCGCCTGGTCCATGATGGAGAGCGCATCGCGCATCGAGCCGTCGCCGGCCTCCGCTAACAGCGCCAGCGCAGCCTCTTCCGCGTTCACACTCTCCTGTGCAGAAATCATCTTTAACTGCGCCAGAATGTCGTCGAACTTTACGGCATGAAAGCTGAAGTGCTGGCAGCGCGAGCGAATGGTCTGCGGAATATTCTCCGGCTCCGTCGTCGCCATCATGAAGATGACGTGCGGCGGAGGCTCCTCCAGGGACTTCAGCAGAGCGTTGAAGGCCGCATCCGTAATCTGGTGTGCTTCGTCGAGAATGTAAATCTTGTAGCGGTCCCGTGCCGGCGCATAGCGTGCCGCATCGCGCAGTTCGCGAATCTCATCGATGCCGCGATTGGTGGCTGCGTCAATTTCAATTACATCGACGGCGTTGCCTGCGCGTACCTCCGTGCAGCTGTCGCATGTGCCGCAGGGTTCCGGCGTCGGCCGCTCCGCTGAGCCAATCTCCGTCCGGCAGTTCAGTGCCATGGCCAGAATTCGCGCAATGGTAGTTTTGCCAATGCCGCGATGACCGCTGAAGATGTATCCGTGCGCGGTGCGTTGCTGCTCCAGCGCGTTCAGCAGCGTGCGCGTCACATGGTCCTGTCCGGCCACGTCGGCGAACTTTTGCGGACGATATTTTCTGGCCAGAACCTGATATCCCATGTACGTGCTCCCGCCTTCTCCAAAAGATGAATCGAACCCAAGGCGATTGTATCGTTGAGGGGCGTGAGACGCTGTGGATGAAGAGGCAGATGGTTGAGTTCCAGCGGAGCAATGCCCATAACCCAAATTCAGGAAATGCGCTTGGCCCGCTATTCGGTCTTGATCTCCACGCTTATAACGCGCAGCTCTTTGCTGCCGACATTCTCTACCGTATGGGGAGGAAACGGTGGCGACCAGAATGCCGACCCTTCTGCAACGCCATTTCCATTCCGGCTGTCGGCCAGGACTGCACCGTCCGCATCGCGTCGGATGAAATCACTCCAGCTTATGAGATAGGCCGAACACGGCCAGCGATGTGTGTGGACGGGAGTGATTTCACCCGCAGGGATGCACGTTTCAAGCACGCGGACATGTTCGTTTTCCATCAGTAGCTTGTGGTGTGCAGGCGCGGCAATCAACGCGTCCAGCTCATCAGGCCATTCATTCGCATTCTGCATTCCTGAGATTCTACTTGTCTGGCTTATCGCAGGCGGCCCCGGAGCCCAGACACACTACGCAGCTTTTGCCGTCTTCACCTGCTTGCGCCGCGTGCGCTTCTTCTTCTCTGCCTTCTTCGCAGCCTTGCGGCTCTTTACCTCAGTCTTCGAGTACATCGTGCCGCGGCACTTCTTCATGCCGCAGTTGCAGATCGCCTCATCATCGCCGCCGTCGTAGAGGCAGTAGTCGTAGGTAATCTCCGCGCCGGCTTCAATATTCTTGATGGCCGTAATCCACACCCGGCCTTCAATCTCTTCCGTCTCACAATTTGGGTCGCAACTGTGGTTAATAAACATCGCCATGCAATGTCCGTCGATAACCACCCTGCCGTCGTCCAGTCCAAAGAGGTAGGTAATGGGTGAGTCCTCGTAGGCTGTGTCGGCCTCGTGCTTACTCATGCGTGGGCCAGTGTATTCGGCAACGCGCGTGCCTTTGCGAACTGCCTTTGTGGTGTAGCAGCCTGCGGCGTGGATGGCGGATGAGCGGATAATAAGAGACATGCGACTGGTAGCGGGTGTCCTTCGTCGATAAGAGTGAAGCGTTCTCGTGGGCATCGTACCATTGAATTGGGGAAGATGAGCTGATGAAAACCCGTCTTTCATTTCTTGGCATGTTTGCGCTGCTGATTCTCGCGCCTTTGACAGCGCGCGCGCAGACTCCTGCCAGCTCATCGAACCAGAATCCTCCACATCAGGCCGCACCGCAAAAGCCTGCAGCTCCTCAGCCTTCCGGCACAAATGCCAATCCATTTCCTGAGGATTCAGATGCAGTTCCTGTTATTGGATCGAATGCGGCGGTTCCGGCAGAGGCTCCTGCAGACAATGCCAGCGCTGGCAAGCTTCTTCCGTTTGACGACACAGACCCGGCAACCAGCCCCGAACAGGCCCACGCAACTGCAGGCAGCTCAGGTTTCAGCTCCAGCCTCTCTGGCATGGATGAGCTGCTTCCCGATCCGGACTCGGGATCTCTCAACCGAAAAGGTCGCTCCGTAGAGCCCGTGCATCACGCGGATGCCAAGGAAGACGAGAGCGTAGGCAGTTACTACCTTGGTCTGAAGAACTACAAGGCTGCGCTTTCACGATTTGAATCCGCGCTTGTGCTCGACCCAGAAAATCCGGACGTCTACTGGGGACTGGCTGAGTCGCAGCGTAATCTTGGCAAGTTCGCTGAGGCCCGGCAGAACTACGTAAAGGTCATGATGTATGACCCCGGCTCCAAACACGCCAAAGATGCCAAGAAGATTCTCCGTCAGCCTGAGTTTGAGCAGGCAAGCACAGGTGGCGGGCAGTCCAGCGCGCCAAAGAAGTAGTCATTGGCTCCGAACGGTTCAGAAGCCAATCAGGTGCAGGTAGGCGTTGATTAACGGCTGGCCCCACAGGGCGCTGATGATGCCGCCGATGCAGAGAAACGTGCCGAAGGGCAGCTTCATCGCCGCGCCTTCGCGAAGTTTTCCACGCCCGGCTCGAGCCAGCAGCACAACACCCACCACCGCGCCCAGCAGGATCCCAATGCCAAACGAAAGCAGCGCGCCGGAGAGTCCGAGCCAGGCGCCGAGCATTGCCATGAGTTTGGCGTCACCCAGGCCCATACCCTCGCGTTCGCGGATGAGCTTGTAGGTCCAGCGGATGAGGAGAACGAGCAGGGTAGGAATTGCAATACCCGCGAGCATCATTCCAGACGCATAGAAGAAACCATGGCCGGTTATGAAGATACGACTTGCCAAGATGAATGGGAAAATTACATTTGCTAAACCGAGAGCAATTCCGGTCAATGTCAATCTGTCTGGTAGCCAGAGGTGCTCAGCATCAAGGAAGGCGAGCGCCAAAAGCAGCCAGAACAATACACAATTACCAATAGTTCGGGCGACCAAAAGCTCCGGGAAGAAAAGAAATTGAGAATTCAGTCCTGACCAGACTGCGTAGCCCCACAGAGCCCCTACCCCCAGCTCCACCGCCGGATACCGCCACCCGATCCACACACCGCACGTTCGGCATCTCCCACGCAGCGCAAGCCAGCTCACCAGGGGCACATTCTCCCACCAGACCAGCGTGCGGCCGCAACTCCGGCAATGCGAGCGCGGCGTCACCACGCTCTCGCCTGCAGGCCAGCGCGAAAGGCACACGTTCAGAAAGCTGCCAAACGCCAGCCCCAGCAGCCCCGCCAGAATGGTGAAGAAAATGCGCATCGCGTGAAAGATAACTATACGTTTCGCCGACGCATCGGGACCTGGAACCGCTCATCCATTGGGAGCATTCGCATGCGGACGAAAAGCGATCGGCAGCCGCGCACGGCACTGAACGGCTGCTCCATGCAATGGCACGCTACACTAGCGTCAATGGACACGCCAGCCAAGGCTGCTCTCAATCCATCCGCGTCCGGGGCGTCGCTCACCACCGACCCCGCGCGTGCCGCTGCGCTCTTTGAGCAATCGGCAGCCATCATGGCCCGCCTGCGCGCTCCAGGCGGTTGCCCATGGGACCGCGAGCAGACCTTCGACACCATTCGCAAATACACACTGGAAGAAACCTACGAGGTTTTCGACGCCATCGAGCGCCGCGACTTTCCTCATCTGGCGGAAGAACTCGGTGACCTGCTTTTGCAGGTACTCTTCTACGCCGAGATGGCCGCCAATGAAGGCCACTTCACGATCGCCGACGTGCTTGATCACCTGAACCGCAAGCTCATCCGCCGCCACCCGCATGTTTTCGGAGAAGAGGCTTCGCGCGCAGCCGGAAACGCCGCCGTGGTCGACGCCGCCGTCGAAGGCTCCTCCGCCAAAGTCCTCCGCAACTGGGAAGAAATCAAGCAGGCGGAAAAAGCATCACATGCAGCGGCCCCCCAGACAGAATCCAGGCTCGACGCCGTATCCCGCGCCATGCCCGCCCTCGCTGAAGCCGCAAAGATCGGTGGTAAGGCGCAGAAGGCCGGCTTTGACTGGCCAGCGTGGCGTGATCTGCTGCCCAAGCTTGCCGAAGAGACAGCTGAGCTTGAAGCTGAAGCCGCTGCGGCCGAACACGACCCGCACAACGCTGCCCTCAAAACCCGCGTTGAATCCGAACTCGGCGACCTGCTTTTCACCGTCGTAAATCTCGGCCGTCATCTCGGAGTCGACGCAGAGATGGCTCTTCGCGGATGCAATTTACGCTTTCGCCAGCGTTTTCAGCACATGGAGCAGGTTTCCAATAAACCACTTGAAGAATTAGCTCCCGCGCAGCTTGAAGAACTTTGGTCAAACGCCAAGCGCGCCCTCTCACCAAACCCGTCGCACTCGGAGCCGCAAGCATGATTCACATCCGCACATGCCAAGGCCATGACGAGCTCGAAGCCTGCGTCCAGCTCCAGGTGCATACCTGGGGGTACGACACCAGCGACATCATTCCCCGCAAAGCCTTCCTCGTCTCGCAAAAGATCGGCGGGCAGGTCATCGGCGCGTTTGATACCGATCGTCCCGGCGCGACTCCTGAAGGAAACGCCCAAAGCCTCATCGGATTCGCCATGTCTTTCCCTGGCGTGAAGACCAGCGAAAAAACTCCGCGCTCTTATCTTCACTCGCATATGCTCGCCGTGCATGAGGACTACCGCAATCGCGGCCTTGGCGCGCAACTCAAGCTGGCCCAACGAGCTGAGGCGCTTTCCCGCAATCTCAACCTCATGGAGTGGACCTTCGATCCTCTCGAAATCAGGAATGCGCATTTAAATATTCACAAGCTTGGCGCCATTTGCCGCCGCTATTCTGTGGATTTTTATGGTGTATCCTCTAGTCGTCTGCAGGGGGGACTTCCGACCGACCGGCTCATTGCCGAGTGGTATCTCAGCTCGCCACGTGTTGCAGGTCACATCGAAGGGCACTCCGGCAGTCCCAGTGTCATTGTTGAACGCATCGTCGTTCCGGCCTCCATCTATACGTGGAAGGCTTCTGATACGGAGCGGAGCAAGGCGCTGGAAGTGCAGTTGGAAAATCGCGAGAAGTTTCAGCAGGCATTCGCTAGGGGTTTGGCTGTTGTCGGCTATTCTCGTGATGGGCAGGGAAATGGAACCTTCGAGCTGGCTGCGCCCCCGTGGCCTGAACTGGAAGGGCACTTGTAAGACAAGGCGGCGCAGTGGGCCGCAATTGTGGTTTTCATTTCAAGGACCCTATTGATCATGCGTATCGACGAAATCATCCTTCGTGAACTGCACATTCCTCTCGTTCGTCCATTTGAAACCAGCTTCGGCGTCACCAAAGACCGCCGCGTACTCCTGGCGGAAGTCCGTTCGGAAGGCCTGACTGGCTGGGGCGAATGCACCGCAGGCGAGCATCCCACCTTCTCTGAAGAGTCCACCGACACCTGCTGGCAGGTGCTCGTCGATGAGCTCGGCCCTAAGCTCGCCGCTGAAACGCCCGAGCACGGTGGCCAGATTCCCAATCTCTTTCACTCCATTCGCGGCAACCGCATGGCCAAGGCTACGCTTGAAAACGCAATTTGGGATCTCGAAGCGCAGCGCGAAGGCATACCGCTTGGCAGGCTCCTCGGCGGCGTACGCGACAAGATACCCTGCGGCGTCTCGCTCGGCATTCAAAAAAGCATTCCCGAGCTCATGGACATCATCGAGAGCGAGCTTGCCGCCGGCTATCAGCGCATCAAGCTCAAGTGCAAGCCGGGTTGGGATGTTGATGTCTTTGAAGCCGTCCGCACACGATGGCCGGAAATTACGCTCAGTTGCGATGCGAACTCCGCATACCGCCTCCGCGACACCGAACACCTTCTCACATTCGATAACTTCGATCTGCTCATGATTGAGCAGCCCCTCTGGCACGACGACTTCTACTTCCACTCCATGCTGCAGCGGCGCCTCAACACTCCCATCTGTCTGGACGAGTCCATCCGTAACCGTCGCGATGCGCTTGCCGCCATTGAAATGGAGTCCTGCCGCATCATCAACATCAAGCTCGGCCGCGTTGGCGGATTTTCCGAGGCCATCGCTGTGCACAACGCGGCGCAGGAACGTGGCGTGCCCGTCTGGTGCGGCGGAATGCTGGAGGCCGGAATCGGTCGCTCGCATAACATCGCCGTCTCAACGCTCGAAAATTACTCGCTTCCGGGCGATGTCTCCGCTTCAAAGCGCTACTGGAAAGAAGACATCATCGAACCGGAAGTCACCGTTACCCCTCAGGGCGAAATTTTGGTTCCGGATACGCCGGGCCGCGGTTTCGAGGTGCGCTTCGACCTGATCGAAAAGCTCACCGTACGCAAGGAGAGTATCCGCGCGCTGGAACTGGTGAGCTAGAGCAGGGAAGCTCTCAAAATAGGGCTTGCTCATCGGATATCGGATGGAAACACTCAAGCATTACCTTGATCCCGGTCCCCTGGCGGACCGGGATTTTTACATTCGCTGTACGGACTACTCGCCGCACCTCGTCCACAAAGTGCCTTGCTATCACTTCGCCCTCTTACACACCGAAACCGGTGCGGAACTAGGCTGGCTGCGCCTGCGCATCGGCTCCACACCACACATCGAGCGCTACGCCGGACACGTCGGCTACCAGGTTGAACCTGCCCATCGCGGCCACCATTACGCCGCTCGCGCATTGCGCCTGATCGTGCGATTCGCGGGAAAACTCGGCATCAATCCTCTCTGGATTACCTGTGATCCTGAGAATCTCGCCTCCCGGCGCACGCTAGAGCTCGCCAGCGCGGAGTTCGTCGAGATCGTCGACGTGCCGCCAAACTGCATCATCTTCCAAACCGGGCATCCGAAAAAGTGCAGATATCGTCTGTAAGGGGCGAAGGTCGTCTATGGCGTCTTGAACCTGGAAGATCTTTATTTTGGTCCGGAGTTCGTCACAAGTCTATGTGATGCACAACCCTGCAATTCCTTGCAGCGCTATGCTGTGGTGTGCGTAGCGGCTTTGCGCTTGGGTATCTCAAAAGTGCCGCATTCTATCGAGGGCTCGCAATGAGCAGGCTGCTGGCATGGCTTCTTTACTGGTCTCCCCGGATTCTCAGTATTCTTTTTGCGCTATTTATAACGGTATTCGCGTTTGACGTCTTCGACGCAAATGGTGGATTTGTGGCGCACTTCCTGGCACTGCTTCTGCATCTCGTTCCCACGTTTGTTCTGGCACTGGCCATCCTGCTTGCCTGGCGATGGGAGTGGATTGGAGCCGCGATCTTTGCAAGCTGCGGGCTCCTCTATAGTATGTGGGCCGCTCCTCGTAATTTGCAGTGGATCCTCATCCTCGGACTTCCCATGTTTGTTATCGCGGCCCTTTACATGGCCAGCTGGATCAAGCGCACACAAATTCATGCCGCGCTTCAGTGAGCACTGTTCGATTTGCTATTTCCGCGTCGGCCAGTCGAATCTCCGCCCGATGATTCCCTTCACAATCCAGTGGTCCGTCGCTGCCGTAGCTCCCACGCCCACGCCAAAATTGATCTCCCACTTTGGGGACACATTCAGGTCTACAGCAGGGAAGACCATCTGCTGCTGATCGTGCAGGCTGGCAATGTCGGCAATGTTGCCATAGTCGGCGTAGTACTCAATACCGCCGGCAATCTGTTTCGTAAAGTCGTAACTCACCTTCACATTCGGTGCAAAATCCAACCCGTCTTTCACGCCCGGGCCGTGCCAGGTTCGTTCCAATGCCGGATTAATCGCCCAGTAAAATCGGCCCTGAGTCTTGTCGATGATGGGTCGAATCTCCCATGTCCAGGTGTCCTGATCAAAAAAGGCTCGCTGGTATCCGAATTCCATAGAAAGGCTCGCACCCACTGGCCAGTGCCAGTTTTCCGGCACACGCACGCGCGGACGGATGTGGTCGCCAACCCACTGCACGCCCAGTCCGTTCTGCCAGCTCGTGAATACATAGAAACCTACCTCGGACCAATTCGTGAGCCCTTGCGTAATCTCCAGCGTTTCGTGCTCGGCATGGTTGGTTGGCGCTTGATACCCGGCAATTCCTTTTGATCCAACAGCGGTGAAGTTCGAATGCACTTCAACCATCGTGGTTCGGGGTGGAACCGTATCGGCTCCGTACACCTGTATTTCGTAGTTTCCCTGCGCCCGGGCAGCAATTGCTCCCAGGCAAACCGTTAGAACACAAAAAAGTGTGCGTTTGAACAAGATGAGCTCCGGATCGAATGGATTGTGAGGGCTCCGCGCTGCAGTGCGCTTTCAACGGACGCAAACCTCTTGAGTGATATACTTACATGGTCAGGTGCCGCCCGGCGCCGCTATCGTCATCTCATTGAGGTTCGCATGTCCGGCCACTCGAAATGGGCCACAATCAAGCACAAGAAGGGCGCGCTGGACGCAAAGCGCGGCAAGATCTTCACCCGCCTGATCAAGGAAATCACCATCGCAGCTCGTGCTGGCGGTGGAGACCCTGACGGCAATCCCCGGCTGCGCACCGCCATTGCGGCTGCCAAGGCTGAAAATATGCCTGCCGACAACATCAAGCGTGCCGTTCAGCGCGGTACAGGTGAGTTGGAAGGCGTGAATTACGAGGAAATCTCGTTTGAGGGTTACGGTCCCGGCGGCGTCGCACTCATCGTCGACGTGCTCACTGACAATCGCAATCGCGCCGTAAGTGAAGTCCGCCACAGCTTCTCCAAGCACGGCGGCAACCTCGGCGAGTCTGGTTCAGTGCGCTTCATGTTCTCGAAGAAGGGAATCATCTCCATTGAGAAAGATGCAGCCACCGAGGAACAGTTGATGGACATCGTTCTCGAGCATGGCGGAGAAGACCTCAGCGACCAGGGCGACAACTGGGAGATCACTACTGAACCTTCAGTGCATGAAGCCGTATCCAATGCGGTCAAGGCAGCAGGCATCACGCCCATCGTCAGCGAAGTCACCATGATCGCTTCCACGTACACTAAGCTTGAAGGCGCAACAGCCAACCAGATGGTTCGCCTGCTGGATGCCCTTGAAGATCTAGACGACGTCCAGAATGTCTACTCGAACTTCGACATGGACGCAGAGCAAATGGAGCAGGTCGCCGGCTAAGCCTGACTCTTACGAGCACGAAGCATAAAGGCCGCCCGTTGGGTCGGCCTTTTTTGCGGTTCGACGAGTTTATCGATACAGAGAAGGGAAAACTACTTGGACTCCATGAAGAAGTCACCCCGTTCCGTGAATGTTCTTGTTTGCTTGATGACTGCTGCAATCTTGCTCGGTTTCGGACCTGCCATCCATGCTCAGCAGAGTGTACCTTCATCCAACTCTCTCGATACCGGCCATGCCACGGTCAATGTTCAAAATGTCGATCCAATGGATCCTGTAACTGATGTGCGCACGCAAAAGCGCTGGGAGTTCGGCCCTATCTTCAACTGGGGAACGGGCGTCGGCGATCGCTCCAATTACAAATTTGTCTGGAGCGGCTTCCAGCTCGGCAAACCCCTCACCCGGGTTCTCGGAGATGGATTACTCGCAGGACAATTCGAACTTGCCGGCAACATCAATCCGCTCTGGCTTGCATTCACCCCCGCGCCGCACTCACAGACCACCGTTATCGACGGCGAAACCTTCACGACGAATTACGGCGGCGGCACATTCCACGGCGTCAGCATGACCCCCGTGATTCTGCGCTGGAACTTTATGAGTCACTCTCGCCGCATTCAGCCCTGGTTTCAGGGTGCCGGCGGACTCATCTACACCACACACAAATTTCCACCTGATGTCCTGGTACCACACGGCGAACCCGGCGGAACCTCGGTGTGGAACTTTGCGCCGCAGGGAGGCATTGGCGTGCACATCTTCACGCGCGCACGACGTTCCATCGATATCGGCATCAACGCAGTCCACATTTCATCTTCGTCGCTCGGGGATAAGAACCCCGGCGTGAATGCCAGCATGCAGTTCCAGGTCGGTTACACATTTTGGAAATGAACGACACAGAGCAGATCATCGAGTGCGTCCCCAATTTCTCTGAGGGACGTGACATCCGGTGCGTCGAATCCATCGTCTCGGCGATGAAGGTGGATGGCGTCCGCCTGCTCGACTGGTCGCTCGATACGGATCACAACCGTTCGGTAGTCACCATCGCAGGGCCCCCAGCTGCCGTCATTGAGTCTGCCGTGCGCGGCGCGGGCCGGGCTGCCGAACTGATCGATCTCACCCAGCAGCAAGGCGTTCACCCCCGCATCGGCGCAGCAGACGTCATCCCCTTTGTTCCCGTGGCAGGTGTCAAGCTTGAGCAGTGCGTAATGTTCGCTCGGCAGGCCGGTCTGGAAATATGGCGGCGCTACAACGTTCCTGTGTATTTTTACGAAGCTGCTGCGGCGCGTCCTGATCGTGCCAATCTAGAAAACGTGCGTCGCGGGCAGTTTGAAGGCTTGCGAGACGATGTGCGCAAGGACGCTTCACGTCGTCCTGATCTCGGCGGCCCCGGACTCCACCCTACGGCGGGAGCCAGTGTCGTGGGCGCGCGCAAATTCCTTATTGCCTACAACATTTACCTCGATTCGTCCGATGTTTCCATTGCCCGGGCGATTGCACGTGAAGTGCGAGCTGCATCCGGCGGTCTCAAGGGCATAAAAGCGCTCGGCGTGCTGGCGCACGGCCGCGCCCAGCTTACCATGAACATCACCGACTTTGAAGCCACACCCGTCTCAAAAGTCTTTGACAAGGTTTCCCGCCTCGCTGCCCGCCACAAGACCGCACCAGTAGAGGGCGAAGTCATTGGCCTCATTCCCGAGGCAGCCTGTGAGCGCGACAGCGAGTGGATGCGTCAATTAATGGGGTTCGACGAAGCGGCAAAAGTGCTCGAGCGCCGTCTCCTCTCGCCCTTGATGTGGCCATCATCTTCGTAACGTGTTGTTTAGGGCTCCATACTGTCTGCAAAGCCGCATTGGAAGTAAAATAATCATGTAGGTGTGTGACCTTTTCACGCTGCAATGGTCTCGATAAGTGGGTCAATTGCAAAGAGTTTGTACGACAGCAAGGATGAAAAGGCAAAGAGTTCGAGTAGACCGCGCAACCCTTGAGGCACTTTACGGTTTCCACCTGTGTGGCTAGTTGACCCTACATTAGGAAACTTCGGCCATTGATGGCCTCGTTTCCGGAGGATGAATTTGTTTAAGAAGATTGCACCATTTTCCATACTCCCTCTCGTACTGGCTTTCGTGATTCCCACGCAGGCAGCCCAGCTTTCCGGCGATGCACGCGCCGCCATTCCGCACGATGTGCAGCAGCTCGTCGTCATCGACTATCGCGCCATGCAGAATTCGCCCACGGCCATGAGCCTGCGCGACCGCGTCATGCCTCCTGACCTCAAGCAGTTCGATCAGGCACTGCAGAAATCGGGACTGAATGACAACCACGACGTCGATGATCTCGCCTTCGCGCTCTTCCGCCCTGAGGGCTCCAGTGACAGCCTCTCCATCGTCGGCATCGCTCAAGGGCAGTTTTCCGTCGACGACATTCTCGCCAAATTGAAAAAGCAAAAAGTCAAAGCCACAAAGCTGCGTTCCAACATCATCTATCCCATGGCGCGTACAGGCATGGTTCTTTGTTTCGTCGATCCTTCGACGATGATCTTCGGCGACCTCACTGCGGTAAAGCATGCTCTCAATGCACGTGACGGAATGGAGCAGAGCCTGCTCACCAACGGCCCCATGATGGACGCTATGCGCTCAGTGGATTCAGAGCCTCTGTGGAGCATTTTGGACGGCAAGGGAACGCAGACCATGATGAAGCAGATTCTCGGCCAGGCTGGCTCCGTTGCCGACTATGAATCGGTCCGCAAGCGCCTTGTCTCCTCCTGGTATTCGATGGATTTCCAGCACGGAGTCAAATTCGATCTCACCATCGCCACGGGAGATTCCTTCGCCGCCGCAACCCTCTCCTCGTTGCTCAATGCCGCGGTTGCCTACCGCAAGCTGAGTGGGGACGATACGGAAAAGGCAGCTCTGAGTTCCACAGACATTAGCTCAAGTGCCGGTCAGCTTGGCATTCACTTCGCCGCAAGCGACTCAAACTTCAACAATCTTTTGCAGTCCTCGCTCTTCCAAAGCATGGTTCGCTGAGCGATCCGGAAAGAACACGCAACAGCCTTCCCGACCGGGAAGGCTGTTGCGTCTTGTGCAATTTCTCAACTTGCAATCGCAACGGAGTCCCGATGCTCGCATGTTGCCGCGGTTGCAATGCAATTGCGACCCGATCTCTTCGCGGCATAGAGTGCCTGGTCGGCCCGGTCGATCAGATCACGCACCAGTTGCCCAGTTCGTGGCACGCAGGATGAGCAGCCAATTGAAATGGTCACGTAGCCCAGCGGATTGCCATCATGCCGGATCTTCCTTCTGAGCACCGACAGACGTATGTTTTCCGCTATCTTTGAAGCCCCCTGCACATCTGTGTTCTGCAGTACAACCGCAAACTCTTCGCCGCCAATGCGCGCAACGAGATCGGAAGATCGCATCACTACGTCCTGGGTTGCCTCCGCAACCTGCTTCAGGCAGCAGTCTCCGCGCAAATGCCCATAGGCATCATTGAATGTTTTGAAGTAATCCACATCCAGCACCAGAACAGAGATGGGCTCCTGCAGGCGAATCGAGCGGCGCCATTCGGACGCGAGGAACTTGTCGAAATGCCGGCGGTTGGCCAGATGTGTAAGCGGATCGGATGTCGCAAGAGTTTCCAGCGCGCGGTAGGCCTCACGCAACTGCTCTTCCTGCTTCTTGCGTTGGTCAATGTCGCGCAGAATCTTCAAGATTCCCAAAGGCGCCCCGGTTGCGGGGTCTTTCAGCAGCTTCAACCCTACCTCAACCCATACCAGTCTGCCATCCCGCCGCCGCAGTTGATATTCCATACTCCCGCACTCGTCACCCGCGCGTACCTTCTCAATCGCTCCGCGCAGGGTCCTTTGCTCATTGGGGAATGCGGGTTCGTCAGTCTTGCTACAGGCGTCCATCTCATTGCCCGTCCCCAGCAGTTTTTCGGATGCGGGTGAGGTGTACAGGCAGTCTCCATCAAGGTCGTTCACGATCACCACCTCACTCAGATTGGTGGTAATCAGCTCATGCAGAGCGACGGAATGGTTTAAGACTTTCTGCGTATGGATAAAATTCTCCATGAGCACCGCGGTGAGATACACCATGCAAAGGCCCGCGGCAAGATAGAACTGAAAGCGCACGTTCGGCGAAATCGGTTCGTTCTCGGAGATGACGACGAAGTCCCCATGTCCATGCACGGTGAGTGTTCCGCCAATAGCGGTAAGCACCAGCAATGACATGGCCGCCCAGCCAATTCCGTAGCGCATCACAATAAACATCAGAAGCGGGAAGATGAAGAACAGCAGCACGGCCTCCGGTTGCCTGAGTGCAATCGCAGTGAGCGCTGCCACCAGTATCTGCATTCCAATCGCACTCCAGTCGAGTTTGGTGCGGAAACGGCATCGGTACAACGCGATGCACGCTGGCGCGATGATGGCCACTCCAAGCGCGTCGGGCGCAATCCACTCCGTAAAAAGCAACTCAGGTCTTGGGTAGCCTGCAGCCGATCCAACTAAGGCAAACACTACCGCTATCAGCATTGGAGCCGCGAACACGGCAAACAGTATGAAACGCAAAAGATATTTCGTGTCGGTAAGTTGCGGCAGTTGCGCGGAACGAGGACGCATCAGCAGAGCGGCGAGGAATGCTTCTGATGTGTTCAGAACGTTGTAGAGCAGATTCAGACGCAGTGGATCGCCAACCAGAACCGAACCAAGAAACATCGCCGTAAATCCCGCAAGAATGTAGCGACCCCACTGCCAGCGCGGAACAAGCAACAAATAAGTAAGCAGCAGCCCGTTGGCCGCCCACATGACATTTAGCGCCTGCGCGTCGCGGCCATACAAATTCACCAGCATCGCGGCCAGCAAAACCGTCACAAAGCAAAGTCCCAGCGCACCCCAGCCGCGAATTGGTCGGCACATACGCACCGCCATGGGCCATTGTCTGGCCATTCTCTGTAACTTGCCCAGTTTCACCCCTCATCTATCGGATAAAAGGGGCAAAGCGATGAGTCATAAGGTAGGTATCTTTTCCAGCCGTACCTGCGCCTGCTGGTGGAGATGCAGGATGTGCGTGCAAGCTGCATTCCGCTGAAGGTGAGAAAAATCTAAGGGTTGTTGCGCTTTGCAACAGCCGTTCCTTCAATTACTTCAGATGTGGCTCAAAATTCGCTTTGCCGTCCGGCAACAGCGTAATCGTCATCGTCCCCTGCTCACCTTCTTTGAGCTCCGGGCCGGTAATCTTCACAATCTTCGATTGCGCATCCGTGTACTGAACCTTGGTATTCCCGCTCAGGCGCACCTGAATCAAATATTGGTAGCTCGCGCCGTTGGCCAGTGTGTCAATGCCGAAGCTGGCGCTTGGATAATCCACTTCAACCAGCTTGATGGTCTCCCCGGTCTGGTTCAAAACCGTGACGTTGATGTGCGCCGACTTGCAACCGCTCAGAGCAAAAATTGAAACCAAACCCAGTACCAGGGCAGGGAACCACAACCGCAGCTTCATCTACTCTCCTTTGTCGAGCGCGCCCGCGCTGCTTTCTGCTGCAGCCAGTTTCTTTTCCATGCGATCCACGCGCTTCCAAAGCTCCGGCAGCTTCTGGAAGATCGTCACCGCGCGCAGCCACATGCGGTTGTCAAACGCCGGCGAACCGGAAATCATTCTGCCCGCAGGCACATCGTGCGACACGCCGGATTGCGCCGTCAGAATCACCCCATCACCCAGTTCGCAATGGCCGGCCACGCCAGCCTGCCCGGCAAGAATGGCATTGCTACCCACCACCGACGAACCTGCCAGCCCCACCTGCGCGCATAGCATGGTGTTCTTGCCTACGCGCGAGCCGTGGCCCACTTGCACCAGGTTGTCCACTTTCGTGCCATCGCCAATCTCCGTCACGCCAACTGTTGCGCGATCGATGCACGCATTCGCCTGCACATCGACGCGATCACCAAGCCGTACCGGACCTGACTGCGGAATCTTCTCCCACTCGCCCTTTTCATTCCTGGAGAAACCAAACCCATCCGCACCTACAATCGCGCCGTTCTCCAGCGTCACATAATCGCCAAGAATGCATCCTTCGCGCACCACCGCATGCGCATGCGCAAAAAGATGGCTGCCGGCCTGCACACCGGGGTAGAGAACAACATGGGGCAGAAGCGTTGCACGCGGCCCAAGCTTCACGCCCGGCCCCACCACGACATACGCGCCAATATGTGCGCCTTCGCCAATTTCGGCCGTAGGGTCAATCACTGCTGTGGCATGCACGCCCGGCGCATATTGTGGCGGCTGATAAAACATCCCCAGCGCGCGGGAGAACGCGTGATACGGATTCTTGATCCGCAGCGTCGCCGTCTCAATCTCAGGAAATTCAGGCTCCACCAGAACTGCGGCTGCCTTGGTAGTACGCGCCAGCCCCGCATATCGCGGATTGGCCACAAACGTAATCTCGGTGGCGTTGGCCTCCTCAATCCCTTTCACGCCCGTGATATCCAACTCCGCGTCACCGCGCAGTTCCGCACCCAGCCGCGTTGCCAGCTCACCTAGTTTCATCGAAACGATTGTAAATGCGAGGCCCTTGAATAAGATGCGCAGCTACTCATCTGCTTGCATGCTTCCGAACAGTTCAGGCTGCGGTTCCGCCGCCGTCTTCTTCCGCGCCCCAGCTCCAATCAGGCTAACCACCTCCAGAGTCTGAATCGCCAGGCGCGGGATATAAATCCGCTGCGTATTCGACCGCGTATCCGGCGGGGTCAGCAGCAGCCCAACGCCGTCCACTAGGGACCTGTCGTTCGCAGCCAGCCCTTCGAGTTCCTCGCCATCCGTCAGTGTCATTCGCAACCACAGGCCTGAGGTTCTGGGGCGCACCGTAAACCGCTTGTGCAGCAGCCGTTCCGGGTTCTGCGGGTCGCCGCCGTTCAGGTCCCGCACATAACAGACCCACTTCACCTGGTCCCAGCTCACGGTGTGCACCTTGCCCCCGGTGTCCAGCAGCTCCATGGCCTCCGGGTTGAGCCCGGGGTTCTGGTCAGCATAGCCTGCGCACCAGTCCCGCGAGAACTTGCGCACAATCACCGGTTTACGCTGACTCCCCATCGCTGGTCATTGTCGCATGAATTGGGCATTCCTTCGTAGCAGGGAGCTTTAGTTCTGGCGCACGGACTACTGGCGCAGTTGCTGCAATTGTGTTAAGGTACAGGTTTGCAACCTCTGCCATGCGTTCCATAACAGTAATCGCATCAGGCACTTGCATCGGACAGAGCTTGGCAAACGCAGGAACGCAATGCCCGACTACGTCTATCTTCTTGAAAACCGGCTATCCCTTGACCAGCAGAGCGCGCTTCGCAATATCCGCGAAGTTGTTCGTGAGGCTGGGTCCATCGTCTTTCTCACTGGCAGCACGGTCCGCGATCTGACCAGCGGCCACTCCGTGCGCGAACTTGAGGTGGAGGTTCACGGAAACGCGCTCAAGCATAAGAAAGCACTGGAGAAACGCGGTGCGCACGTCTGGGGAGAAGATCCCGACATGCATGCCCTCTATCTCTGCTTTCCGGGCACAGTCCGCGTTGACCTCCTCACAACCCATCGTGCCGAATATCCCAAGCCCGGCAAGCCCGTCTTTCACGCCGCATCTATTCAAGAGGACCTTCGCCGCCGCGACTTCACCGTCAACGCCATGGCCGTCTCCCTCAACGAGGGATCCTATGGCTTGCTTATGGACCCGCTCAACGGCGTCGCCGACATTGAAGCCCGCACTCTGCGCCTGGTCTCAAATTATGGATTCCTAGAAGAGCCGGCTAACCTCATCCGCGCCACCCGACTGGCAGCTCGCCTTGGCTGGGAGATGGATGACCGCACCCGCCAGCGCTATGAGAACGCCGTGGCGGAAGGAGTCATCGATGCACTTTCCTCAACCGAGCGCAACCGCGAGCTAGAGCAGATTGGCCATGAAGACGACGGCCTGAAAGTTCTGCGTGCTCTCGAAGAAGCTGGCTGGATGAAGGTCCTTTTTCCGGCGTGGACCTCCGCCAAAGCCGACGAGAAGAAACTCAGCGAACTCCATGATCTCGCCGTGCAGCTTATCATGCAGGGCGTTCACCCGGACATGTCGGCTGCGCAGATGCACCTGCTCACCGCCAAGCTCCAGTCCAAAGACGTCGGCCAGCTCAAGCGTCACATGCTGCGCCACGGCTTTGTGGAAGAGTGGAACGGCCTGGACGCGGCAGCCGCGGCATTCTCCAAGATTCTGCTGGCCAAGGAGAATCAGACTCCTTCGACGCTCTACAAGCTTTTCACCACGCATGATCCTGAAGCCGTTCTCTGGCTTGGATTCACGACCAATTCGGCCGCCGTGAAAGAGCGCTATGATCAGTTTTTGAAGGTCTGGCCGGAAGTCCGCCAGCGCATTCCTTATGTTCAGATGCTGGAAATGCGCATCGTGCCCGAACTCGCCGGCTACAACGACCTGGTCCATGCCATTTTCCTTGAGATGATCGATGGCCGCCTGACTACGCCCGAGGAAATCAAGGTATTTCTTGAGCCGCATGCGCCGCCGGCCCCGCCGCCGCAGCCCACTTACAAGCGTTCGCGCGCACGCCGTGCCGCGTCCAAGGTCAAGGAACGCAGCTTCGACGAAGATGAGGACGAGGACTCAGGTGAGGACGAAGACCTGGACGATATCGGATCCGATGACGATGACGTCGAAATCGACCTAGGCGACGACGAGGAAGACTTCGGCGGTGGAGACGACTCCGACGAGGGTGAAGAGGGCGATGAAGGCGACGACGAGCCGCCCGCTCCAAAGAAGGGCAAGAAGGCCGCATCCAAGCCAGCCGAAACGGAGAAGGCCGCGAAGCACCCTGCTGGAAAGGCCGCCGGAGAAAGAGCAAAAGCCGAGGCTGCAGTAAAGCCGGTTCCGCCCGCGAAGGCTGCGGCCAAACCTGCGCCACCCAAACCCGCTCAGGCGAAGGCAACGTCCGCCAAACCGGCTGCAGCTTCAAAGCCCGCGCCTGCAAAGGCGCCGGCCAAGGCTGCCAAGCCCGCTCCCAAACCGGCCAAGCCCGCAAAGCCGGCTCCGAAGGCCGCCAAACCAGCGGCAAAACCAGCAGTCAAAAAGGTCGCAGCCAAACCCGCACCCAAACCCAAGCCCGCACCGGCAAAAAAGAAGCCGGCGCCCAAGCCCTCCAAAGCTGCAAAGCCGGCTGCGAAAAAGGTCATCGCCAAGAAACGCTGAGCAGACGGTAGCTGTATTTCAAACCCGGCGTGCTATCTTCAGGAAATCCCGGAGGATTTCCCTGTGATCACTCTGCATGCCCGCGCAGTTGCCCTTCGTGTTTGTGCCGCCTTCACATTCCTGCTCACAGCAAACGTGCTTCAAGCCGCGTCGTCCCAGTCTGTCTCTCCGGGATACATGTTCGAGCGCGGAGGCCTCACCTACGTGCATCTTGAAGGCACACCGAATCAAATCGGCTTCCAGCACGGCAGTCTGCTCGCCGACAAAATCGCTGACCTGGTGAAGGTCTACAAGATTGAAAACCTGCACCGCACGAAGCGCGACTGGGCCTTTTACCGCGAGGCAGGCAAGAAGATTCTCTGGCCGCACGTGGAGCAGGAATACCGCGAAGAGATGGAAGGCATCGCCAAAGGCGTCGAGTCCAAAGGCTACAAGCTAGATCTATGGGACATTGTCGCCCTCAACGGCGAAATTGAGCTCTCGCAGTATTACGTTCCGTGGCTCGACAAGACCACCCACGCAATGAACGCGCCGGATAATCACCCCGAAGGCCGCTGTTCGGCCTTCATCGCCACCGGAGCCTACACTAAAGACCACAAGATCGTCATCGCGCACAGCAACTGGACAGGCTATGCAGACGGCGAGCGTTGGACCATGATCTTCGACATCGTGCCAGCGCACGGCTATCACATTCTCATGGACGGCGAACCGGGCGTCATCACCAGTGACGACGATTTCGGCATCAACAGCGCCGGTCTGATGATTACGGAAACGACTATCACTGATTTCTTCGGCTGGAATTCCGACGGCATCCCCGAGTTTGTCCGTTCGCGCAAAGCCATGCAGTATGCCAACTCCATCGACCAGTACGCGGCCATCATGCGCAAGGGCAACAACGGCGGCTATGCCAATGACTGGCTTGTGGGCGACCGCAAGACCGGCGAAATTGCCTACCTGGAGCTTGGCCTGAAGAACACGCCCATGTGGCGGACGAAGGATGGCTATTTCGTAAGCACGAACTTCGCGCGCGATCCCAAACTCATCAAGGAAGAGACGCCCGGCTTCAACTATAACGACATGTCTACGACAGAAAATGCTCGTCGTGTCGCCGGCGAACAGATGATGAAGGACAACAAGGGCAAGATTGACCCCGAACTCGCCGAGGCCTTCCTCTCCTCGCACTTCGACAGCTACACCCACAAGGTGACCGCAGACCAGCGCTCCCTTTGCGGCCACGTCGAAACCGTCAGGGCCGGAATCCCCGAGTGGGACTGGGGCGCTTTCTATCCCGGAGGCGCCGTCACCGGCCAATTGACCGACTCGGATATGGCAGAGCACATGTCTCTCATTGCAAAGGCAGGGCATCCCTGCGGAGAGGACTTCCATGCTGCGCCGTTCCTCGCCAAGCATCCTGAGTACGGCTACCTCAAGCCGGTTCTCAGGGACATGATCGCCGGCCCCTGGACCAAATTCAAAAATAGTGACCGGTAACAGGGGCAGTAGAGTTTAAAAAATAAAGTCGCCGTGGAATTCGACGGACGGGGAACAGCTTTCAGCCTTGGGGCCAGGGGGATTTTGAGGTATACCCCCTCCCCCCACCCTCATACCGTTGTGTCTCATTCCAAAGGGTTTGCGCGAGGTATGCGTCTGCCTGTATTTGATTCTAAAAGGTTTACCGGGGGCATATGGTGGCTTGAATGTGCCGTGTACCTGACCTCTGCAAGTTTGTGTGGAGGTTTGCCCAGATCCAGTATGCAACGGGCAAGCGAAATTTGATGCAGGGATTGCATGCGGCACATGTACACATAAGCGTTCGACGGTGAAGAGAAGCGAGACACGATGGCATGGGATTTACGCCTGCCGTGGGCGCCGGGAACACACCTGGTCCACACGGTCTAATTCACTAACCTGAGTTACTTAGTCCACGGTAATCGCTTTCAATCAAAATAGGCGCAGGTAACTCAGACTCACAACGGGATCCTTGTTGAGAGGAAATTCAACCCACGAGAAATCCGCCCGAATCCAAATGAAGGCAGGGAAGAGCCTGCTCCTCATTCATCTGGGTTCATTTCATCGTTTCGATTTCATCAGATTTGCCCTGTGCATTACCATGGCGGAGATTTCTGAAACGCTTGTTCCCGCATACCCAAGGAGAGAACGTACGTGATGCAAGTGGTGGTTCGTAAGACGATTGTTTGTCTTTTTTTACTCGGTTTCGGTTGCCTGGCCCTGGCTTCTTCCCTCAAGCAGGATGCTCAAGGAAACACAAAGACCCAAACGGCAGCGGAAGTATGGTTGCATCAGCAGGCAAAGAACTTGAGCCCGGCGGACCTGCAGCTGCTGACCCGCGCGCAGAGCACGCTTCTTGGCAATGTGGTCGAGAGTAACGCCTGGAAGCCGTACCAAGGCATCGTGCCTTCGCTCGGTTCCTACAAGGGCGTCTGGAACTGGGATGCAGCATTCCATGCGCTGGCAGTCTCCAATTGGGACAGGGAACTGGCGGAGCAGCAGGTTGAAATTCTGTTCAGCAAGCAGCAGCCCGACGGGCGTCTCCCGGACGTCCTCTTCCAGAATGGAAGCATCGTGACCACCATTACCAAACCTCCGGTGATGGCATGGGCCGTTGCGGTGATCGATCATCGCAACCGCGACGACAAGTTTATTCAAGAGATGTATCCCAAACTTGAAAAGCTTGGGAATTACTGGGAAAACGAGCACGGCGGCCTGCAGGACGGGCTCTTCTACTATTCCGATGCAGACACTGGTGAGGAGTCAGGCTGGGATAACTCCATCCGCTGGGACGATGGATACAGAAAATCGCAAACGAACGATCATCGTTTGTGGGCCATCGATCTGAACTGCTTTATGGTGATGCACTACGACGCCATGGCATACCTGGCCGGACGGCTGGCAATGCCGCAGGAGCAGAAACATTGGCTGCAGAAGGCGCATGCCCTGGCGGCGCGCATTAATCAGAAATTGTGGGACGAGAAGCTGGGCTTTTATGTTGATCGTGACCGTGTAACCGGCAAGCCAGGCCCGGCGCTTTCACCAGCGGGATTTATGCCTCTCTTCGCCCACATTGCAAGCAAAGAGCGCTCAAAAAGAATGGCCAAACTGGCAGCTTCTCCACTCTATTTTTATCCAGGCATGCCGACTGCGGCTTACAACACGCCTGGATTCGAAAGTCAGGGCTATTGGCGCGGTTCAGCATGGCTGAATACGTCCTACTTCGCCCTTAAAGGATTGCAGGAATATGGTCAGCGTTCTTTGGCTGAGACAATGCGCGCCAAACTGCTCGGCTGGATCGCACAAAATCGCTCCATACGCGAATACTACGATTCAAAGAGCGGTGAAGGCGCCGGCGCCAAGGGATTCGGCTGGTCCGCCGCCTTTACCATCGCCTTTGTTCTCGACTGGAAAAATGACAATCTGACCTGGTTGTTCCAGAATTAGCTGTTCATGGCAGGAGTACCAAGACTTAGTTGCAATGCCATCGTGCAACTAACTCTTAGGTTCTTGAAGAATACTGCGTCAGAAGCCTCTTTAGACAAAAGGCCCCTAAAGTCTTCAGTGATAGAGCGTTATTGCTAACGATCATTTGACCGAAGAAAGGAAATTGGAGCGGGTTGGGAGGTTGTGTGTGCGTTCCGAGCGATGCGCTAGTAGCGTCCGCGTCCGCCGCCACCGCTGCCCTTGCGCGCTGAGAAGCAGTCCCGGCAATACACCGGTCTGTCGCCGCGCGGCTCAAAAGGTACAGTAGTTGGCTGCCCACAGCCTGAACAGATAACCGGGGTCCCCTGTGATGGAGCCGAACGATATCCGCCACCGCCTCCTCCGCCTGACATGCTCTTCTTGGCCATGCGGCAGGATTTGCAGCGCTTGGGTGTTGAATAACCGCGTTCCTGGAAAAATGCCTGATCGGCAGCGGTGAAGGTGAATTCTTGCCCGCAATCGCTGCATGTAAGTTGAATATCGTCCATTGGGTCCCTCGTCGAGATTGTACCGCCCATTTGGAAATTTAGATATATGCTTTCAAACTATCTTTTTGTTGAATTGAGTGGCATTAGGAATAAGGAAATGAACCTGGCTGAGCTGAAAGCGGCAGAATCCGGCAGGCATTCCCGGGGAACCGCTGGCCGCCCTAAGCCATGTAAATACGGCACCTGAACGTCAATGTCTTCACCGGATGACTGGAGGGGGTGAGGACATCGCTCGGTGACGTTGGTCACCGCGCATCGTATGGGATTGGGAGGATAGTTTCGCGCAGAGGTGAGCCATGAAATTGACCTTAACTGTAATTAAGGCAGATATAGGCTCAGTCGGCGGACACGTCGCTCCCTCCTTGCACCTGCTGGAAACCGTTAAAACGTACATCGGGAAGCACGCTCCGGGGCTGATACTCGACCACTACATCAGCCACACGGGTGACGACATCGCCATCCTCATGACTCACAGACGTGGGGAGAACGATGCCCAAATCCATAAACTCGCATGGGACGCATTTCGCGCAGGTACTGACGCTGCGCGCAACGAGGGTCTCTATGGCGCCGGTCAGGATCTTCTCAAAGATTCCTTCTCCGGCAATGTAAAGGGCATGGGGCCCGCGGTTGCGGAAATGGAAATTGACGAGCGCACCAGCGAGCCGTTCCTTTTCTTCGCAGCCGACAAGACAGATCCG
Source organism: Acidobacteriota bacterium (assembly GCA_028876335.1). Classification (GTDB taxonomy): domain Bacteria; phylum Acidobacteriota; class Terriglobia; order Terriglobales; family Acidobacteriaceae; genus Telmatobacter. Next base: position 42,193 of record JAGWSG010000135.1, read on the forward strand.
GGAGCATTCAATCTACCCCTTTATCTGGCTTTCGCCGACCCCATGAACACACCAGGACTGCTGCTGTCGCCCAAGATGTCGCAAGGCTATCGCTTCGTCATTATGGACGTCAGTTGCACCACCGGAGATCGCGTCATTGAATTGAATGCGCCTGAAGATCTCTATGACATCGCGGCATTGCTGCGCGATCCTGAACGCTTCGTTGTCGAGTCCATCTGGTCGCGTGCAACCGGTGAACAGGCCGTCGCAGTTGCAACCTCGCGGCTGCATAACATCGCAGGCAAATACACCGGCAAAGACGATCCGGTGATGCTTGTTCGCGTGCAGATGAATTTCCCGGCAACTGGAGAGATTCTGGCGCCTTATGCAATCGGACACTTTGTTGGCGGCGGCATGCGCGGCTCGCATCAGGTTCCACTGATGCCTGTCACCACCAACACTGGAATCAGCTATTTTGACGGACCACCGGTGGTAAGTTGCGCCGGCTTCAACGTGCGCGATGGCCGCTTGACTGAGCCGATGGACAACTTCCAGCACCCGTTCTGGGACCGCATCCGGGAGCATGTTGCCGACAAGGCAATTGAGATGCGCCGCCAGGGATTCGTTGGAGCGGCAATGCTTCCAATGTTTGAGCTGGAATATACGGGTATCACAGAGAAATTGGCGAAGTTGGACAAACTGTTTAATGTTCGCGAAACAAAGCACGAACTACTGGTGGTTTAGAACAAGCCCTGAATCAACTCAGGCCCGGGTGACTGATGTCCTAGATACCCGGGCCCTATTTTTTCCAATCTTCTTCTTAATCACTGGATTTTGGACGCGGCATCACCTCATCACGTAGAAAGCCTGAGTTGAGGTGATCGGTATCCGCGTCATGATAAGTTGAAAAAGTCGATACGGCGTCGTGTTTCGCTGATCGAAATATTTATGTCGAACCACGATCCGGAATCCGAGATTGAAAGTATTCGCCGCATTCTTGCCGGCGAAAAGCATCTCTTTCATGACCTCATCCGGCCATGCGAACGCCCCGTGTTTTTCATGCTCATGTCGATCCTGAAAAATGAGACGGAGGCTGAAGACGCGGCGCAGGAAACCTTCATCAAGGCATACCGGAATCTGCATCTGTTCCGTGGAGACGCGCAATTTCGCACCTGGGTGGTCTCCATCGCACGGAATGAGGGGCTGGGGCGGCTTCGCAAGCTCGATAACCGCCGGGAAGACTCAATTGACGGCGGACCTCCCGGTTCGGAAGAAGCAACGGGCGACTTTACCCCCGCAATTCTGACCAGTTGGCGTGAAATTCCCATCGAAACAGTGGAGCGGGAAGAGTTGGCCGCGCTGCTTCGGGAGGCCATCGCTGCCTTGCCGGAGATTTACCGTAACGTTGTGCTGCTCAGGGACATCGAAGAGATGGATATCCGCCAGACCGCTGAGGCTCTCGACATCTCGGAGGGTGCCGTCAAGGTCCGGCTGCACCGGGCACGGGCTTTATTGCAGAAAAGCCTGGCTCCCAAACTGAAGGGATTTGCCCCCCAACGCCGAGGCTGGTTCGGGAGGCGCGCATGAGAATCGACTGCAAACACGTCTGGGAGCACATCTCCGCCTACATTGACGGCGAGATTGACCCAGTTTTGCGTGCCGATATCGACAAGCACCTGGAGACCTGCGAGATCTGCTCTGCCGTTCTCGACTCGACCCGCAACGTCGTGGTGCTTATCGCCGATGACCGCGTCTTCGATCTGCCGGCGGGACTGAGCGAACGGCTTCATAAGCGGCTTGATGAAGAGATGAGCGCTGGCCCGCCTCGTGAGAGCCTCACGGAATGAGCGAATCTTGATTCACGACAGGCAACTTGCTACCTGCCTCAACCCTTCGCGCTGTGTCCCGCGCAATGCAAAACCCCGAGGAAATGCTTCCACGGGCCCACTGCCTCGTCATACTGCCGTGCCAGGATCCGGCTCACCTGGTGCAGGTGCGTCAAGTCGTGTGCGGCCCACGTAGCCAGCAATTGCCCCAGTGTGACCAAACCAAATGTAGGATGCACTCCGGTCTTATCCAT
>JAGWSG010000136.1 GCA_028876335.1 Acidobacteriota bacterium
CGTCGCTGCATCGATTCCGATTGCGGTGCTCTCCATCAGCGTTCTGCGCGCTCTGGGACGTTCGTCGATTCTTGAAAACAACATTGTGCAGACAACCGGCAATGCAGGCCAATCAATTGCCTCAGGCGTCATCTTCACGCTTCCTGCGCTGGTATTTCTCGGATTCGATCTTGAATACTCTCGCATCTTCATGCTGGCGTTGATCGGCGGCTGGCTGGGCGTGCTGTTCATGATTCCGCTGCGGCGGCAGCTGATTGTGCAAGAGCACGGATCGCTTCCCTACCCTGAAGGCACGGCATGTGCCGACGTGCTCATCGCGGGCGAGAAAGGTGGTTCGTTGGCGAGCCGCGTCTTCCTCGGCCTAGGTCTTGGTGGGCTGTATACGTTTCTGCAGAACAGCAACCTGCTGGCGGTCTGGCCTGGATCGCCTGGATATCAGCCGAATTTTGGACCGCAGCATGTGATGAAGGGAGCGGCCATCAATGCGGACGCTACTTCGGAATATCTCGGCGTCGGTTACATCATCGGTTCGCGCGTTGCAGGTGTGATTTTTGCGGGCGGTGTTTTTTCCTGGCTGGTTGTGATGCCGCTTATTTACTTCTTCGGCAAGGATCTGCCGAACCCTGTTTATCCAGGTCAGACACCAATTGCCGCGATGGGGCCGAGTGATCTGTGGGCCGCGTACATCAAGCCCATGGGTGCAGGAGCCGTGGCCGCGGCGGGATTGATCACGCTGCTGAAGACTGTGCCAACAATCTGGAGCGCACTCACCGAAGGCATGAAGTCCATGAAGAGCGGGACTAATACAGCAGCGGCCAAGCCCATTCGCACGGAAGATGACCTTTCAATGAAGGTCGTGCTGATTGGCTCTGCGCTGATTGTGGCCTGCATGTTTATTTTTCTTGAGTTCAAGCCTGTGCCGGGCGCGTTCGTGGGATGGGAAGCGAATCTCGCAGCGTCATTACTTGTGGTCGTCTTCGGATTCTTGTTCGTCACCGTTAGCTCGCGCATTGTTGGCCTGGTTGGATCATCGGCAAGTCCGGTGAGCGGCATGACCATTGCGACTCTGATGGCAACAGCTGCGATCTTTCTCGTGAAGGGCTGGACGGCTCCGGCATTTGGAGCGCTGGCCATCACCATTGGCGGCGTGGTCTGTATCGCCGCTTCCAATTCAGGTGACACGTCGCAGGATTTGAAGACAGGCTACATCGTGGGCTCTACTCCGCGGCTGCAGCAGATTGCGCTGATTATCGGCGTGGTGGTGTCCACCGTCGTGATTGGCTCCACACTGAACCTGATGAACACAGGCCTGCAGGAGTTCCACGCGATGGACAAGCCGTGGAATCTGCAGGCATCGCATCCCGGCGTTTCGATACAACAGGACATGCACCACCTGCCGAATGAGATTCGCGTTATGGACGCGAACGGCAAGGGAACGGATCACGCGAAATCAGAATATGTGCTGCTGAATTCCATAGGATCGAGTGAGCTGCAGGACGGCAAGTATCTGTACTCGCCGGCGAAGGGCGAGATCACCGTCGCCTGGATTCAGGGTATCGGCAGCCCCAGCGCGCCGGCCCCGCAGGCGCGGTTGATGGCAACGGTGATCAATGGCATTCTGAGCCGCAAGCTGCCCTGGGGACTCGTGCTGCTGGGCGTTGCGCTGGTGGTTGCGGTGGAGTTGCTGGGTATTCGTTCACTGACGTTTGCAGTAGGCGCGTATCTGCCCATCGGTACAACACTGCCCATCTTTATTGGCGGAGTGGTGCGCTGGTTTGTGGATCAGGCGGCAAGAAAGGCCGGTGAGTCGGAGGCCGACAGCGACATTTCTTCGGGTTCACTGTTTGCATCGGGATTGATTGCGGCCGGCGGCATTGCGGGATTGATTGGTGTGGCGCTGAAGGCGATGGAGGCGACGTACTACGACAATCGTGACCTGTTGAACGTGCCGCACACATTCCTCGATAACAATTTTGTCTCAGTCCTGGCTTTCGCTGCTCTTGCGTACTCGCTGTATTACTTTGCGCGCAAGCCGCTCAAGAAGTAGTCTGCGAGTGCAATGGCGCACGGGCGAATGAATGCCACGCGAGATGTTGCGATCGGAAATGGTCCGCTTCAAAAGGCGCGGAAGAGATACCAGCTGCACGCAACAACAGCAAGTGCCGCAAGTTCGATGAGCATCGCGTTGCGAAATCCGCGCAGGCATGAACCAGACAACGAAATTTGAACGCGGGCCTCGGAGAGCGAATGGTCAAGATGGAGCAAAACCGGTTGGGAGAATGGACCCGACACGATGGGCTCTTCAGCGGTGGTGCTTTGAAGTGCAGGACTTGGATGTGAATACGCGGGCGCGGCGACGGACATAGCTTTCCTCACGTTCTTCTTATCGGCATTTCGAACTCAGAACTGGAGAAGTGTCCTGCAATGAGAAGCGCGAAAACCGAACACTAATATTAAGAAACTTCTAACTAAAGTTTGGTTATTTCTCGGACAGCGATCCATTCGAGTAGCCATGGATGATGCCTGTCCAAATATATTCCGTCTTTTATTGTCTACCCGTCTTCGATGCTGCTGGGTGATACAAATCACCCCACTTTTCGACGTGGGCCGATGTTCAATTTGCAGACGACGAAGGCACCATCAGGAACGACCAATAAAGCGATCACCGGCCGAGCTGCTCTTGCGATGCACGATCTTCAGCTCATTACGCCATTGTTCGCTCAGTGCTATCAGTTCCCACTCGATTTCTGGTGAGAGATAACGAAGCACCTGCTCATTGGCCGGATGAATATGCAGGACAGGCGCGGCAAGGATGAGGCGCGGCGGAAGCTGCGAGACCTCAACACCCGAAAAATAGCCCGCGCGCTCAAAGGCCGAGAGCAGCTGCGGCGATGCAGCGGACGGCTGGCGGTCCTGGTTTAGTGCGCGCACACGAATCCAATAGTCAAGCGCCTGCAGCGGGAGATGCAGATCTTCATTTGCCTTGAGCTCGAGTACCGAGAGCCGGTTGTTGCGATCGAGCGTGAGCAGATCGAGCATGCCGCGTTCCCCGGACGAAAGTGCTGGGACCTGCGATACGAGCAATTCACGGCGCAGTTCAGGCATAAGCTCCGTGAGGCCTGCACGCAGGCGTGACTCGAGCCAGCGCTCGGGCTGCATGCGGTAGAGCGAATCGGTGGGCATGCCGTCAGGTCGACGACTTTGAAACAGGCGCAGAAACAGCTCGCGACAAAGAGGTTCATTCTCTTCAGTGAGTGGAGTTTCATTTGCACCGGCGCCGAAAGTGATTTCATTCTCCCTTGCGAAGGAGTGCGCGGAGACTCCGTGGCGCACGCGCGCGAACTCAAGCCCGTGCAGCAACAGTGCGACTTCCGTAGTGCTGCGTGGACGAAGTTCGACACGTTCGCGGCCTGCCTCTGGAACCAGTGCAAGAATGCGGTCGATTGCTTGCTGGCAACGTTCAATGGTTCCAGCGGCGGAGAAGGCCTGCATGAGACGCGATTCGAAGTTGCCGATGTTGCGGTAGTCGACCGGCGAGATTTCTTCGCTCTTTTCATCGAGTGTCCAAAGCTCAAATTCCGCGGCCGCGTGATTCAGCCACGCCATGCGTTCGGCCGTGGTCCGCCAGGCGCCTTCCGGCACGATGATGCGCAGCTTGCCGAAGTGACGCCGTCCATCAGAATGCTGGCGGCAGTAATCAAGCCAGAGCAGGCCGAGCGTCAAAACACCGTCAACGGCCGTGGACGACTCGGCCGCGCTGATGCCGATGACCGCCTCGGCGACGGTTCCGCGCAGAATGCGGCCGCGGGTATAGGCAGGACCGAAGCTGTGCTCCAGATCCATTGCGGAGCGAAAACCGTCCATTTTTGCGCCGATGCAAACGCGAGAGAGGACGCGCTCCAGCAGGCGCACGTAATTGCGTCGTGTGGCATCGCGCGCAGAGGGGGTGCGGCGGTCGCTGTTAGAGACAAGTTCGAGCGTTTGCGGTTTGCTTTGACCCATTTTGCGCGTGAGGATGCGCAGAGACTGGGCGTGGGGCTTTACATCGACGACGGTGCGGACAAGGTTGCGTTCGTCGCTCCAAAACTGGATGAGGCAGCGGCCATGCGACTCACTGATAGAGTAGCGCGCAAAGCGGAAATCATATGCAACGCGTCCTTCTTCCAGCAGAGCTGCGGAGGGATGCGCCTCAAGATACTCTTCGATTGCTTTGGCGAGCTGGCCGGCTGAAGCGGCATCGGCTGCCATGAGAGCCTACCAGCCCTTGCGCGTGCGCAGGTTGACGATGTGCGCGGTGTGATGGCGCGAATGCCAGTCATAGACAGCAAGGACCACTGCAAGATTCTGGCGACCCGACTCGGGATGAACATAACCTTTGCGAAAGTCGTCGTCTGAGAGCGACTCAAGGAGAGCGACCCAGCGCTGGTGGAGTGATGTGAGAAGCGTGAGCGAAATGTCGATGGGAAGGCTGCTGTCAGCGAGTTCGGCCCAGGCTGCTTCATCGTAGGGTTTGATCGTGGGCCAGTCTTCTGTGAGCGCGAGCTTGAAGCGCACATAGGAATTGGCGTGGCTGTCGGCGAGATGATGGATGAGCTGGCGGACGGTCCAGCCGCCCTCGCGGTAAGGAGTATCGAGTTGAGCATCGTTGAGGCCGGCTACAGCCGCGTTCAACTGCTCGGGCAACTGGCGCAATGTTTGAATTTGTGCCGCGCGCGTCTCTGGCCCGGAGCTGGCAGGCGCAGAAAAACGGCCAATGGGGTAGCGGAGATCGTCGAGATCGGTCATGGAGGAAGTATCGCGCAGAATACCGGCTCGGTTGCGGGTGGGCAATGCCGCGCGTCACTCCAGTGAACTACTTTTTGTGATGGTGGAAGAGGCTGAAGTGGTGTTTCTGATGCTCGGGCTTGGCGTGCGTGCTTTTAGGGTGGACAGCCTTTGGATGTTCGGCCTTGGGATGGTATGCCTTGGGGTGAACGGATTGCGGATGGATGGCTTTCGGGTGCTCGGATTTAGGGTGAATGGCCTTGGGGTGTTCCACTTTGTGGTGGTCGGAGGCAAGGGCTGGCGCGCCGAATACAGCGCACGCAAGCACGGAGACAAGCAGCATCTTCATGGCGAGACTGTAGCACGAGTCAACGCGATGCGGTAGCCACGCAGGTAACGTGTGGTCGGTTCTGGAACCATGCTGGAAATGAGCATGCCGCGACGAGCGCTTCAGGCGGCGCCCGCAAGAGACGGAGCGTACACTGGAGCTACGATGAACGGTTCCCCAAATCCCCCGCAGATAAGCCACAAGCGCTACTTTTTTGAGAAGTTCGGCATTACGGAACGGCTGCTGGAACGCTGCCTTGGTGAGGCACTTTCCGCTGGCGGCGATTATGCCGATTTGTACTTCGAGTCCGTGACAGCGACGGCACTGGGCGTGGACGAGCAGATTGTGAAGTCGGCCAGCCAGGGCACAAGCGCCGGTTGCGGCGTGCGCGTGCTGAGTGGCGAGCGGACCGGATATGCGTACACGGATAACCTGAGCCCGGAGCGATTGCTGCATGCGGCGAAGACGGCGGCGCTGATTGCGTCTGGCCCGGCGAAGCAGCCGGTACAGGGATTTACCGAGGCACCGAATGCGGATTTGTACCCGGTGCCGCTGGGCGGGTTCGATCTGGACCTGGCAGCGCGGCTGGAGCTGATTCTGCGGGCGGACCGGGCGGCGCGCGCATACGACAACCGCATTGTGCAGGTTCGTGCAAGCTACAGTGAAGAGTTGCGGCGGATTTTGATTGCGGCCAGTGACGGAGCATTCGCCAGCGACACGCAGCCGCTGTGCCGGCTCAATGTGTTTGTGATCGCCAAGGATGAAACCGGCACGACAAAGGGTTCTGCAGGCGGCGGTGGACGCGCCGGGCTTGACCAGTTTGTTGGTTCGAAGAGTCCGGAGCATCTGGCGCAGGAGGCGGCGCGCGGCGCAATTCTACAGCTAGGCGCGGTGGCGGCGCCGGCAGGCGAGATGCAGGTGGTGCTGGGGCCGGGATGGCCGGGCATTCTGCTGCACGAAGCTGTGGGCCACGGGTTGGAGGCGGATTTTAATCGTAAGAAAACCTCGGCGTTCGCGGGTCTGGTGGGCCAGCCCGTTGCGAGCTCGAAAGTGACGGTTGTGGACAACGGCACGATTGCAGGGCGTCGCGGATCGTTGAATGTGGACGATGAAGGCTCTCCGACGCAGGAGACGGTGCTGATTGAGAACGGCGTGCTGAAAGGCTATCTCTCCGACAAACTCTCTGCACGGCTGATGGGCATTGGCAATACGGGATCGGGACGGCGCGAGAGCTACCAGGCCATTCCCATGCCGCGCATGACGAACACCTACATGCTGGCGGGCGAGGACAATCCCGAAGACATTCTGCGCAGCGTGAAGCATGGGCTCTACGCCGTGAACTTCGGTGGCGGACAGGTGGACATCACGAACGGCAAGTTTGTGTTCTCTGCCAGCGAGGCTTACCTGATTGAAGACGGCAAGATTACAGCGCCGGTGCGCGACGCGACTCTGATCGGAAACGGGCCTGAGGCGCTGAAGTACGTCTCGATGGTGGGCAATGACTTGAAGTTGGACGAAGGCATTGGCACCTGCGGCAAAGATGGGCAGAGCGTGCCGGTGGGCGTGGGCATGCCGACCATCAAGCTGGACCGGATGACGGTGGGCGGAACTGGAAGGTAGATTTCAGCCTTGCGAAAAAGTGCACGAAATCGCCCGAAACCGTTCAGAACCGCGCTGAAACTGCACGAAAAACGACCGAAGTCGCATCGTCTTTCGACGATGTCCAGATTTCGCTGACCCGATAAAACACTGATTCAAATTGGCCTTACCCACGATTTGCACTGCTTTTGAAGCAGTTAGGGGGGGAGGGGGCCCCCTTTGCCGGCATCAACTGGTTTGCGAGTCAACGGGTCCAGGCGGCCGGGCAAAGTTGCTCTGAACCATTGTGCGCCGAAGCGGGGAAATGATCTGCAAAGCTTCTGCGCCAACTACAAAACAAGGAAGCGTCCGGAAGCTAGACTGCAGCGCCGAAGTAGCGGGCGATGAGATCGCGTCTGAACGCGATGATCTGTTCCACGTCGCGGCGGACCTTGAGCACATGGACGATGCGGCCGAGGACGCCGAAGGGGAGCTGATAGCGGACTGCGTCTTTCATCAGGGTGCCATCGCCGTGATCTTCAAAGGTGTGCGTGTGGTGCCAGAGCTTGTAAGGGCCGGAAAGCTGCTCGTCGACGAACTGATAGGGGGGATTCCATTCGCTGATTTCCGTGAGCCAGCGCAGTGGAATGCCCTGGAGGCGGAGCTGGTAGCGGATGTGCGTTCCCTTCTGGATGGAGGGCGAGCTCATGGAGAGGATCTTGAAACTAAGCCAGGGCGGGGTGATGGTTTCAAGGTTGTGCGCGTCTGAAAAGAAGGCAAAGACCTCGCTTATGGGTCGGGGGATGAACTGCTCCTGCCGCAATTGGTAGATGTGATCGCTCATAAGTGGTCTTAAACGCTCATTGCGGGTGAATCTGAATTCCCGAAAGAACTAACTTCATTTAGTTTCCCTGAATGTGGAGAATTGCGGGTGCGAGTTTGGATGCGGTACTGAGCTGGACGCGCAATTTTTGATAGCTTGAAACCATGTCTGAAATGAGTGCAGGTTTGGCCCAGAATTCTGTCGATCTCGAAACGCTTGCTGCAGAAGTGGTGGCACAGGCCATGAAAGCAGGCGCGAGCGACGCGGAAGCGGTGGCGCGCGAAGACGATGAGTTCAGCGTGAATGTGCGCATGGGCGAGGTGGAGACGCTGAAGGAATCGGGTGCGCGAGGGCTGGGGCTGCGGGTGTTTTTCGGCAAGCGGTCGGCCTCGGCTTCAACCAGCGATCTGACTCCGGATGGGATTCGGCAACTGGTTCAGGGTGCGGTGGCGTTGGCCCAGGTGACGGAAGAAGACGCGTTTGCGGGACTGCCGGAGACGGACGAGTTCGGCGCGCTGACCGACGATCTGCACCTTTACTACGACGACGTGTACTCCCTGCCGGGGCCGGAGCGGATTGAGTGGGCCAAGCGCTGCGAGGCTGCGGCGCTGGCTGCGGACCCACGCATTACGAACTCCGACGGCGGCAGCTTTGACGCGGCGACGGGGCGCAAGGTTCTGGCCAACTCGCGCGGCTTTGTGGGCAGCTACCGGACCAGTTACGCAGGCGTATCTGCGGCGCCCATCGCTGCGGATGAGAATGGCGCGATGCAGCGCGACGGATGGTGGTCGAGTGCGCGGAGCTTCGCGCTTCTGGAAAGCCCTGAGGCGGTAGGTAAAGAAGCTGCTCGCAGAGCGCTGCGGAAGCTGGGCGCGCGGCGGGTGCCCACGCAGCAGGTGCCAATCGTGTTTGCACCGGAGGTGGCGCGGACTCTGGTTGGATCGATTTTTGAAGCGGCGAGCGGCGACGCAATCTGGAGGCATGCCTCGTTTCTGGCCGGAGCGCTGGAGACGGAGATTGCCGCGCCCGGTGTGACGATTGTGGACGACAATATGATGCTGCTTGCGAATGGCGCAGGCGGATTTGGTACGTCTCCTTTTGACGGCGAGGGATTGCCATCGCGACGGACGGTTGTGGTGGAAGGCGGTGTGTTGCGCACGTATCTGATGAACACGTATGCAGCGCGCAAGCTGGGCATGAAGTCGACGCATAACGCCTCACGCGGGCTTGCGGGCACGCCGGGGATTGGCTGTGGGAATCTGTATCTTGAACCGGGAACGTTGAGCCCGGAAGAAATCATTGGCGGCGTGGAGAAGGGCCTCTACGTGACGGGGCTGATGGGCTTCGGAACAAATCTGGTGACGGGCGACTACTCACGCGGTGCGACGGGCTTGTGGATTGAGAAGGGCGAGCTGACGCACGCTGTGGAAGAGGTGACGGTGGCCGGGAATCTGCGCGCAATGTTCAAGAATATTTCCGCGATTGGGAATGACCTGGTGTTCCGGACATCGGTGGCGTCGCCCACACTGCGGATTGACGGCATGACAATTGCGGGGGCATGAGGAGCGGGACGGTGACGGGAGACATGCAATCCGTACCGTTTGACCCTGCCGATGCAAAAACGGCGCTGAGCCACTTGCCGCGGCGGCCCGCGGTGTTTGCACTGTATGGCGCGGATGCGCATGCGGAGCCGTATGTGGGACGGACACCGAATTTGCGCGGGCGGCTGGAGAGGTTGTTGCAGCCATCGGCGAAGCATCCGCGGCGGTTGCAGTTGGCGGGGCTGGTGCGGCGCATCGAATACCGGCTGACGGGTTCGGAGTTTGAGTCCCTGCTTCTCCAGTTCAATCTGCTCCGAGAGATCTACGGTACGAAGTGCCTGGAGCGGATGCATCTGCGTGCGCCGGCGTTTGTGCGGTATCTGGGCAGCAATGCGTACCCGCGGATTACTGTGACGAACCGGCCGAGCCAGCGCGAGGCGGATTGGGCGTACGGGCCGTTTGCCAGCCGCGCGGCGGCGGAGCGCTTTGCCGATGAGGCGCTGAAGCTGTTTCTGCTGCGGCGTTGTACGGATGATTTGAATCCTGACCCGAGTCATCCGGGGTGCGTTTATTCCGAGATGAAGATGTGCCTTGCGCCCTGCTATCAGGGCTGCACCGACGAGCGGTATGCGGAGGAGTCCGCCGCGGTGGAGCGGTTTATTGCCACGCGCGGCGAGAGCAAGTTGGTGACGCTGCGCGCGGAGCGGGAGAAGGCATCGGAAGAACTGGAGTTTGAGCATGCAGCGGCGCTGCATGCCCAGGTGCAGAAGGTGGAGGCGGTGCGTGCGCTTGCGCCGGAGCTGGTGCAGCCGATGAGCCAACTGCGCGCGGTAATTCTGCAGCCACCTGCGCCACCTGCGGTGGGGCCAGCTGCGCCTTCGGCGCCTGCAATTGACGTGCCGGTATTTCTGTTTGAGCATGGGCGGTTGCGCGGACCGGTAGGATTTTCCACTCTCGGTATGCGGATTCAGAATGAACGGTCTGGATCGTCGTCTTTGTTTGCGCAGCCGATCAGCGTCGAAGCGGTTCCTGAGACTCCTACGAACTCAGACCCAAAGCCGCAGCGCGGGTTGCTGGAAGCGCGAATGGAGAGTGTGCTGGAAGAGCTTGCGCGGGAGACCGATGCGCCGGACGCGGTGGTGCGGCAGGGGCATCTGGCACTGCTGAAGCGCTGGTACTACCGGCCCGAGGTGAAACGCGATGGCGAGATTTTCTTTGCCGATGAGGATGGCCGGTGGCCGGTAAAAGCGCTGCTGCGCGGAGTGGGGCGCGTGGCTGCAAAGGCAATGATGGGCGGTGCGGAAACGAAGCAGGACGCGCAGCCGGAGAGAGCGGAATGACACTGGACTCGAATGCACTGCAAGGCAGGGTGGCTATTGTGACCGGAGCAAGCTCGGGGCTGGGCCGCGCGACGGCGCGGGCGCTGGCTGCGCGCGGCGTGCGGATTGTGGCTACGGCGCGCCGTAGAGAGCGGCTCGCGGAGTTGGAAGCGGTACTAAACGGGGCCGCGACGATGTGCGTGTCGATTGCGGGCGATGCGGCGGAGATGAAGACGGCTGAGGCTGCGGTTGCGCTGGCGACACAGAGATTCGGGCGCATCGACATATTGGTAAACAACGCGGGCCAGGGCAATTACAAACTGCTTGTTGATACGAGCGAGGCGGAGTACGACGAGCTGATGAACAGCAACATGCGCAGCTCGTTTGTGTTTACGCGTGCGGTGGCGCCGTACATGATTGCGCAGAAGAGCGGCGTGGTGGTGTTTGTCTCGTCTGTGGCGGGGCTGGCAGGTGCAGCGAATGAGACCGTGTATTGCGCGAGCAAATTTGCCCAGGTGGGTTTTGCCCAGGCGCTGGATGAAGAGTTGCGGCCGCATGGGGTGAAGGTGTGCACGCTTTGCCCTGGGGGCATGAAGACGGAGTTTGCCGTGGGGCGCGGACGCAAGACCGAGGATGTGGCCGAGTCCGCAATGATGCAGGCTGCCGAGGTGGCAGATGCGATAGTGTTTGCGTGCATGCAGCCGGGGAATGTGCGGATTCCGCAGATGACGGTGCGGCACATGGGTGTGCGGAAGTAGGCGGGGCGTTTGAGCCGGGTGGGTCTGTGATGAGGTAACGCGTTCAGAGCCGATGCTCGCTAGCCGCGCCAGAGGAACTGCACCCCGGCAGTGATGAGCACTATCTCAATAATTGCGATAAAGACCCTCTCGGGCAGCTTGTCGACGATGCGTTTGCCGAGGAATGATCCATAGACCATGATGGGGCCGAAGGTGAGGCCGATGAGCAGATCTCTCCCGGTGAGGATGGCGGTCTGGTGGTAGGCAATGAGTTTGGCGACATGCATCACTACGGTTGAGAGCGCTTCTGTTCCGATGTACGCGCCTTTTACCAATCCAAACGCCAGGAAGAAAGGGGCCATGATGGGACCCACGCTCCCCAGGAGTGCGGAAAGAAAACTGGAGCCGGCGCCGATTCCGGCGAAGACCGGTGCCGGAAAAGTCCTGACCGGCTTGAAGGGCAGGTGACGCAGGACCACGACGAGTAAAAGGAATCCGCCGAGAAGGCGTGTGAGTGTGGGCAGCGGAGCCACGGAGAAGAGATACCCGCCGAGCAGGGCCATAGGGACGCCACCCAATGCGAACCAGCCGACCACACGCCACTGGAGTTCACCGCGGTTGAACCAGACGCGGCTTCCGTTTCCTATCAACTGGGCGACGGTGAGAATGGGAATGGCGCTGCGAGGGCCGAAGACCAGCACGAGCACCGGCAGCAGCACGGCGGCGCCGCCAAACCCCGTAACGCCGGCGAGAGTGGACGCGACGAGTCCGGCGAGAAAGAGCAGCGGCCATTGCAGAAGCGGGTTCATGGGATTGGCACCCGGGGGAAATAAGCCGAACTCAGAGTATCGTGACTGCGCAATGGCTGGATTGTCGGGTGGTGCAAGTGTTTTTGAAGGGTCGCTGGCCGAGTTTGCACCCTTTGCATTGAGCTGCACATCGTAGAGATGGCGAAGGTGTTTGCCTGATACACTGACCGGGCGCGGGAGAGCGCGCTGAACGCCCATGGTAGAGCTGCTTCCTTCCATACTTTCCGCTGATTTTGCGCACCTTGCCGACGAGGTGGCTGCGGCCGAGCGCGGCGGCGGCACGGTGATCCATGTGGACGTAATGGACGGGCATTTTGTGCCCAACATTACGCTGGGACCACCGGTGGTAAAGAGTCTGCGCAAAGCAACGAAGCTGCCGCTGGATTGCCACTTGATGATTGAGAACCCGGACGAGTACATTCCAGCGTTTGCGCAGGCGGGAGCCAACTGGGTAAGCGTGCATTATGAGGCGTGCCGGCACCTGCACCGGACCTTGACGCATATTGCCGACCACGGGATGAAGCCGGGGGTGGTACTGAATCCGGCGACGCGAGTGAACCTGATTGTGGACATTCTGCCCATGGTGCATCACGTTCTGATCATGAGCGTGAATCCGGGTTTTGGCGGGCAGCAATTCATCGAGTTTTCGCTGGATAAAATCCGTCATCTGGTGGATTTACGTCACGAACTGGGGCTGGCATTTAAGATTGAAGTGGACGGCGGGGTGGCTCACGATACGGTGGAGCGGGTCGTCCAAGCAGGTGCGGAGCTTTTGGTGGCTGGGAATGCTGTTTTCGGCGCAGGCCGGCCCGAGGAAGACGCACGAGCACTACTGGCAGCAGCACGCAAAGCTGCCGGTTCGTGAAGACTGCACAACAAAGTTCAGCAAGGCAGTAAGGCCCACTGGGCCGATTGCCTTTGCAATGAGGTGGTATGAAACAGTTGTCAAACAAGTTGGTGGCCGCGACACTTGCAGTGTTGCTTATGGGTGGACTTACGGCCCAGGCTCGCGTGAAAAGGCAGAAGAAGCAAAAGGACCTGAGCGCGAACCCGCTCGCGGGATTGAACTCCAAGCAACCGGACAAGATTCTGTTCGACAAGGCCATGCTTTCACTCAAGAAAGGCCGCTATGACGTGGCCCGGCTGACCCTGCAGACGCTTCTGAATACCTACCCCGATTCGGAATACCGTATGCGCGCCAAGCTGGCGGTGGGCGACACGTGGTTCAAAGAAGGCGGCACCGCAGCGCTGGCACAGGCAGAGAACGAGTACAAGGACTTCATCACGTTCTTCCCCAATGCGCCGGAAGCAGCCGAGGCGCAGATGAAGGTGGGCGACATCTACTACCAGCAGATGGAAAAGCCTGATCGCGACTACACGAACGCGATGGCCGCAGAGCGCGAGTACCGCGCGATGATCAACATGTTTCCGGATTCGCCATTGATTCCGCGTGCCAAGCAGAAGTTGCGTGACGTGCAGGAAGTTCTGGCCGAACGCGAGGCGGAGATTGGCCTCTACTACCTGAGCAAGGAGAACTATTCGGCCTCAATTGCCCGCCTGCAAACGGTGGTGGACACTTATCCGCTTTATTCGAAGAGCGACCAGGCGCTGATTGCGATCGGTGACTCATATGCAGGCGAAGCGCAACGTATCAAGCTTGCCCAAGGATTACCGGGCGCAGTGCGCGAACGACTGACATCCGACTATATGGACCGGGCGGCCGCGGCGTACGACAAGGTGATCACGCGCTACCCGATGGCTCCGCACGTGGAAGATGCGCGCGACCGGCTTGTAGCGATGAACCGGCCTATCCCCGAGCCTTCTCAGTCTGCGATTGCCGAGAACGACGCCGAAGAGAAGAGCCGTCAGCCTATTCGCTTCACCGACACCATTCTGGGACTGATCAAGCGCGGACCGAGCGTTGTGGAAGCAGTACACGTGGGTGAGCCCAGCCTTTCGGATCCGAAGCGGACAGTTGCGCCGGACGTGACGAAACAGAATGTGGCGCTGTTTAACGCCGCCGTGGCGGAAGGCAAGCCGGCACAGCCGGCAGCCGCAGTTACGCCAACGGGTGTCAATGAGCCGCCGCGCAGCGATGTACCTTCGGAAGCTCCTGTGCAGATGGGCGCGCCAGCCAGCGGTACCGGAGTGGGTGTTTCGGTGGTGAGCGCTCCCTCGGGAGACTCAAAGGCAGACCCGCTGGTGAAACCGGTGGGACCGACCAACACCACGCTTCCCGCAGCGGAGGCCCCCGCAGCCGCGCCGGAACAGATTAATGACATAAAGGCCGGTTCGATTCCCGAGCAGGCCGCTGTTGACGCCAAGGGCAAGAAGAAGAAGGCGGCCAAGGCTGACTTGAGCGAGGAATCGTCAAGCAAGACAAAGAAGAAGAAGGGTCTGAAGAGATTGAACCCCTTCTAAAGATTCCCATCTAATAGCAAAACAAAAGCAGCAAACCACTCTGGTTTGCTGCTTTTGTTTTTGGAGCGAATTCAAATCGTGACATCGCCCCCGCTTTATGCGAAAGCAGGCGTAACCGAAAAATCACTTGCGGATTAGTGCTGGAACGCGTTCCCTGAATATGAACTGGAAGAAAATTTCTGCCCGGTTCTTTTCCCCATTTTGCTGAAAGTGAGAACTGCCATGGCCTGTGATATTGACGAGTTGAAACATGTTCCTCTATTTGAGCTGCTGGACGAAGACGAATTGGCGGTGCTTGCCGGCCAGGTGGAGAAGAGGGATTTCGCCGCGCGCCAGCGCATTTTCAAAATTGGCGATCCTGCCAAATCGGCCTAAGTGATGCTGACTGGCCGTGTGCGCGTGACGACGGTTGATGAAGACCAGCAGGAAGTTGTGCTGGACGAACCGGTACACGGCGGGCTGTTTGGATTCGCATCCATGCTGGACCAGACGCCGCACAGGGCCAGCGCAATGGCGGTTGAGGAGACGTCGTGCCTTGAGTTGGACCGGAATGACATTGCGACTCTGTTGGAGCGCAAGCCGATGGCGGGCCTGGACATGCTGACGATGATTGGGCGCCAGATGCATGCCACACAACGGCTGATTCAGATGCGCGCCAGCCGCAATCCCAATGTACTGATCGAAAAGGAAGCGAGCATTGGCGAACGAATAGCGGACTCGGTGGCGAAGTTTGGCGGCTCATGGGCCTTCATCATTTCGTTCGCGGTTGTGCTCATTGTCTATGCGACTATCAACATTTTTCTTGCCCAGAAGGCATGGGATCCCTATCCGTTCATTCTGCTGAATCTCTTCCTCTCCATGCTTGCGTCCATTCAGGCACCGGTGATCATGATGAGCCAGAACCGGCAGGACACGAAGGACCGGCTGCGCAGCGAACTGGATTTTGATGTGAACCGGCGCGCTGAATCCGAGATTCGAGCCCTGAGCCACAGGCTGAACCTGCTGACCGACAAGATGGAGGATGTGGCTGACCTTATTCGCGATAACGTCAAAGGTGCAAACTGAAGAATTCGCCAAAGTATGATTTGGCTGGAAGGCGCACTTCCAACCCCGCACAACGTTCCGGAAGTCACGTGATGGCGGGCTCTACGCATCCTTTGAGGCGGTGCTGCATCTGCTAGAGTGAAGAGTGGTCCCCCTGCGCAAAGCTCTTTAATTGAAGCGGCTAAAACGTGCGTAAACCTACGGGCCGCCAAGCGAAATCCATGCCAAACGACCTGCCGAAAGCCTACGACCCGACAGCGATTGAAGATCACTGGGCCGAATACTGGGTACGCGAAAAACTCTTTACGCAGCCACCCCCCGAGAAGGATGCACCGAAGGACGCCGACTCCTTCGTGATTCTGCTACCGCCGCCCAATGTAACGGGCCGGCTGCACATGGGCCACATGCTCAACCAGACGGAGATGGACATCCTGACCCGCTGGCAGCGCATGCGCGGACGCAAGGCACTTTGGCTGCCCGGCACAGACCATGCAGGCATTGCCACGCAGATGATGGTGGAGCGCCAGCTTGCAGAGGAAGGCAAAAAGCGGCAGGACATGGGCCGCGACGCTTTCGTAAAGCGCGTGTGGGAGTGGAAAAAGCACTACGGCGGCGCAATTCTGGACCAGATGAAGCGTCTGGGCGCGTCTGTCGACTGGAGCCGCGAATACTTCACCATGGACGATAAATTGTCCGTAGCTGTGCGCGTAGCGTTCGTGAAGCTCTATGAGCAGGACTTGATTTACCGTGGCGCATACATTGTGAACTGGTGCCCACGCTGCCAGACAGCGATCAGCGATCTGGAAGTGGTGTACGACGAGCACCAGGGCCATCTGTGGGAGATCAAGTATCCGGTGCTGAACGATGACCGCACCGATTCTGACGAGTTCCTGACCATTGCGACCACGCGGCCAGAAACGATGCTGGGCGACGTGGCGGTTGCCGTGCATCCGGACGACGAGCGCTACACGCACTTGCACGGGAAGAGGCTCCGCCTGCCCGTGGTAAACCGCATCATTCCCATAGTCCTGGATGACTATGTGAGCCGCGAGTTTGGCACAGGCGCCGTGAAGGTAACGCCGGCGCATGATCCGAACGACTTTGCCATTGGACAGCGGCACAATCTGCCAACAATCAACGTGATGGACGAAACGGCGAAGATCACGGGTGAAGGCGGACGCTACAAGGGACTGGACCGATACATTGCGCGCAAGCGGATCATTGCCGAGCTTGAACAAGAGGGCCTGCTGGTCGCGGTAAAAGACCATGTGCACAACGTGGGCCACTGCGACCGTTGCAAGACAGTTGTGGAGCCACGCCTGAGCCTGCAGTGGTTCATCAAGATTCAGCCACTGGCCGACAAGGCGATTGCGGCGGTGAAGGAAGGCCACATCAAGTTCACGCCGGAGATGTATGAGAAGACCTACCTGAACTGGATGGAGAACATCCATGACTGGTGCATCTCACGGCAATTGTGGTGGGGACATCGCATTCCCGCATGGGAGTGCTCGAAATGCCACAAGACTACCGTGGCGCGCAAAGATCCAACCCAGTGCTCGCATTGCGGGGCGGAGGAGATCACACAGTCCACCGACGTGCTCGACACATGGTTTTCATCGGGCCTGCTGCCGGTTTCCGTTTTCGGGTGGCCGAACATCACGCCGGAAAATCGCGCAGACTTTGACGCGTTTTATCCGACAAGCCTGCTGGTGACGGGCTTTGACATTCTGTTCTTCTGGGTGGCGCGCATGATCATGCTGGGCTGCTGGTTCGCCAGCGACGTGCCAACGCGCGATGGTAGTCCTGTGCCGTTAATACAGACAGCGCCGCCCGTGGAAGCACCTGCGGGGGATGCAGCTTCAGCAGAAGCGCCCGTGGACGAGACGCCGAAGCCAATCAAAGTCGACCAGCGTTCGCTGGCTCAATCAGTGCCCTTCCGCGAGGTCTATATTCACGCGCTGGTGCGCGATGCCAACCGCGAGAAGATGTCGAAGACCAAAGGCAACGTGATCGACCCGATTGAGATTGTGAAGCAGTACGGGACCGATGCGGTGCGCTTTACGCTGGCTTCCATGGCCTCACCAGGCACGGACATTGCGTTCAACACGGAACGCACGGAAGGCTATCGGGCGTTTGCGAACAAGATCTGGAATGCGGCGCGCTTCATCTTCATGAATGTGGACAAGGCCGCGGAGGCAGGCATCAAGGTCGACCCGGCGGTGCTTGGTTCAATGCCGAAGGTGAGCGCCAGTGCGCCGTTGGAAGAACGCTGGATTGTGGCTGAGTTGCAATCAGCAGTCGCGAAGGTGAATGAGTCGCTCACGAACTATCGCTACGATGATGCGGCCAATACGATCTATCAATTTTTCTGGGGCAGTTTCTGCGACTGGTATCTGGAGATTGTGAAGCTGCGGCTGGACTTCTCTGAGACGGCCGATAAGGCTGCGACGACGGCTGCGTTGACCACTCTGGTTTCCGTGTTTGAAGCGGCGCTGCGGCTGCTGTCGCCGTTCATGCCGTTCCTGACGGAAGAGCTTTGGAAGGCTGTGTACAACGGCGAGACACCGGCCAAGTCGATTGCACTGTCACGGTATCCGCAATGCGCGACTGCAATCGACAAAGATGCGCTCAATTCGATGGATTTGGTGCAAAAGCTCATCGTTGAGATTAGAGCGCTTCGCAAGGACTCAGGCGTTGAGGAAAAAGCTCTCACGCCCGTCGAAATCTGCACAGATTCAATCTATGTCGCACTCTTTGTGCAGGCAGACGCGATTGTGGAGCGTCTTGCCCGCGTGAGCGAAGTGAAACATGTTGCTCAAATCTCTTTGGGCTTAGCAAAGCGCCATCACGCCGCGTTTGAAGTTGGTATTCCTAAACCACAAATCAATGTGGCAGCGGAACGCGAACGCTTGACGAAGGACATTGCAAAGTACGAAAAGGGCATAGCCGCAGCTGATCGTCAGCTTGGCAACGAAGGATTCCTCGCCAAGGCTCCCGCGCATGTAGTGGAGGGGCTGAAGAAGCAGCACGCAGAGACGACGCTGCTTTTGGAAAAAGCCCAAGCGGCACTTGCTGCGCTGCCACCGGAGGAAACGGCCAAGGTGAACGAAGGGCCTGCCGCTAAACCCGCCGCGGAGCAGGAAGTTGAGACGACTGAAGAACAGAAGAGTGAAGCCGTAGAGGAACAGCTCTCCGAAGAATTGGAAGTAAAGGCAAGCGAACCTTCTGAGGAACCAGCGAACGAGACAGCGGAAGAACCGGCCAGTGAAGCTGCAAGCGAAGAAGCGCCGGCGGCTTCAGAAGAGAAGCCCTGCGAAGCTGAATGCGAAGAAGTGAGCGAGGCGGCGAACGAGCAGACTAACGAGGCAGCTGAGGAAGCCGGCGAAGCGGCGAAGGAGCAAACCTCCAAGACCGCTGAAGAGTAGATTGCTTCATGGCCTGCGTTTGCGATCGGTGCCTGCGCAATGCCAGCACGCTGGGTGTTGCGGACAAAGCGCTTTCGCAGGCTGTTTTGCGCAAGGCCTTTCGTGCGGCGGCGCGCAAGTGGCATCCAGACCAGTTTGAGAACGACCACGCGCGGCAGCACAATGCGGAAGAAATCTTCAAGCAGATGCACGCGGCTTATCGCGAGCTGTGGGAGCACCTGGAAGCGCCGGTCATCCTGGAAGTTGAAGCTGAGAGCGTGCGGCCAGTCAAGCGTGAGAAGCCGAGGCCGCCCTCGCCGAAGATTTTCTTTGGAGGGTTGCCGGGCTGCTACTCGGCACCACATTTTCCGGGCTTTGTCTCCGGTCTTTTACTTGGGCTGTTGCATGACCAGGAGCAGGCGATCGGCTTTGTAGAACTGTCAGGCCGCAGCGCGCCGAATCGTGCGCCAGCCGAGTTCATGCTCTTTACCAGCTACCGCATCGTGGTGCGGGACGCGCTGAAGACCGTTTCCATGCTCTGGTACACCGATCTTGGCCGGGTAAAGCTGGAGGATACTTTCAAATCGGGAAAGATTCGATGGTGGCGGCGCTTGGTGGGAGAAATCCGAGGCATCACAGAGCAGTATTCCCTTGAAATTCATCGCCGGGAAGGCCCTTTGTTCTATGCATTCAACAAAAGCGCAGATGACAGCGTGAAGAAAGTTATTTATAACTTTCTTCGGCAGGTTAATTCGCGGTAAGCAAATTTGAGTTCAGTCGAAAGCGGTTGGAATGGATTGGAAGAGTCATCGCATTGAGGCAATTCTGGAGCAGGCGCTGATCGAGGATCAGGCGGTGCGCGATGCGACGACCAACGTCACAATTGACCCGAATCTGCGCGCCTCCGCATCTATTATTGCGCGGCAGCAAATGGTGGTCGCCGGGCTGGGTGCGGTTCCCCGACTCCTTGAGATTTTTGCCCGCCTTGACCCAAGCCCGCAGGCGCACACGCGCTATGAAGTGGTGAGCCATCCGGAGATCTTCGACGGCGTTAAGGTGGAAGGTGGCCAGGTGCTGGCCGTGATCCGCCACAATGCCCGCGTGCTGCTAAGCTGCGAACGCGTGATTCTTAACTTGATGCAACATCTGAGCGGAATCGCCACGCTGACACGCACTTATGTGGACGCAATACGCGGCACCAAGGCGCGCGTGTTAGATACACGCAAGACTGTGCCGGGAATGCGCGCGTTAGAGAAATACGCGGTGCTGTGCGGCGGCGGAACGAATCACCGGCTCGACCTTGCCAGCGGCATCCTGATCAAGAACAACCACATTGCTCTTGGCGGCGGAGTGCGCACTGCACTGGCGCATGCTCTGGAGAAGCGGCAAAAGGGCCAGCGCGTGGAAGTGGAAGTACGCACCATGCAGGAACTGAATGAGGCGATCGAAGGCGGAGCCGAGGCAGTTCTGCTGGACAACATGTCACCAGCACAGGTGAAGAATGCAATTGACCGCATCCGCGAAGAAAAGCGGTGGATTCCGACTGAGGCATCTGGCGGCATTGTGCTCGAGAATATTCGCGCTTATGCCGAAACCGGCGTGGAATTCATCAGTGTGGGCGCACTTACCCATTCCGCAAAGGCCGCGGATATCTCCATGCGCATTACGGCGGAGCCAAGCTAGGCGTGTATTCGCTTGATGCGCTTAATGCCGAGTTAAAAGGAAGCAGCTTTTCAGGCAAGCTGCATTTTTCTTCCGTTACAGGATCGACGAACGCAGACGCACAGGCGGCTGCGCTGGCGGGGGCACCGCACGGGTCAGTGTGGTTTGCAGACGAGCAGACGGCAGGACGCGGACGCGGCAATCATACCTGGGTTTCAAATGCAGGTCAGGGGCTATATGTCAGTATTCTGCTTCGTCCACAAATGCCGATTGCGCGGTTGCCTTTGCTGCCTTTAGCTGCAGGCCTTGCGGCGATGGACGCAATCGAGTCTGTAAGCGGCCTGCGTGGGGATTTGCGCTGGCCGAATGACCTGCTGATTGGCGAACGCAAGACGGGCGGGATTCTGGTGGAGTCCAAGACCGCTGGCGAGGAGATTGCCTTTGCAATCGTCGGCATCGGGATCAACGTACATCAGCGCGCGTTCGCCGCAAACCTGGCGACTCCGGCCACATCTCTTGATCTAGAAGCGGGGCGTACGGTGAGCCGGCAAGACCTGCTCGCTGCCCTGCTAAAATCTGTGGAGCGCGAGAACGGTCTGCTGCTCGATGCAGAGGCCGTCAAGACCGTCCCGGCGCGTGTTGCAGAGGCTTCCACATGGATACGTGGACGCCACGTAGAAGTGCATGGACCGCAGGCATGCGTGGGAATAACGGAAGGTCTGGACGAGCACGGATTTCTCAGGGTGCGTACCGCTGACGGAATTGCGACGGTGCAAACCGGAGGAATTCGAGCGGCGCAGGCAGGGTAAGAAACGATGCTGCTGGCAGTGGATGTGGGCAATACGAATACGGTGTTCGGTCTTTACCGGGTAAGTGGCGAAAAGCCTGAAGCCATTACGCACTGGCGCATTACCACG
>JAGWSG010000137.1 GCA_028876335.1 Acidobacteriota bacterium
AATGCTGGCCATAACCGGTATCTTTGGCATGGCCTCCTACGTTGTCACGCGGCGTCTGCGCGAGCTGGGCATTCGAATGGCATTGGGAGCGGGGAAGCGGCAGGTGCTGGGCGCCGCATTGCGCCGGTCCTTCTACTCGCTGGCCATCGGGTCGGTCTTTGGACTCCTCTGCGGTCTGCTCGCCACTAAGGTTCTGGCGGCCATTGTGTACCAGGCCTCGCCGAAAGACCCCGGTGTGCTGGGTGGCGTGGTGCTGACAATGCTGGCGCTGGGCATGGTAGCGTCGCTCATTCCTGCACGCAAGGCGCTGGCGGTGGATCCGCTGATTCTATTGCGCGAGGATTGAGCAGACAGAAAATAGGGTGCACCCGCAGCCATTCTCAAAAGCCCACACCTCTTGGGTGAATAAATCACCCTGTGCGGTTAAATTTTTACCAATTGGAGGCCTGTTTTTGGCGCAACGGGCCTCCATGATGCAAAAAGGCAGTTTTTGAGGTCTCTTGAGGGCTATTGAAGTTTGGCACGCGGCGTGCAACAGTAGAGGGCGTTAGTAGTCGAACAAATTTTAGGAACTGAGGGGAGACGACCATGGCGGTTACAAAGAAATCTTTGACTGGCAAGACGGCGAAGAAGGCAGCGGCACCCAAGAGCAGCGCGAAGGCCTCCGCGACGCAAAGCACAAAGATGGTCACGGCAAGCAGAATCCAGACCACGATGAGGACACTGCGCGTCCTTTAGTGAACACTTCAACACTTTCACTTCAACAAGGAGATACGGACATGGCGGTCACAAAGAAGTCTCTGGCAGGCAAGAAGACAAAGAAAGTAGCAGGAGCGTCGAAGTCATCCTCCAAAGCAGCCACGAAGACAGTGGAAGCAAGCAAGATCAACACGGCGGTTACGCGGTTCTAAGGAATCAATTTCAGTTTTGACCCATGCGGCTGCCTTCGGGCGGCCGCTTTGCATTTATGCCAGCCAGACAAAGCCGTCGGCCGGCACGCGAAGAATCCCGCTCTGGGGCAGAAGCCTCATGAAGACGCGCTTCCACAACATGTGCACGAAAGATGGCGCAGGCGCGTTTGTCAGCTTTTCTTTGATGTGACTGCCGAGAACGCCGCCAGCAGCTGATGGACCTGCTTGCTGCCGCAGTACGGGCAGATCACCTCCGACTTGTCATCGCCGGACATGTGCTGCTGGTGCGTGAACTCTTTCTTACACTCTTCACAGTGATACAGATACTGAGACATAACCCCACTCCGCGCGCAATGCTACGCCTCTCTGAGCAGATCCGAATCCAACCAAAGTTTGAAGATGAAGAGAGGGTCTTCGAAAAGCGCGGCGGAAACTAGTGCTGGCCTTGGGGAATGCGCGGACCAACAGTGGCTGCATGCTGGAGTGCCTTCTGAGCGGCAGGATTCATGCGGAACCGAAGCAGGGGATTGTCCTTACCCGTAAGCGAGCAATTGGATGGGCGCTCCGGATTGTAGCGGACACGGAGCTGGATGCCCTGGTCTTCGATATCCACGCCGGGCTGGATATGCTCCGGACGAATAAGGAAGTTGATGGTGTGGCCGTAATAATTGCGGCCCTTTACGTTGTAGGAGTAAGCCAGTTCAGAATCATCGCCGGAGACGCTGTATTGGGTCACAACGCCCTCTGCAATAGGCCAGTCTGCGGTTCGCTTAACGCGCCCGCCGCCAAACAAGCGCGCGAGGAAACCCGGACCTGACATGCACGGAATTATATCTGGAAAATGCTTTGAATGCAGGCACCAAGGTACTGAAAGATGCTCAATGGAGCAATCTGGGAAACAGAATCCACCCTTCGGAATGGGCGAAAGAACAGCGCAATCTGCCCCCCCTGACAAGGAGAGTTATAAAAATTCCTTAGGTTCAATCACGAAGTCATCGTACAATTCCGGCCATGTTACTCACCGCGAACATTGAAAACCTCTCGGATACAACTGCGGTCGTCACCTTTTCGGGACCCCTCACCCTTGGAACCTCGTTGAAAATGGTCGATTCCCAGGTGCAACAGGCAATTCAGGGGGGCGTTACCCGCATGGTGTTCGACTTCTCCTCGGTGGACTTCGTAGACAGCGCCGGTCTCGGCATGATCGTTTGTACCTACGGAGCCATCAATGAAAAGAACGGCGCATTCCGTCTTTGCGGAGTGCAGCCGCGCATTCAATCTCTGCTTCACTTAACCAAGACTGATAACTTCCTCCCCATCGACACAGGCCGCGACGAAAGTCTCGCTGCCATGAATTAGCAACACCCTCCCCCTCCCAACTTTCGTCTGAGAATTCCTGCGCAGTCGTGTGCCCGCTCTCTGCGGCCTACTTCTTCTTCCACGCCCCCACAATCGCGCCCATCATCACCATGCCCACCAGCCAGTAGCCCAGGTTCACCATCCACAAGCCGATGGGACGCACTTCAAACATGTACTCGGTGGCCCATGTTGTGACGACGACACCGAACCACAGCAGCACACCGGTCTTCATGCCGCGCCACGCGGTTTGCGCGCCGGTAAGTTGCGTGACGCACGAAATACTTGCCGCCAGCAAACCTGCCGCCACCAGCGCTGTTCCAAACTGCAGCCCGCGGTTTGGGCTGTTAGCCATAAGCCAATCATTAGTGCGGCCAATGCCGTTCGTCCAGGTTGCATAGAAGGCCGAGTACCAGCCCGCCTCGAGCAGAAAGCTGGCCACCGCGGCCACCAGGATGGCCACATAGTTCTGCCGCACCCGCGGAATCACCACCGTTGTCGCTTCACTTGCCATAGCGCACCTCGTTGGGTTTTCAGAAAGGTGCAGGCATCATGCCAGCGCAGTCATTGGGAGCGCAACAGAATTCATCAGGTCGTCTTCGGCAGCCTTATGGCATACTTGCGACGCATGCCGCCACCCACCCAACCCAGCAACCATCCCCGCCCTTCGCGCTATCTGTTGCGCATCGTCAAACGCATGATGGTAACGGGCCTCATCATCGCGCTCCTCGGCCTGTTGCTCTACAAGTTCGGCCCGCGCGGCGTGCCGGGATTTCCCGTCAACCCCGGGCAGGCCATGTACGCCATCTTCATCATGGGTGTAACGTTCTTTGCCGCGGGCGCATTAGGCTGGCTTTTTCTGCACGAAAAGAAAACACAGTAAACCGAACGGCACTCAGGAAGAGAAGCTTTCGCTCAATCCAGCCGCGTCAGATACGCTTCGCCCTCTTCCGGGCGCAGCCTTTGCGCAATGGAGATGGCCTGCTGGCGGTCGTCGCCCGGCGGGCGGATGCGCACCCAGTAACTGCGCTCGCCGGAGAACTCAATCACGCGCGCATCGGGATACTCATCCTTGAGTTTCGCTTTAAGCCGCTCCGCCTTGCCGCGGCTGGTAAAGGCGCCAATCTGCACGCACCACCGGCCGCCTGTGCCCAGTGGCTTTGGCGCGCGATACACATCAATGCGTACGGGTGCGGTACCGCTGTAATAAATTCCAACCGCCTTGGCCGACGCAATCGACAGATCAATGTTCTTGTCCGGCACAAAGGGGCCACGATCATTCACGCGCATCGCCGCACTCTGGCCCGTTTTCAGATTGGTCACGCGAATCAGCGTGCCCATGGGCAGCGTGCGGTTGGCCGCAGTCAGTGCGTTGTTGTCAAACACCTCACCATTGGCAGCCCTGCGTCCTTTATAGGGCGAGCGATACCAGGTGGCTGCACCGTCGAAGGAATAGATGGGGTCGTGTGTTTCCACATATTCCAGGTCGCCTTCGCTGATGCCGCCATCAGGAATAGGCGTAATGTCGATGCGCCCGCGGCTCGCGGTCGTCGTCGTAGTGGTCGCCGGTTCACGGTTAGCCTCAGTCGGATAATTCGGCAATGCAGGCCTTACTCTGCCTGTGTCGTTGCCCGGATGAAGCGGCGGCGGCGCGGCCTGCGGAGGCAACTGCGCAACCTGCTTGTGTCCGCAACCGGCAGCCAGCAGACACACCAGTACTCCGGCCGCAGCAAGAGCAACCCGGCCATCGCCCGCTAGCCTGGCACGCAGAATCATCCGGTCTTGGGTCCTCCGGATTTGTCCATGCGCTCGGCCAGGCTTGAGAGCGTCTCACCCAGTTTGCGCAATGCCTGAATCGACTCCGCGCGCACCTGTGGCACCACCGCATCGTTCACGTACTTCACCGCATTCTTCACTTCAAATTCGATGCGGTCGATCACGTCTTCAATACGGTCAGACATACGACCTGGGCCCGGTGGGGGATACGTACTCATACACAACTCCCTTGGCTGTAAGTCTGACGGTATTCAAAAGCGCAGGTCAACGTTACAAAGCCCCCGAACAGGCTCCATGTGCCACCTGGGTCAATAGCTCTTTGGTTTTGTTGCTCATTCCATGCAACTTCCTGCATGTCCCTATTCAGTATGGGGTAACGTTTCTTCTCCAAAACGCGTCTTAATCGAACAGCGGATCCTTCTGTCTTCGATTCAATCCGCGACCTTGGAAGCGTCGTCAGGCCGGCGCCTGTACACTACCCGACACGCAAGTCTCTATTCATTTCGCCGAGGATCATCGCATTGTCCCAGTTGCCCACAATCTCCATTCCGGCACTTCAGCAACCGCCAGATACGATGCGCATGTTTTCAGCCATTTACTTTAGAGGTGACTCGGCAATCATCATGATCTTGCTCGTCGCAATGTCCACGGCCTTGCTTGCAGCACAATCGGTGGCAACCAACACCGCCGCCCTCACATTGCCAGATCCTCCGCAACCCAAACTCTGCGTTCATCAGAAGTCCAAAGTCGGTCCCTGCCAGGTCATTCCCACTGAGAAGCAGACCGGCAACGCAATGGCCGCCGCTGCCGCACAGCAGGCCCTCGCCAACGCCGGCCTTGAGATCCTGCCCCACGGCCGCCAGTCCAGCGCCTTGGCCCAGGCCGCCGAACTGCCGCCCTGTCCACCCCAGCCCATCATTGACTGGTTTGCCCGCTTCATGAATGGGCCGGAGGTAAAGCCGCTCTCACCCGCCGAGAAAGGCCGCCTCGCCATTCGCAACGTGCTTGACCCCTTCAACGCCATCACCATCGTTGGACAGTCAGGCATCACCATCGCTTCTGACGCGCACACCGCCTACGGTCCCGGCTTTCCGGGCTTCGCCAAGAACGTCGGCGTGAGCTATACCGAAGACATCACCGGCGAATTTCTGGGCACATTCCTTATCCCCTCCATCGTTCATCAGGACCCGCACTACCACCGCATGCCACATGCGTCCGTTCCGCGCCGCTTCCTGCATGCCATCGCAGACGTGGTCTGGGCTCAGGGTGATAACGGCCACGGCATGCCCAACTACGCCAACCTCATCGGTTTCGCTGCTGCAGACGAAATCGGCAACCTCTACGTTCCCGGCCGCCAGACCGATCTGCCCGCAAGCGCCACCCGATACGGCATTGGCCTCGGCACAGCCCCCATCGACAACTTCATCACCGAATTCCTGCCAGACGTAGCCCGCCGCATCCACGTCCGCGTAGTCCTCGTCCAGCGCATCATCGACCAGGTGGCAAGAGCCGAAGGCGGAACAGGCAATACGCAATGAACCATCCCCGTTAACCCCTTGCCGCCCAACACCTTCCCCAAAATCACCCCCACCTGTAAAACCCTCCCATTCCAGCCCCAAATCCCCCCATTCAAACCCCAAATTCCCCATTCGCTGCACCACTGTTGGGGACTCGCCCTCATCCGCGTACTCTCGTAATGAATTACTGGCTCCCTCGGCCTGCATTACCCGGCCCAACGAGCCCAGCCGGCTTCAGCTTTCTTCCGGCACATTCTCTTCCAATCAAAGGAGTTCGCACCACATGGCAAAAGCGATCAAATACGCCGAAAAAGCAGCCGTCTACGCGGCCAAAGGCGCATGGGCAGTCTTCGAGCGGCTCAACCGCATCAGCCCCAACGCATCCTTCACGCCCAAATGGAGCGACAAGCCCCTTCTGAAGTCCTACCAGAAAGAGAAGCCGCCCCTGGGCTGGCCCCGTACCACTGATTCGCTCTGCCCCAAGTGCGTCCCTGAGATCCGCCAGCAGATCCTCGACGGCAAGCTGCCCCATGAAGTCCTGCTCAATGAAAAGGTCGGCGAAATCAAGGCCCAGATCATCGAGCGCGACGGCAAAATCCTCATGGTCAAGGACTGCCCCAAGCACGGCCACTTCGAAGACGTCATGTCCATCGACCCGGCCTTCTTCAAGCA
>JAGWSG010000138.1 GCA_028876335.1 Acidobacteriota bacterium
ACACAACCGCGCCTACTACGGCGTCAGCCTCGGTGAAACCGTCATCGATGTCACGCTCGAAACCCGCGGTTCTACGCACATCACCGCCATCAGCCACGCGCTCAAGGAAGCAGGCTTCCGCTTTGAACGGATTCATTGACGGCCGCCGGTTCAGCCAATGTACACGCCGAAATTCAACCAACTCGCCGACCGCGCGCTGCTTCTTGAAGTGATGCAAACGCATTCCTTCGCAGTTCTCTTTGGCAACTCAACAGACGGAACTCCAACGGCCACGCATCTTCCACTCGTCATCAAGGACGAGGGTCCGCACGGCACGATTGAAGGCCACTTCGCCAAGGCGAATCCGCACTGGCAATCGCTGGCTGGCCACGAGACGCTCGTTGTCTTTTCCGGTCCACATGCTTATGTCTCGACCACCAACTACGCCGAAGAGCTTTCCGTGCCTACATGGAATTACATCGCCGTTCATGCCTACGGAATTCTTGAGCTGGTCGAAGACGACAATGCCAAGGACGCGCTGCTCAAAAGCCTCATTGCGCAGCACGAGCCCGCTTACGCGGATCAATGGCACGTACTCCCCGAAGGATTCAAGCGCACTATGCTGGCGGGCATCGTTGGATTCCACATTCCCATTGCGCGCATTGAAGGAAAGTTCAAGCTCTCGCAGAATAGGCCTGAAGGTGATCGCAAAAGTGTGCGCGCATCCCAATCCTCCGGCTCTGCCGATGAGCAGGCGCTGGCCGGCTGGATGCAAAGGCTTGGCATCTAAGAAGAGTACTTCTGCAGAGCTATTCTTCAGCGCAGCATTGCAGTTGCGATGTGATCCCACGTTGCCGTCTCACACAGATAGGTAGAACCGATGTATGCGATAGACAGAAGCGCCCAGCTAGAAGCGAACCAGCGGTCGAACGTGCGCGTCATTGCAGAGCGAATGGCCAGCAACACTCCGGCCAGAATCAGCGCAGGTGCAAAGAGGCCCATCCAGCGGTTGTCTCCAAAAACCGACGCCACCAAAGTATTCCGTGCAAGCGCACCGGGAATGAGCGCAAGGCTTGTCATCAGCATCATGGTCCGGTGAATCCGCGGCTGTTTCCGTGTAAACACACCAGCGGTCACAAACACTGAGAACATCAGCATTTCCACAAACATCGACAACAGAAAATGCGAATACCACATGTTGAAGAAGATGAATTCCGGTGTCAGCTTGACTGAACGGTAGGCCACCATCGTTCCCAGAATCGCGATTGCGGGGCCCAGCACCACCACGCTCCATCCCAGC
The DNA here is from genome assembly GCA_028876335.1 of Acidobacteriota bacterium. Classification (GTDB taxonomy): domain Bacteria; phylum Acidobacteriota; class Terriglobia; order Terriglobales; family Acidobacteriaceae; genus Telmatobacter. The sequence goes on from JAGWSG010000138.1 coordinate 1,280, forward strand.
GTCATGTGTACCTTGCGGTTGCGCGTCGCAATCAGCAATGACTGTGCAAGAAAAAGCACAAACCACAGCGCAATCGCAATTCCATGCGCCGCATCCAGACGGATAATTGAGGGATCGATGGGCCGCTCCTGGAAACCTCGGCCATGCACAAACGAGTGAAAGCCCCAGAGCATCAAGAAGAGAAAAAGAAACGCTGTCGCACTGAAAAAATAGCGGTCTGCTTTCATGGCAACCTATCGCTGTCACGCACTGCGTGGTGCAGCATGCTATTGCATTCGGAATCTTACAAATTTCGGGGAGAGAATCATCCTACCATCGCGTTGAGAAACTGACGACAGACAATTCGCTGGCTACCGCGCAGGCGAACACTTCCCTACCTTCTGCCCTCCGGTGTAGTGTTCCTTCTGTCTGAAAATATCTCTCGAGGTCACCGGCTTATGCGCAGGTTCATCGCACTCGTCGCTGCATTCATCGCCTTCACCGCACCTGCACTCGCACAAACGTGGCAGTCACGCCTGGATAGCGATCTTCCGCTGCTGGGCCATCGCAACTGGATCCTTATCGTTGACTCGGCCTACCCGGACCAGGTTGGCCCTGGAATTGAGACTGTCGAAACGGATGCCAACATGCTTCCCGTGCTCAAGACGGTACTGAGCCGGATTCAAAGCTCGATTCACGTGCGCCCGGTCATCTTTCTCGATGCCGAACTGCCCTATGTCCCGGACAGCGAGGCTCCAGGAGCCAAGGACTTCCGCAACCAGCTCGAGTCGTTGCTGGGGAGTGCGGACGTCCACCATCGCTTGCATCAGTCCCTTATTGACGAGGTTGCCAAGGACAGCCAGCAGTACCATATCCTCATCTTGAAGACGCGCCTCGCCATCCCGTATACCTCTATTTTCATCAACCTTCGGGCAAAGTATTGGAGCGACGACGATGAGCGCGGATTGCGCGATGCAATGAGCAATGTACACCCCCGTTAGGCGGCCAAATTCCTGATTTCTCACACCCTTCCACCAGTACGCAACTCTGCTATACTCAAAGAGTTCGCCCCGTGCGGAGGTGGCGAAATTGGCAGACGCACCAGCTTGAGGTGCTGGCGCCGTAACAGGCATAGGGGTTCAAGTCCCCTCCTCCGCACCAATGCCGCGCGTTAAGCCTGTCCCGCGCAATTTTGAAAGCGACTTTTGAGCAATGCAGATTCTCTTTTACGCAGTACTGACCATTCACATTCTCGTGAGCATCTCCATCGTCTTCGTGATCCTGCTCCAGCAGGGCAAATCGGCCGACCTGGCCGGCGCCTTCGGCGGACAGGGGTCGCAGACTGCCTTTGGCCCCCGCGCCGCAGCCAATGCCCTTACCCGCTTCACCACCTGGGCTGCCATCATCTTCATGCTGACCTCGCTTACCCTCACCGTTCTTTACATGCGCGGAACAGAGGCACGCTCAGTCCTAGATCAGGGCAACACACCGGCCTCATCGACACCTGCGCCGGCTAACAATTCCAAGTAATCTTTAGCAAGTTCTAAAGACAACGGCGAGCCAACAGGCTCGCCGTTCATGTTTTCAGGCTCAATTCCCAGTCCATTGCCCAAACGCAGCGACGGCCTGGGCAAAAACCCAGGCCGTCACCGGTGAACTGTTGGGATTGGACTAAGGCCATCGCGCTGCCGCGAGAGCCAGTGACCCGGCCGGTAGATTCCTATCCGCCGGGGTTGAACTGGAGCATGGGGCGCGATGCCCTAGGCCTCAGTCACCTCACGTTGGGTACACCATGGTAAATCAATTTTCATAGGCTGGATCATCCTCCTTTCCCGTGTATGGACAACATAAAACGGACGGGCTTTAGACGTCAACCAGCTGCTTTTGGGCAGGCGCCCGGGAATCTGAGGTGTGACATTCTCTTGCAGCTTAATTACATCGAAAGTCGATCGACTCATCGTAAAAAGCTGAAAAGAAGGATATTCGTGTGGGCTTTGCCGTACGAATGGCATACAAATGAATACTGCAAAATTTGGGCCTTAGCCAACTCAAACACGTGAACCTGCGTCATTCTCGTTAGCCATATGAATCGAGGTCCAAAAACTACTGTGCCCAATGCTTCCAGAGCTGATTACTCATAGCGCAGTAGTACATCAAGAAACCTAACTCCGCCCCCAAGGAGTCTTAAATGCCAAGCCTGATTGCGAGGTCATTTCTTGAAGGTACCTCACCCGGAGTTGCCAGGATTTGGAGGTGCTCTCACTGTGACAGAGAATTCTTCTTGATGCTTCCGCATGATATCGGATCGCTTGAGATGCAAATGAGGACTGTTGATCGGCAGTTCGCTCTTCACTGTTCTTCAGATCACCCGCACTGTGCCTGGGCAATTGGCACGAAGGGCTTGAATGTGATTGATCTGGCGTTCACGAGTGAGAATTGCAGTTGAAGTATGCCGCACACTTCAGATCACTCCAGATTCTTCTCATTTGCGAAGTTTGAGAGGTACAGATCATCGATACCCCGTAACAGCCAGAACGAGAAGGTGCAAACAAGAAAAGACCCCCGTGAATCTGGGAGTCTTTTCTGGTTGACTGACGTTGTGTAATTACGAAGCTGATCCGCTTGCATGGGCCGAAGCAGATGCCGCTGCAGATGCCGACTGAGCAGCCTTGAGGTCGGACTTGGCCTGTTTCGTCGCGCGTTTGGCTTCCTTTTTGGCATTGGTACCTTCCGCCGCGGTGGACTTGATCGCTTTACCGAGACTGACTGCGCCACTTCCCGTCATCTGCGATTGCAGGCTTGCAAAAGGAATGTTGAGGTTCTGTGCAACGTGCATGGCTGCCACGCATTCACCAAGGTTCTTGAAACCCGCACAGGCAGTTTGCAGATTACCGCCTGGAATAGAGACCCCACTCTTGTCGAGAGCTGCGGTCAAGGAGGTGTTGAGGTGGGTATTCGTGAGAACGGAACCGGGTGACTGGCGCGCAAGATTCACGTTGCCGCCTGCGCCACCATTCATGCCGACATTTGCACGGCCGAGATTGGCGTTTGCACCGAGGCCAGCATTGGCTCCCATACCAGCTCCGATGCCGTTGCCTGCACCTAAACCGGCGCCAGCGCCTAATCCGCCGCCAAGACCGGCACCAACGCCGGCAGGACGGCCATGAGCTTGTGCGAATGCGGTAACGCTGAAAACGAGTAATGCAGAGAGAGCGAGTGAGTGAGCAAGAATTGACTTCTTCATATGGGGGATTCCTCCACTTTTGGTCTGTAACCGGCCCGGCCCCGAAAGAACCTGATTCGTCCGGAGTGAAAGGGGAAACCGGGCATTTTTCGACAGAGAAGACGAGCACGCCGCCGAGTTTTTCAACAATACGCGCACGGACTCAACGAGCGAGCCGCTTGCTACAGTGGAACACCGTATCGAGAATATAGTTGCGAATTAATGATAAAGCGTTGGCACGTAAGGTCTTTGAGGGGGTACGAAGGTCATATATAAGTGCCGAATCGGTTTATGCGCCGCGAACCGCCAATTCCAGGCATCCGCAACCCCCAGCAATGTTTGAAACAAAAGCTATCCAGAAGAGCAACGGCTAATCAGAGCGATCGATCATTCCCCATCGAAACCACATCTTCCCTTTGGTCAGCCCGCCATATGCATCCCAAAAACACCATGCCGCCAGGAGCAGAGCGATGACCCTATCCAACCAGTTGTAGCCGGCGACAAGTAACATTCGGTGTCCTTTTCAACCGCCAGGCAATCCGCAGAATTGATTGAATTACGAGAAATCTCTCACCTTTTGCGCCGCCGAGCATCCGCCCGTGGCCAGTACTGAAACTCATCTGCAAACAGCTCTCCGTTCAGGTCAGAAACGCGTGCAGAAAGCCGCGCCTGCGCATCGGCAATGGCCTGGTTGTAGATGACCGGGCCAATCTCTTCGACAATGTAATTGAGCAACAGGCCCGCCTTGAGGTCGCCAATCGGCTCGGAGAGTTCTTCTTCAAAGTAGCGCTGCAAGGATGCGATTGCGGCCGTACGTTGCGGCTTGGTGAGTTCAAGCTGAGTCATGCCCAACAGGGTATCGCATCACCTGATATGCTGCGCCCATGCGGATTGAGCAGCGTGGAGTGGTCGGGTTTGTTTTGTGTCTGCTGAGTACCTTGCTTGCGGTGACGCCCGCGTTTGCGCACGTGGAACGCGTTGAGGTGACGCAGCGGGAAACGGTGCTCGGCGGGAAGACATTTGGCGCGGCGGGCGCGTACGAGCGCATCACGGGCAAAGTGTATTTCCTCTTCAACGTGAACAACTCGCACAACGCGCGCATTGTGGATTTGAAGAATGCCGTGAACCTGAAGAATGGCGAAGTGGAGATGAGTGCGGACTTCGTCGCCGTGCGGCCTGTCGATTCCGCACTGGGTAACGGCTCCATGATTCTAGAGGTGCCGAACCGCGGCAACGCGGGACTGCTCAGGCTGGTGGATGGCGGTGACGAAGACCTGGCACACGACGCGGGAGACGGTTGGCTATTGCGCGAGGGCTTTACGATTGTGAGCCTGGGCTGGCAGGCTGACGCAGCGGGTGAGCATGCGCTGCACTTTCACGCACCCATTGCCAAGGATCACGGCGAGACCATTACCGGACTCGTACGCGGCGACCTGATGCCGTCGCATGAGATGGAAGAGATTCCACTTGGACATTTGATTGTCGGACGTATTGGCGGCAGTGAATATACGGTGGCTGATCCAAACGACAAGAGGAATGTGCTGACAGTGCGTCCCTCACGCGAGGCGAAGCGCCAAACGATTCCGCGCAGCCAGTGGCAGTTTGCACATAGGGTTAACGGAAAGCCTGAGCCGAGTAATGCATGGATCCATTTAAATGGCGGCTTCAAACCAGGCCTGATCTACGAATACGTGTATTTGGCGCAAAACCCGGTCGTGGCCGGTGGCGGCTTCGCAGCAATCCGTGACTTTGCCTCGTATGCCAAGCACGATGTGAAGTCGGTCGCTCCCGCGAAACGCGTCTACGGTCAGGGCATTTCACAGAACGGGCGCTTTCTGCGCGACTTTCTGTACCAGGGCTTCAACGCAGATGAAGAAGGACGCATGGCGCTCGACGGCGTGCTTGCGCATGTGGCCGGCGCGGGACGCGGCAGTTTCAATGATCGCTTCGCACAGCCTTCACGCGATGCGCAGCCCACCTCATCGATTGATTTCCCGACAGACATTTTCCCCTTCACCGATGAGCCGGAAACTGACCCCATCACGCATATGCAAGCGGGGCTTCTGGATACGGCAAAGCGCGATCATGTGGTACCGAAGATCTTCTTCTCCAATACCTCCTATGAGTACTGGGGCCGAGCCGAGGCCATCACCCATGTAACGCCCGACGGGACTCTTGATGCTGTCCTCGGGCCCAATGTCCGCATTTACAAATTCACCGGCCTGCAGCATTTCTCCGTTCCCTTCCCTCCCCAGAAAGGCAAGGACGACCTGCTTGGCCAGCAAAAGCAGACTCCCTTGCCCGTGAAGTATTTCTGGCGCGCCATGATTGCCAACATGGACGCGTGGGTACGCAAGGGCACACTGCCGCCACCCAGCGCCTATCCACACATTGCGGATGGAACGCTGGTGCCGCTCAAGCGGTGGAAATTCCCTACCATTCCAGGCTTGAACAAACCGTACGAAGCCAACGCAGGCGAGCGGCTTGATTTTGGCCCCGATTGGCCGGCGGGCATTCTTACTCTGCAACCGCCGAGGCGTGGCAAAGACTTCCCCGTGCTGGTTCCGCAGACGGATGCGGATGGCAACGAGATGGATGGCGTGCGTCTGCCTGAAATTACCGTTCCACTAGCCACGTATACGGGATGGAATCTGCGCGATCCGTCGATTGGTGCGCCACGCGAACGCGTGTCCTTTGAGGGATCGTTTCTGCCCTTTGCGCACACGAAGGCAGAGCGCGAACGATCGGGCGATCCACGGCTCTCCATCGCAGAGCGTTACAACAGCCGCACGGAGTATCTTGAGAAATTCGACGCCGCCGTTGATGCGCTGGTGAAGGAGCGTTGGATTCTGCCTGAAGACAAGGCGGCGCTGGAGCAGCGCGGACAACAAGAGTGGGATGTACTGACTCAATAAGAACGGCGGGCACGCAGCCCGCCGTTCTTCGATCAACAAATCAAACGATCACGCATAAGCCATATTGATGTTCTCAATAGCTTCGTCGATTTCCTGCGTGTTCTTGAAGCCGATGGTCACGGCATCGACGCCCGCGTGACGGAAGGCGAAACGCAGAGCTTCCTGCCGGTCACTGCGTTGTGTGAAGTGTCCTTCTCCCACCAGCTTCATACTGATCACGCCCATGCCTTCCTTCTTCACCTGCTGAACATGTGAAACCACTTCCGGCACATTGCCAGGCTGCCCATTATCTGCCACGGAGCCATCCATAATCGTGCCTTTGTGATTCATGCGAATCATCGCCACTTCAAGCCAGTTGAACTTCGGCACCTCGCGCAGCGCAGGCAAACCGTGAACACTGCAACCGCGGGTCTTTACAATTTTCTTTTCCTGCGCCGCGACAATCCCCTCCTGCCATGGCTTGGTGGTTTCCACCCAGTCGCCGGTGTGCTGCCAGTGCAGCAGCATAATGTCAAAATAGTCGGTCTTGTGAATACGCAGCATTTCATCAAAGCGTGCCGCGGGGTCCACGCCGGGGTCGGTTGTCACCTTTGACATGAGCTGGTAGCTGTCGCGCGGGTAGGGCTTAAGCGCCTCACCGAGCATGGCAGGCGTCATATATGCCTCGGCGGTCTCAAAGAAGCGAATACCACGTTCATAGGCGTAGGCGACGAGGCGACTGAACTCTTTCTGGCCGAGTGAGTACTGCACATAGCCATTGCGGCTGCCGGTGCCAAATGCAAGTCGAGTAACTTTCTGGCCGGACTTGCCGAGGGTTACCAAATCAGTCGCTGCATGGCTTGTTGCGGCATTTGCCGCGCTGGTGGGCAATGCGGCCGCTGCCGCGCCTGCGGCGATTGAGGTGGCAAGAAAATCGCGGCGGGTAAATTGACTCATGTGGACCCCCTTTGTGCACCAGGAGAAATTGTTCGAGCGGGCTCAAACAGAGAAGAGCGGCGCAGAACCGGTTCCCGGAATGGTAGCAAATTCAGCAGCCATTCGTAAGCAGGAACTTGCATTCGATTCACCTCGTTGAAACGAAGTGCAGAATGCCAGAACAAGCTGAAGGAATTCTGAGAAGAGCTCTTTACCTCGAGAAATCGTCTCCGCCCGAATACTGCGCCAAATGCTAGACCTAAGTCGAGCGCGCCAGAGCCAGCTTCACAATTTTGTCAATCATGTCCGTGTAGGAGTAGCCGCCCTTCTTTGCGGCCATGGCAAACTCTGCTGTGCTTGAAAGCCACGGGTTGGGATTCGCCTCGATGACGTAGACCTCGCCCTTCTTACTCAAACGCATGTCTATGCGGCCGTAGTCTCGCAGTTGCAGCGCACGATATGCAGCCAGCGCCGTATCTTTCAGCTTCCGTTCTGTCTCTTCATCCAGATCAGTGGCCGGCGCGGACTTGGTTACTTTATAGGCTTCCGTCTCGTAATCAAACTTCACATCCTGCCCGGCGATGCGCGGAGTTCCTTTCGGCAACTTTGAGAGGTCGAGCTCGATGAGCGGCAGAACCTCCGCATTGTCATTGCCTAGAACCGACGCGTAAATTTCACGGCCCTCAATGAACTCCTCAATCAACGCCGGGCTGTCAAACTCCTCATGAATATAGTGAATGCGTTCCATCAGTTCTTTCACGCTATCGACCACTGCGCCATTGTCGATGCCGATGGATCCGTCTTCCGAGACCGGCTTCACGATGAGTGGAAACTCGATGTCGTGCGAGTGATCGGTGCGCCCTTTGTAGGAAACGGCAAAGTCAGGCGTCTTGATCTTGTGGAAGTCGAATATCTTCTTTGCCAGTGACTTGTCCTGCGCAAGATACAGCGCCTGCGGTCCACCGCCGGTGTAATTCAGATGTACTAGCTCAAGGTACGCCGCGATATTCTTGTCCATCGTGTCGTCGCCGGCGTATGACTCAGTGAGATTGAAAACCAGATCGGCGCCGCACCGACCAAGAGCAAAGAGCGATTGATTCTTCCCGTCGAGCACGAAATAGGAAGGCTCATGTCCCAGTTTCGTGAGTGCCTCGAAAATCTCTTCGCGGTCGTGGGCGGCCTTCTTTTTGCGGCTTCCGCCCTTGCCGCGCGCAGGCTTCGGCGGCTCCGCTGCGGGCTCAAACGTGTCCTCTTCGACGAGATCGTACAGGATGGTGACTTTCAGGTTTGCCATTTCACCTCGACGATTTTGCGATGCACCCTGGCCACATCAAGAGCTACAAGCGCGAAGCGTTCAGGGCAGAATGAACTTTCCGCGCGCAATGTAATTCATCGCAAGAGCCGTTGCATAGACCGATATCTCCGTCAAATAATCGCGGTCGAATTGCGTGTCAGCGCGTAATCCAAGGTCGCTAACCTTTGTCTCTATAGTTTCCACCAGTTTCTTTACAAGTGGACGCTGGACTCCGGTCCAGTAATTCACTTTGTCAATAAGCACTTTTCGATTGGCGCGCAGCAGATCCACTGCTGGGCGCACGTTTTTTCTGCGCCTGCGGGAGACATTGAAAATGTCTCGCAGATCCGTCTCAAGCGGTAATTCACCGGGCGAAAGCTGCTGCTCAAGCGCGCGCTGATAGAACTCGCCAACCGTCTGGTCCATCTCATCGACGGTGATGTCCGTCAGCCCATGCTCTACAACAGGAAGCGTGTTGCCCATCCTGCGGCCGATGCGATCCATATATTGGAGCTTCTTCATTGCGCCCCAATCCTTGTAGCGCTTCCGCCAGTTGGAGCGCGGTGTCAGCCACACGGCGAACGTTTCAGCAAAGTCTTCATCGGGATGCTTCTGCGCGTACCAGCCTTCCATGTGACGCACAAACTGCCGCGAGAACGGCACGGGCTTGTAGTTGTCTCGATACGGCCTGCGGAATGGTCCGAAGAGATCACTCCACTCCTTCGTTCTGAAGAGTGCATAGGCATAGTTGAATGCGTGCCCTGCCTCATGACGCAGATACATCATGATCTGCTTCGCGTCTTCAATGTCGTTCATGTCGGCTTCAAGCCGCTGCAGCTTGGGATCGGCCAGATAGAACGGAATACCGATCACGGGCTCCATGTTGGGACAGCCCCACTCGTCCGTTAGGTAGCACTTGGGTCGAAACTGTTTGATGCCCTTGCGGTCCAGCTCTTTGTAGAGTTGCTGCACAAAGCGCTCCAGCGGGGATCCCTCCAGCTTCAGGCCCAGTTGCTGAATAGGCTTGGAGAGGATCTCCTGCACTTCTTCCGGCGATCGCTCAAAGTTGGCCATGGCTGGGGAGAAGGGTAACAAATCCGGCCGACGCGGGGGCATCAGGCCTCATTTTCCACCGTGATGTTCTAAAACGAGAAGCTTGCCATTCATCCCAAGTCACGCACTGCCGAATCCGTCCAGGCCCAGACGAATCGACCGCTCCAACGGCGAATATTGTCCGTCACCGCGCACCAGTTCCAACGGCTCTCGCAAATACAGCGGTGGCTGTGCCATAAATTTTGGTTGCCGGCCGCGGTGCCGCTGCGCGGCATGCACCAGAAAGGGATGACACAAATAAACCGTTCCCGCGGGTCCGGTTGCCAAAGCCTCCGCCATGCCCTCTGTACCCTGAGCAGCAGCCACACTAATCTCAAGCACGGAAAGCCCTCTCTCTCCCGCATGGGCTAGTACGCGGGGCACACGAAGATGCGAACCCTTGCGAATTCTCGTTGGAGCATCGTCTTCCCCCACATCGGAGAAGAGGAAGAGCATCAGTAGAGCGCGCCCGCGCGAACGCACATTCACTCTCCATGTAAAGTAATTGTCTGGCGGTCCTTCATCGCTCTCTGGTGGAAAACTTGCATCGATATGCCAGCCTGTGTCGCTCGGATCTTCCGTATGCGGGAATCGAATAGGGAAACCGCCCAGACTCTCGCGTGGAAGCCATCGGCCCGCGCCCACTAAGTCATCGAAAGCCGCATGCAGCGCTGGTGAATTCACTGCATGTTGAAATGGTTCCTGCGCAAAATCGCCCAGCCTGATCACTGGCCGCGTCCAGGTCGCTGGATTATCAGGATCGCAACCGGTGGCGCGCCACAGAATTTTCCGCGCCTCCGTTGCAACCTCCTGCGAGAAGACCCCTTCCATCTTCACAAAGCCTTCTTGCACGAATTCTTGTATTTGTAACGGACTCAGCATGTCCCCCTCTCTGAGCCACATATTTGGTTTTTTTCGCGGCACAACTGGAATTGCCAGGGACTCATCGATCAAGCGGCAAAAGCCACGGATGTCCAGGCCTTGATCGGGTACCGAGATGGTTGCGTCCATTGACGCATCCTATGCCCACCTGCATGGCCGTCAGCCGCTCAGCGCGTGATTCAATCTCCGCCTGATAGCAGCTTCCCAGCGAATCTTTGAATTGCACCGTCTCCTGCCCCGCTTCCTGATGGTCAAAGTCCGTGCGGTCCAGAGGCGGCGGAATATTCACGCCGTCAGCTCGATCCCGCGATTCGAGCTCTTCATTAAGATGCGCGTTGTAGATCCGGCCTGATCCGCTGGTTCTGCGCAGCGTAATCTCGTGCCCTTGTCGCGCCGTCACCAGAGCGGTAAAGTCCTGTCCCGTCGTCACCATCGTTTTGTGCCAGGCGAGCATGAGCGGATCTTTCTGTTTGACGGCCATGCGGCTCAGCAGCTTTCCATTCAGGTCGCGCACCACATCTATCGACACATCGTTGCTTTGATCAATCGTTTCGTCATACTGTTTCTCGCCGGGGCGTGCAAACGTCGCGTGATTTCGAAAGTTCGCGGCGTAATGCACGGTAGTCGTCACCTCACCATGCGAAGTGTGCAACACGCCGCGCGCCAAGAAGGCCTGCGTAACATTCGTATGAATGGTGCCGACAATGCGACCAGTCTCATCGTGGTGCAACGTGTCGCTCACGGTTAGCCCCGCAGGCTGTGCGGCGCTCAAGGTGTTCTCAAGCAATTTTCCACTCAATTCCGCGCTTGCATGATCCTGATAGATCAGCAGATTAGCCGCCACGTTAAAGAAGCGGTTTGCACCAAGCACGCGCACGCTCACAGAATGCGGCTTGCCATCGTCAAGGATTCCTGCGAACGGCGAAAGGTCCACACGGAATGGTATGAAGCTGAGCGTCTGAATTCCAGGAGTAGGCAACCACAGGTGCGGCGCAATGCCGCCGGCAAAAATCCACGCACTCACTGGTGCCAGCCCTGCGGGCTTGCCGTCCAACAATACTTCCACGCCGCGAAAGCTGCCACCATCGCATGCCTCAAACGATTCCAGTGAGTAGTCGCGCGTTCGCTCCAGATAGCGCTTCTCCACGCAGGTGTACCAGCGTTCGTCGAATGCCTGGCTCTGCGCGATGACATCCAGATACGCACTCTCCACATTGCGCGGAAATGTGAAAGTGTGCGACAAACTCTCGTTTTGAGATTGAAGCACCTGTTCACGTCCTTCCGCGTCGCTGCTCATTGGATAAATGCGGTCGGCAACATAGGATGCGGGCATCTTTTCCCTGGCCGGAAAGAAAAGCAGCTTCGCTGTCACGTAGATGGGCTGATTCGTCTCTGTGCTGATCCAGTTATTGAGCACAATCTGCCCTGGATGCTTCTGCCGGAACAGCGCACTATAGTCTGTTAGATCGCGCTCCACATGCCAGTGAATCGGCACGTCGGGCTGCGGCTCCATTGTGGTGCCAAAGTAAAGATTCACAGCGCCGAGCCAGATGGCAACGGTGCGGTCGTACTGCCTGCCGGCGGGGACCGAGAAATCAGCTTCCAGCACAACCTTGTCCCAAGCACCGTCACATTTATGCGGAGGGACAAATTTGAATTGATGTGGGTGCGCCTCCATCGAGGATCCATCACCGTGGTCATTGAAAGCTTCGTGCTCGAAGAGCGTGACACTGCACGGTCTGGCGGCTGGCCGAGAGACAGGCGGCTCAACCGACGCGACATTGCGCGAACCGATGATGAGATCCGCACCCGGCGCAGCCTGCGTCTGTGCCGAAAGGGAAACTGCGCAGGACGCGATGAAAAGCGTCGATGCGACAACTGCGAGACACACCCGGCAACTGTTCTCAAGCGTTAATGTGCGCAAAGTCTCTCCAGATCGATGGGTGCCCTTCCCTTTTGCTCGTTGCGCTGGGAAATGGGCTAAAAGCACAGTCTAGCAAGGCTTGAAAGCGGGGCCCTGCCTGCCAGAAGGGCCTCTTCGAGACCGCGGCAAGGACAGCCGAGGCTTGGACTGCATAGAATGACGGATATGGAGAATTCGACCAAGGTATTGATTGTCGAAGACGAACCCCATGCGTTGATGGGACTGGCGGAGCTGATTTCCGGCTGGGGTTATCGGACGGAGACTGCGCGCGACGGCATTGAAGGCTGGGAGAAGGCTTTGCAGTGGAATCCCGCGATTGTCGTGACGGATTTGAAGATGCCGCGCATGGACGGCATCGGGCTGCTGAGTAAGCTGGCCGAAGAGGGCACGGGCATCGATTCGAATCTTGCCGTGATTCTGCTGACCGCACAAGGCACGATCCAGACGGCCGTAGACGCGATGAAGCTTGGAGCGTACGACTTTCTGCAGAAGCCCGTTGACTCGGCCCGGCTGCGCACGACACTGGCCAACGTGACCAAGCAGCGCGAGACGGCGATTGAGTTGGAAGTGACGCGGCGCCGGTTGCGCGACACAGGCGTGCTCGGATCCATGGTGGGTGGATCCAAGGCGATGCGCGAGATCTTCACGCTGATTGAGCAGATTGCACCGTCGAACGTGAGCGTGCTGATTACGGGCGAAAGCGGTACGGGCAAGGAAATGGTGTCACGCACGCTGCATGATTTGAGTCCGCGGAAATCAAAGCCGTTCGTGGCAGTGAATTGCGCAGCGATTCCCGAGTCGCTGATTGAGAGTGAATTATTCGGCCATGAGAAGGGTTCGTTTACGGGAGCAGTTGAGCGGCGCGCGGGATGTTTTGAACTGGCGAGCGGCGGTACGCTGCTGTTGGATGAGATTGGCGAAATGCCGGTGGCGACGCAGAGCAAACTGTTGCGCGTGCTGGAAGAACGCAAACTGCGGCGGCTGGGCGCCAAGGCCGAGCAGGAAGTGGATGTGCGCGTGCTTGCGGCGACCAATCGAGACCCCGCACAATCTGTTGCGGAAGGGACGTTCCGCAGCGACCTGTATTACCGGCTGAATGTGTTTCATATCCACATGCCACCACTTCGCGAGCACCTGGACGATATACCCGCAATGGTTGAGACGATGGTGCAGGAGATGAATCAAAAACACAACAAGCGTGTGAGCGGCGCAACGCATGCCATGCTGGACCGGATGATGAGTTACAACTGGCCAGGCAATGCGCGTGAATTACGCAACCTGGTGGAGCGCGCTGTGGTTCTTTGCGCAGATGGTTCCGCACTGGACCCCGGTCACCTGCCCCCTGGATTTGGTACCGCGCAGACCGCGCTGACGATACCGGGCGATGCCAGCATGGTGCAGGTGCCAGTGGGCACAACGGTGGATGAGGCTGAGAAATTGCTCATCCTGCGTACGCTTGAATCCACTGGGCAAAACAAAACGCGCGCAGCGGAGATTCTGGGAGTGAGCCTGAAGACATTGCACAATAAGCTGAAGGAATACAACCAGGCGGCCCGCGAAGAGCAGCAGGTTTAAGCCAACAACGAGTCGCAAGAGAGCGCATGCAACTAAGAACCAAACTTGTGCTGGCAATTACAAGCCTGGTGTTCCTGATCTCAGGGGCGCTGTCGGTGGTTTTTATCCGGCAGATGCTGCACTATCAGGTGCAGCAAAGTTATGATACCAACAAGGTGGTGGCCAGCGAAGTACGCTTCGCCGTGCAGAACGCGCTCGAAACAGGTTTGAAGGATCGCGAGGTTAACCCGAACGATGAAGCCCAGCTTCGTTCTCTTGCTGCCGAGGCTATCCGAAACAGCCGCGTGCTTGCCGCCACTCTGGACTCGGTGAATCGTTACTCGTTCACGGTGTATGACGTGAACATTGGTGATGCGCAGGGAAAAACTCTGGTCAGTACAAATCCCGACAACCAGGACAAGCCGATGCCGCAACGGTCGGACTACGCGCAATTACTGGATGCGAACTTTGTGCAGTTGCTGCGTGAAGTGTACGGCGATCCGCGGGTGTTCGATGTGTCAGCACCGCTGGAGCGAAACGGAGAGCCGTTTATCAGTGTGCGCGTGGGAGTGAGCACGGCGTTGCTGGGCGCTGTGTATAAGCCATGGATCAGCGAGACGCGCACTCTGATGGGATTCGCCCTGATCACGGCGCTGCTTGTGGCGTTCTTCCTGAGCAACCTTGTGCTGCGGCCTTTTGAAGCCATCAGTCTGGAATTGGAATACCTTACGACGGCAGCCGGCGAGGCAAAGGAAAGTGAGGAAAATGGGGCCAAAGATGCGCGACGTCAAGATGCTGCGCAGCGCGTGACCACGCAGATCCAACAAATTGGCCAGCGCATGCGCAATGTGGAGGAAGTGTTCTCTGCCTTGAAAGAGAACCTGGATCAGATTCTGGGCAACCTGCAGGACGGGATTGTGCTGCTGACACGCGATGGACGTGCGGTGCTGGTTTCCGAGGCGGCGAGAAGACTTCTTCAAATCAAGAACGGCGACGGTGTGGGCATGCAGGCGGATGAGATTTTCGACTCGTCGAATGTGCTGGGCGCCGCTTTGAAACGAGCCTATGACGCGGGCGAACCCATGGGGCCGGAAGAGATGCGCACGGAGTCAGGCCGGCGGGTGCAGGTATCGCTGGACTTTATCCAGGATGACAAAACGAGGCAGGGATTGGGCGCACTGGTCACCATGCACGATCTGGAGTCCGTTGAAGAAATTGAGTCGGAGCTGGAACTTTCCCGCCGCATGGCTGCCATTGGGCGTTTGACCTCCGGCGTAGGTCATGAAGTGAAGAATCCGATCAATGCAATTGTGGTGCATCTTGAGCTGCTTAAGAACAAGATCAGTTCGGACAATTCTCCGGCAACGCGGCACTTGGACGTGATTGAGTCCGAGATCCGCAGGCTGGATCGCGTAGTGCAGACACTGGTGGACTTTTCGCGGCCGGTGGAATTGCATTTTAAAGAGCAGGATCTGCGCAATGTAGTGGGTGATGTGCTGGCGCTGTCTGCCGAAGAATTGACTCGCCGCAACGTAACGGTAGAAAGCGTCTTTCCGTCTAACCCACAGATGGTCAACATCGATGCCGACCTGATCAAGCAGGCGGTGATCAACGTGGTGGAAAACGGCGCACAGGCCATGCCCGACGGGGGTAAATTGCACATCCAACTAGAGGAGGACCGCAAAAGTGCGGTGCTTCGCATCAGGGATGAAGGACAGGGAATTCCGGCCGAGATTCTGGAGAAGATTTTCGATCTGTACTTTACGACGAAATCGACAGGCAGCGGGATTGGGCTGGCGATGACCTACCGGATTCTGCAGTTGCACAATGGCAGCGTGGAAGTAGAATCTGAAGAGGGCCGTGGCACGGAGTTCCGGTTCCGGATTCCACTCGCCGCCACGGAATGGGGACGCCGGCATCTGCAGCCAGCGGTTTTGGAAAAAAGAGAAGGGATTCAGGGATGAAGTCAGTCTGGCGCAGCCTCGCGTGGGTACTGCCGTTGATGCTTGCAGGGTGCTTTCATAAGCAACCGCAGGTCATTAATCAACCGCTCGCACCGCCCATTGCGGACAATTTCCCGCCAAAGCCTGTTCCCTCGCCTCCGGCAAGTGAGCTGCCGCCGCCCGTAATCTCTCAGCCTGCGGAACAAACACAGACCGCCGAACAGAAACCGCCGGAGAAGCCGGAAGAGACACCTCAACCGCCTAAGAAGAAAAGAAAGCCAGCGAATCACAGCGCGCAGGTTGCCTCCAGTGGCGAAGGCAATACCGTGAGCGCGATTGGGCAACTGACGGCAGGCGATGGCGGAGATCTCCGCAGCCAGACAGACGCCTCCATTCAGGCTACGGACAAGGCGCTGAAGGGAATAACTCGTCCACTGAACGACCAGGAGAAGAAAGTGGTGGCGCAGATTCAGGAGTTCCTGAAACAGGCGCGGGCAGCCTTGGGTTCAGGCGACGTGGACGGCGCACACACACTGGCAGCCAAGGCGAAGGTGCTGCTGGATGAATTGAACAAATAGGCATTGCATGCAGCAGACGCTCTCTGGTCGCTGGCGAGAGCGTATCCGTGAAACCAAGAACATCTGATTGAAAGCGGGGCTGATTCCCTGCCTTTTTCTATTGCTCGCCCCAGCTCAGTTTGCTGCGAAGGGCTTCAAAGAAGCCGCTGTCGCTGATGCGAACTAGTTTGACGGTGAGTAAAGAACGGCCGCAGCGAACTTCATCGCCAATTTCCAGATCAACGGGCTTTTGACCGTCGACGATGAGAAGCGCCTGCGTGGGCATGGCTTCCACGGCCACGGTCAGCACTGCATCCCCGGGGACGACGATGGGGCGCAAAGTGAGCAAATGCGGACAGATAGGCGTCACGACCATCGCGTTCACATTGGGCGTGAGAATCGGCCCATTGGCTGCGAGGGTATAGGCCGTGGATCCGGTGGGCGTGGAGACGATGACGCCATCGGCCCGGAAATGCGCCACAGGCTTGCCATCGAGGACGACAGAAAAGTCCCCCATCCGCGCCATATCAGCTTTGGAGATAACGGCTTCATTCAGTCCCTCATGCGAGGAGCAGAGTTTGCCATCACGCCAGACTTCAACGTGGAGCATGGAACGCTCATCAATGGAATGGCAATTGCCACACCAGCCATCGAGCGTGGTGTACAGGTCAGAGAGGCGAATCTCAGTAAGGAAACCAAGGTAGCCGAGGTTCACGCCCAGGATGGGCGTGCCGGATTCGGCAAAGATGCGGGCAATCGAGAGCAATGTGCCATCGCCACCCAGGACGATAACAAGTTCGGGATTGTGCGACGGCATTTCCGCATGCTCAGCAACTTGCACACCTGTAGTGCAGGCACCTCCGACTGGGTCAACGATGGGCTCATAGCCGCGCTGTTTGAGCCAGCCTATGAGCTCGGGGAGAAGGCGCGGTATCTCTTCCTTGTGGGGCCGGCAAACAATGGCTACGCGAGACATGCGGTTTTAGTGTACTCGATGGAGCGAAAAGGACTTCCGAGCCGATTAAAGATGTTCCAGAAGAGCTGCGGCGCCGCACAAAAAAAATGATAGATTCGGCCAGGTTCTTAAGCCCAGATAGGTTACGCGACGACTCGTCGCCACATATATGATTCCAATGCTCTTACGCCTCCATACAAGATTCCACAAGGTTTAAGTAGATACTGCAGCCTTCATGTGTGTTTCCATTGGAGAGGATGCCGAAACTGACCCATCGCACACAAGTGAAACATTGCCGTCTTCAACTGCAACCTTGCCGCATTCATTTTCCCTCAGAAGTTGCGAATGGTCTGCAATTGCAATCAACTCGGGCGACGAGCATAGAGGAGAAATTCAATGTTTCCTTCGGCGCCGGTGATGGGAGAAGGAATGGTTCCGACGATGGCCCAGCCAAGGTCTGTGATGCAAGAGACGACTTTGTCTATCGCAAGTTGATGAGCGGCCGGATCACGCACGATGCCACCCTTTCCCACATATTCGCGGCCGGCTTCAAATTGTGGTTTGACGAGCAGGACAGCTTCCAGCAGAGAGGGTGCAGCGGCAAAGACGGGGCCGAGAATGAGCGTGGCTGAGATGAAAGACACATCCATGACGAGCAGTGTGAGGGGTGGAACGACCGCATCCTTGGCAAGTTGCTCCGATTCCAGCAGACGCGCGTTGGTACGTTCAAGCAGCGTCACACGCGGATCTGTGCGGAGTTTGTGTGCAATCTGACCAAAACCCGTGTCGATAGCAGTTACGTGAGCTGCTCCGTGCTGGAGGAGGCAGTCCGTAAATCCACCGGTGGATGCTCCGACATCCAGACAGGATCGACCCTTCACCTGTATGGGCCAAAGAGCAAGCGCACCGGCAAGTTTAAGGCCTCCGCGAGAGACGTACGGCATGTCGTCGCCGAGGAGGCGAAGCGCGGAATCGGAGGCGACGGAGGCTCCGGGTTTGTCCACTTTCTGCTCATTCACCAGAACTCGGCCGGCGAGGATGTATGCGCGGGCACGTTCACGGCTGGGCGCAAGGTTGCGTTCGACGAGGAGAACGTCGAGGCGGGTTTTTGGTACACCAGCCATCAGGAACAATCCCTTTCCTGTAGAGTCAGGCGGTCACGATGGCAGCACACAAGATGCAGCAGAAAGGGCCACTTCCGGAGGAGGAAATGGCCCTTCAAAGATGCCTGCCGAATGATCATGTCAGGGCAGCGTCTGGCTCTGGCACTGAGCCAGTGTTGGAGTCGTGATACCGTTATCCGCCAGGACGTTGGCCGGCAGATAACAGGGCTCGCCGTACCCCGGCATGCGGCTGGTGTTGATGTAGTTTCCGCTGATTCCATTCTGATTTCCGGTTCGCACGTCCATGATGTTGCCCTGAACCAGAACGGTGGTATCAACGACGTCCTGATCCGTACTGATAACGGTCAGATATGGGCTATCCGGCGAGGCAACGTAAACCTTGCCATAGAGCGAGTTGGAAATGGAAACCACCGTGCGCGGATGACCAACCACTGCAAGTGTCTTCTCGACCGAGTGACTCTTCAGATTGACCACCGTTAAGGTGCCGTCAGACTGATTTGCCGTGTAGGCGCGCGACCCGTCATACAGTGCGGTAACAGAGGCGGGATGATTGCCGACAGGAATGGTGTAAGTGGTGCCGAAGGTATCGCTGTCATTGCCGTACAAATCGAGGCTCACATCGATCACACTTACGGTTCCACCATCGTAGTCCGCAACAACAAGCTGACTTGTGACAGCGTTGTACTCGGCGTACACCGGACCGGCTACCGCAGGTACGTTGGTTCCAGTGAGTCCGGCGGTAGTGGACAGTGGAAGCGAGGGATGACAAGTGACGGTTCGGCCAGTTTGGCTGACGAACGGTGTGCAAGCGTCCAGTGTGTTGTTCCTGCTGTTGATGACAGTGATGGTGTCATCGCCGCGATTCAATACGAATAAGCGCTGGCCATCTGGAGATTGAACCGCAAAGACGGGACAGCGGCCGACCGGGATCGATGCGGAAACCGTGTAGCTGGGGATTTCCAATGCAGTGGCTGTGCCAATGGGGCCGGAGGTGGGCGAAAGATTGCACTGCATGGGGCTGGATGTAGCGCCCTGACTGATGGCGTAATTGCGTTGACCTATATTGCTTGTGCCAACAATCGCAATTGGATTTTGCGCAACTGGAATCGCGAGCTTAAATGTTTCGGGACTGCCAGTTAGAACATCAGCCACGCTGTTGTTCAGGTTGGCCGCCCACATGCCTGCGCTCGGTGTAAATATGTTGACTGTTTTTGCCGCTGCCGGAAGCGTGGAATACGTGATCAGCTTTTCTTGAAGGTTCGATGTGGCTGGAAAATTGGTGAGGGTACCGTCACTGTTGAGGGTGTACCCTGTGCTGCCCGATTGATCGAGACTAAAGGCAATAGGGTTGATCCCGACAGCCGCGGTGGCCATGATGGTGTCACCGGAATAGTCGATGATGGTCGCAATACCGTTGGAGGTAGTGGACGGGTTTGAGATGACCACGGCATGGCCGTTCGGCTGCTGGGCCGGCCCACTGGGGTTAATAGGGGTAACAACGGGCCGATAGCCGGCTCCGCAGCCCTGAACCAGAGCGGCAATGGTAAGTGCCGCACTCACTTGAACCAATCGCACACGCGCCTGGCCTGAAGGGAAAGAAAAAAGACTCATTCCGATATTTTCCTGCTTACCTGCTGATTGTAAATCAGCGAGCCCGGTGCCGCGGCGCGCCGGGAGCCTGTGCCATTTACATGGAAAGAACCCCTGCCCCTTAGACTGCGGGACTGTGAAATCAGTAGTCCCGCGATGAGAGAAACACTCGGGGATTTGCGAATGCCGCATTAGCGTGCGGCACCCTCGATTTCGACGATATCGTTATCGGGCGCGTTCCATGCCGCTGCTCCGGAGTGAGTTAGTTTGCCGGTGGCGTTGTCCCAGTGGAGATGGGTGATGGAGCCAGCGCCTTTTTCATAGGCGTAGGTCATGCCGTCATCAGAGAAGAGGGTGAAGTTCGCGTCTGCGCCGGGATAGACGCGGACTTTGACGATGGACTGATGCTCATGTGTGCTTTCGACCTGTGAGCCGTAAGGGATGATGGAACCGGCGCGAACGAAGAGGGGAAGTGTGTCAATGGGTGCGGAAACCTCTATGGTTTGTCCGCCGTGCAGACGTTCATTCGTCCAGTAGTTGTACCAGTCCGTTCCGGCGGGCAGGTAGACTTTACGGCTGGTCATGCCCTGGTCCGTGACCGGTGCGACAAGGAAGGCGGGACCGAACATGTATTCGTCGCGGATGTCGGCAGTTTTCTGGTCTGCCGGGAAGGCGATGGGCAGGGCTTGCATGAAGGGCTCACCGGTCTGCCAGCTTTTGTAGCCGAGCGAGTAGATGTAGGGCATGAGGTCGTAACGGAGGCGGAGATATTTCTCAAGTATCGGTTCAGCTTGCTTTCCGTAATTCCAGACATTGTTAAAGTTACGGCTGCCATGGGTGCGGAAGATGGGCAGGAAGGTGGCGTACTCAAACCAGCGGGTGTAGAGCTCTG
>JAGWSG010000139.1 GCA_028876335.1 Acidobacteriota bacterium
CAAGCATCTCTATCGCGCAGACAAAGCGCTCATGTGGCCCAAAGATGCTGACGGCAACTGGATCGAGCCCATGGATCCGAAATTTGGCGGCGGTCTCGGCGGTCGCAATTATTATGACGAGAACAACGGCTACACCTACACCTGGGCTGTCGCCGAAGACTTCGGCGGCCTGGTCAAACTCATGGGCGGCCCCGCAAAAGCCGAGGCCAATCTCGACCAGCTCTTCCGTGAGCCCCTCGGCCGCTCGCGTTACGAGTTCCAGGCCAAGTTCCCTGACTCAACGTCCATGATGGGTCAGTTCTCCATGGGCAACGAGCCCAGCTTTGACATTCCCTGGATCTACAACCGCGTCGGCGCGCCCTGGAAAACCCAGAAGCGTATTCGCGAACTCATCCACGCCTTCTTCCCCGCCACTCTCCACGGCATTCCCGGCGATGAAGACGGCGGCGGCATGAGCGCCTTCGTAGTTTTTTCCATGCTCGGCTTCTATCCCGTCACGCCCGGCATCCCCACATACGACATCGGCAGCCCCATCTTCTCCAAAACCGTCATCCATCTCAAAAACGGCAAAGACTTCGTCATCACCGCTCACAACACCTCGGTGGACAACAAATACATCCAGTCCATCCGCCTCAACGGCAAGCCGCTCAACCAGGTCTGGTTCCGCCACGCAGACATCGCCAACGGCGGCAACCTCGATATAGAAATGGGCAACACACCCAACACTCAACTCGGCGCCGACCCATCCACCTTCCCACCCGACTCCCTCACCGTCAACCCGGCAGACTACGTGCACTAACAGGGGCAACCGAGCCGTCACCTCATTCACCACTCCATGTCTTCCCGACCGCAGCGCGGCATAGCCGCGCCGAGTGGAGGAACACTGCGGTTGCTCTTCATCCATGCATGGCAGCAATTGGTTAAATGGCAGGTGGCCCGGCCATGAACCGATCACGGATACTTCGTGCCCCATTCATCCACGGTCTTATCGTGGATGAGTGGGAGAGCCCCCGCCGCTCCCCGGGACGGGTGGAAACCAAGATATCTCTATACGGCTGTCTTTTCTGCTCTCAATGCAGTGTTCTGCACCAACGCTATAGGTCATCCTTCCCTTTCCCCGCAAACAAGCAAATTTGGGTAAAATTCGCCTGCATTCGTCCACCAAAAACGCAACAGTCCACAATTCCCTCGCCAAACCCGTACCAAAAGTCCACGACTTCCTCACCATTGCGCGTTCCCACAGTTACGCGCCCAACGCGTCCAGCAATACCTCGACAAATACCCCCGCTCCGTCCACAATCTCGTGGCTTTTCCCAGTCCCCCAGCACCTGGTCCCTGGTCCCTCTACCCCAGCTCCTGCACCTATGAGAAACTAGAAAGGTAGAAATCCTTTTCCGGCCAGGCGATACCGCGCACCGGCCGGCCTTACGACAAAAACCCAATTTCGCCGGCTGCCGCGCTGGTGCGCGCCCGCAGCCCACACAACAGGAACTCGTTCAGAATGATCAGCGTAAGCAACGTCTCCATGCGGTACGGCTCCAAGATCCTCTTTGAAGATGTGAGCACAGCCTTCACCGACGGCCGCCGCTATGGCCTCACCGGTCCCAATGGCGCCGGTAAGTCCACCTTTATGAAGATCCTCACCGGTGAGCTTGAGCCGCAGAAAGGCACCGTCGTCCGCCCCCGCAAGCTCGGCATCCTGCGCCAGGACCAGTTCGCCTTTGACAACTACCGCGTCATTGACACTGTCATCATGGGCAACGCCCCCCTCTGGGCCGCCCTTGAAGAGCGCGACCGCATCTATGAGAAAACCGAGATGACCGACGACGACGGCATGCGCCTGGGCGAATTGGAAGGCGTAATTGGTGACGAAGACGGCTATACAGCCGAAGCCGATGCCGCCATCCTCCTCGACGGACTCGACATCCGCGAAGACCTCCACAATCGCAAAATGGGCGAACTGCAAGGCGGCCAGAAGGTTCGTGTGCTTCTCGCGCAGGCACTCTTCGGCAAGCCGGAAGCGCTGCTCCTCGACGAACCTACCAACTACCTCGATCTCGATTCGATCCACTGGCTGCAGGACTTCCTGCTCAAGTACGACGGCACGCTCATCACCATCTCGCACGACCGTCACTTCCTCAACTCCGTCACCACCCACACAGCCGACATCGATTACCAGACCATCATCACGTACACCGGCGGCTACGACGACATGGTCATGGCCAAGACGCAGGTCCGTTCGCGCCTTGAAGCCGAGAACGCGCAGCGCGAAAAGAAGATCGCGCAACTCAATGAATTCATTGCCCGCTTTGCTGCCGGTACCCGCTCCACCCAGGTCACCAGCCGCCGCAAGGAAGTTGAGCGCCTGCAGACCAATGATCTGGCCCGCTCCAACATCCAGCGCCCTTTCATTAAGTTCGACCAGGTACGCCCCAGCGGCAAGCACGTGCTCGAGATCAAGAACATCACCAAAATCTACGAAGACCACAAGGTCATCGACGACTTCAGCGCCAACGTTCTCCGCGGCGAGAAAGTCTGCCTCATGGGCCGCAACGGCGCCGGGAAGACCACGCTCATCAAGAGCTTACTCCACACCTACCCCGGACTGGCCGACAAGGAATTCGAGCTCGACAATGGCACTACCTTCTGGGGACATGAAGCCCAAATCGGCTATTTCCCCCAGGACGTAGGCTCCACCATCGAACACGGATTAACCGTCGCCGAATGGCTCCACCGCTGGAAGCCTGACGCGCATGTTGAAGATATCAGAGGGATTCTCGGCCAGATGCTTTTCTCGGGCGAAGAAGGCGCCAAGCCCACCAAGGCTCTCTCCGGCGGTGAGCAGGCGCGCCTTGCCTTCTGCAAGATCATCCTCACCAAGCCCAACATCCTTATTTTTGACGAGCCAACCAACCACCTCGACCTTGAGTCTATCAACGCACTCAATATTGCTCTGCAAAGGTACGAAGGAACTGTACTTTTGGTGACACATGACCACGATTTAATCGACGAAGTGGCTACAAGATTGTGGCATTTTCACGACGCCGGCATCGAAGACTTCCAAGGCCCCTACGCCGAATGGAAAGGCAAACACAACTAAGCAACTGCGCGCAGCCACTTTTTAATCTAAGCTGCGCGCTTTCCGCTTTCTTACTTAACGTGTGTCTTGCCGCCTTTGCCACCGCCGCCGCCACTGCTTGTGCTTCCACCTATCGTCAGCGTGATGGGCGTGCTCGTCGAGTAGCTCCCATAAGTACCGGTCACGACGAGTGTGTATGTTCCGGAGCTGACCTTTCTGCCCGCGGAGAGATTCAGCACACTCGCGCTCGTCGTCGGATTCACCGAGAAGGATGCTGACACTCCGTTTGGCACTCCGGAGACAGACAGGCTCACCTGCCCCGTAAACGTCGAGTCGTAGTTAATGTTGATGGTGCTGCTTGTGCTGCTGCGCGATGCCAGCGTAAGGCTCGCGGGCGAAGCAGAGAGCGTGAAGGCCGAGTTGACCGTGATCGAAACACTCGCCGTCGCGGCCGTATAGTCGGTCGCATCCGTTGGCGTGAAGGTTGTGGTCAACGTGTGCGTCCCAATGCTGAGCACAGTCCCCGCCGCCGGCGAATAACTAAACGTCCCCGCCACATTTGAAGTTGCGTTTAACTGCGCTGAACTGAGCGGTGTTCCGTACGTAATTGCAGCAGGTGCTGGCCAGGTAATGGACGGCGTAGCCTGATTCACGACAAGTGAAACCGTCTTTGTCACCGTTGTATATTTCGTAGTATCCGTTGGCGTAAATGTGGTGCTGAGTGTGTGCGTTCCTGCATTCAACACAGTTCCAGCAACGGGTGAATACGCAAACGTACCCTGCACATTGCTCGTTGCGTTCAACTGCGTGGAGCTCAATGCCGTACCGTAAGTGATTGCCGCTGGCGTCGGCCATGTAAGGACAGGAGTCTGGCTCACGTTCAAGTAGAAGTTCTGCGATTGCGCGACACCGGTTCCCGCCGCCTCCAGGCAAATCACGTACGATCCGGCCCCGGCGTTGGATCCTACAGTCACTGTCATCGCAGAAGAACCCGTGCCTGCTGCTGCAATTGTTGATGGCGAAAAAGCGACAGATACGCCCGTAATTGGTGCAGGTGGAAAGGCTAATCGCCGAGTTGTACCCATTCAATGCCGTTGTGCTCAGTGTTGCGGTACCCGACGAGCCTGCAAGGACGTTCAGTGTGTTAGGCGAGGCGGAAAAGGTCAGATAATAGCCCGCGGCCGCATTCACCTGAAGATCAATGAAAGCTGTTTCCGTATCCGAGCCGGCTGTACCCGTAATCGTCACGGTTGAACTACCCGGTGCCGCCGAACTGCTCGCAGTAAACGTCAAAGTTGTTGTACTGCTGGTGGGATTCTGAGAGAACGCTGCAGTCACTCCGCTTGGCAAGCCTGAAACGGAAAGATTGGCATTGACGCTGAAGCCGGGTTGCGGCGTGATGGTGATGGTGGAACTGACTGAATTGCCTTGCAACACGCTCAGCGATGAGGGCGACGAACTGATCGTGAATGTGGACGCAGTTGTCGTTCCGTTCAGTGAAACCGACTGCGTCGCATAGCCCGGCCCCACTGCATTCAGATCGTTGTCCGTTACGCTTACAGCACCGGTATTGGGACCGGATATCTTGGGCGTGTAACTGATATTCAACTGACACATTGTGGCGGCAGGAATAGAAGCGGGCGAAGAGGCTCCGGCGGTTAGAACGGGGCAGTCTGATGCGCCTCCGCTTTCCAGCGTGAAGTTCGAATCGACACTTGGATTCTGCCCTGTCGCCGGAATCTCCACAGTCAGTGGAGCGGTTCCATCATTGGCAACGGTCACAGTCTTAGGGCTATCCGCGCTTGTCGAGCCGACAGATGTTTCAGCAAAATTGAGTGCGGGTGTAGCCTTGAAATTCGACGTCACTACCGCGTTTCCACCAAGGTAGGCGATGTAGAGCTTCCCACTTCCGTCAAGAGAAAGCCCATAGGGGCCGAGGATGGCGTGCAGATCCGTGACCACGGCATTTTCAACGTACCCATTCGAGGTCGGCGTGTCTTTGAAGATGTTGTAGGTAACCATGTCCGAGTAATAGACGTTACCAGCGCCATCGACCTTGATATCGTTCGGAGATGACTTGCCGAATGTGCTTCCCACCTGCACATAGGCGCCTTGCGACAGCACTTCCTTATGGATTCCTGTTTGATCGCCCACGTAGACATTTCCCGGTCCGTCCACCGCCAGCGCTTGTGCATTGGATAATCCAGTCACGATGACACTTCTTGTATAGCCACTCGCTGTTGGTGTCTCTTTCAGGACGCGTCCGTACTCGGCATCCGAGACAAACACATTTCCGCTTCCATCCACTGCAATCCCATAGTCATAACCAACATTTGTGTCGATAATCTCTTGCTGGTAACCGCCCGCTGTCGGGACTTCCTTGACGACTTGTCCATTGCCCCAGTCAGCTATGTAGAGATTCCCTGCACCGTCCACAGCAAGCGAGGTCGCATAGTAAAGAGCCGTGGAAATTATGGAAGCCGTATAAGCACCGTTCGCATAGGTCTCTTTGAGCAGACCGCTGTCATTTGCCACATAAATATTGCCGCTTCCATCCACGGCAATTCCATGCGGATTCGAGACGGTGATACTCGACAGTGTCGCTTCCGTTCCAGAAAGAAAATTCAACTGCGGACCAATACCTGTACCAAATGCATATCCAGTTGCGACCGCGTTACCCGTCGTGTCATATGCAACCGCTGCACCATAGCGCGCGCCAGCGTACTTTGGCGTAAAGCTGACACCCACTGTACATGTCTGGCCAGCCGAGTAGGCCACATTTGTAATGCACGTTCCTGTCCCTGCATTGGAGAAGTCAAGCCCCTGCACACCGCTCGTCATCACAACGATTGAACCGATCGTTGCCGAAGTCTGAAACGTCAGCGTCAAAGGCATTGTTGTGCTCGTGATTCCAACAGACACATTGCCAAAGTCAACGGCGGAAGTTTGCGCTACCAGTTTTGTAGCGTTGCCCAGAAGCACGGCGGCTGCAAGCCCACAGAAGGCTACTGCCTTGCTCAACTGCGGCAAACGGTTTGCACCACTTTTCTGGACAGGAGGAATACTGGAAATATTGGTCACGTCAACTCTCCGGTGAGCGGCAAATAGAAGCAGACACACAATCAGCGGCTCGCCAATTAAACGAGTCTGCCCCGGTTCAACGTACGTGGTTTTCCATCTGATTTTTGCGCAGATGTATTGTTAGTGATTCGCTCGGAGCGTAGCACGGATGGGAAGCAGGGTAAACAATAAATACTTGAGAATGGGTACCCGTCACAGGCGAAGCTAGAACAAGTTAACTGTTCTCATCACATTGGAATCAACTTGGGAAACAGCACTCCGCTGGGCCTGTGTTGATTTCTCTCGCTTTACGGGATGCCTGTCAACTAAACTCATCCCTCTTTAGTTTTCATCAAGAGTGACCGCAGACTTACTTCGCGGTTACGTTCGATTTGTAACTCTTGTTAAGACTTGCTCCGTCAAACTGCTACGCGAAATGTCATAAAACACTTCAGCACTGCCATTTTCTGGCTTTGAGCCGAGTTGATTTTCCGTCCTAGCGCGCTCCGAGCAGCCATTGACACGCCAATCGCACAACTAGTGTAATGAATGTGTCGGGGATGGAGTTCCCCTTTAACCGCAGCGGCTGATAGGCCGTTTGCTGATGACTCCTGGCAGGCAGTCCTGTCGCGGAGTCATGTCC
>JAGWSG010000140.1 GCA_028876335.1 Acidobacteriota bacterium
GAAGCAGCGGAATATATTGCCAGTGGTAGGGAATCATTCGAGCCTTAACGAAAAACGGTTGCCCGCGGTCTCTTTCAACGGTTCAGGGTTAAGATATGCAGCTGTCGCTCTTTGCAGCCCCATTTGCAATGCCGCAAGTCGCTGCTTTGAGCTTAGGTTCCCAATCTCATCCAGTCAAGCCAACTCCTGAAGACTCCTTTACTTCCCCCAAAACACACACTTTCGAGCCTTGCTCGTTTCACATCCCGGTCCACCACGTTCAGGTTGACCGCATACCGCATTTGGACAGACGTCGAAACCGTTCGATCACCACCCTATCGTCAGCCGCCAGGAGCCGGAAGTGCGCCACATCACTGCATTCCCACTTTGGTTGAAAAAAAGTTTGACTGTTCTCATTCGGGAAGGCTACATTCAGTCCCTCCCCGAATTTTGCTGCATTTCCCCCCTCTGCCCTGAGGATCGTTTCCATGGCTTCCACTACCGCTGCGTCCACCCAACTTCGACTGGTGCCCGCAAAATCCCATCACAATGCACAGATACTCTTTGCTTCCCGCCGCATCTCGCCGGAGGCTGGCCGCGCGCTGGAATTACTCTCTCACGCTGTTGAATATCTGAGTGATCAATACGTGCGGGTGTCCCGCACATTCTCCGCATCCGATCCCGATGTCCAGGCCATCCAGGTCCTCATGGCCGCCAACAGCGAGGTCTACTTCGATTGCCCCGTCATGCCCACCATTGGCGAACGCTTGCGGACGTTTTTTGGCCAGCGCACTGCGTAAGCGGCCCCGTGAAACTTGCAAAGAAAAAATGCCGCCTGTAATGGGCGGCATTCTAATCGGAACATTTAAATTTCTTCCAGGCGATGGGAGTCTACCAGCTCCGCTGGCGCCTCACATAGGCCTTACCACCATCGAAACCACTACCATCGCAGATGCAATCCCCACCGGTGCGCCCCAGGCCACACCCGGCGGCAAACTCCTCGGTGTTCTTTTCTTCACCTTCGAAGGCAACACCATCACCGCGCTCAACGCCGTCGCCGACCCCACCCGCCTTGCTGAAATGGAAATTACTCTGCTGGCGGATTCGTTCGAACGTTTATGATTGCCACAAAGGTCCGAGGACCGGGGAAGCAAGGTGACTTCACGCGCCGAGCATGGGTGATGTGGGCGCCCGGCATCGAATACCCGGAATATCGTTACGATGCAAGCCGCGACCACAACACGAGAGTGCGATACATCTACGCCGCCCCTCGCTTGTCTTCTTAGTGAAGCGTCCGTCCATCCATCCATTTCCACCGGCAAAGAACGCGACGCCGAATCAGGTAACGAATACTTCATTGCGCGCTATTATGGTTCATCGATGGGGCGGTTCTTATCGCCCGACTGGTCGGCCAAAGCGGAACCCGTACCGTACGCGAAGCTGGGCAACCCGCAGTCTTTGAACCTGTACGAATACGTCGGAAACAATCCGTTGATTTACATCGACGCTGACGGGCACTGCTGGCCACAGTGGCTCTGCAACTTTGTCCAAAACACTTATCTGCGATTTAGCAATTGGCATGATGGCTTTGGATTCCAAACAGACGCAGGAGTAGAAAATCATCCTAACAAGAGGTCGCAGAGGAAAAAGCGGGAGAATCGGGCCGCCGAAGAACTCGGGAAAGGAAACAATCAACCCAATCCGCAGGAAAAGCTGAGGGAGCTAGAACTTCAAGTCACACTTCCAGGTCCATACAAGAGGGTGGATACTATCGGACCAGCGCCGATTCCAAAGAAGCAGAACCTCCCGGTTGGTATGAGTGCTTGACTGTCCCTGGGGATGCGACGGCAGCCTACCGCGATGCGATGGCAGCCTACAATAATGCACTGCCTAGCTCTGCACCGAGTGATGACGATACCTCAGATAACGGTGTTGGCGGGGGCGCAATTCTTATGAACCTCAAGGGCGACGGATGGAAAGCAATGGGGAGCGCCGACGCTGCAACCAAGGTGAATGCAGCCGCCGCGCTTGCCGACTATGGCGTATCCGCAGGAGGGTGCTTTGGACAACGCTAAACGAACAACTCGAAATGGTCCTCCGAACCGTAGGAGGCTCGTTGAGTGGATCAGTGCCAAGCAGCGGAATACGATCTGGCCCGATACCCTCATTAATAGCCAAAGCGTCAACGAGTTTTTGTGGAAAGGCTCGCCCGATGCTCCACTGGTTCAGCGAATCGCGGCTTGGGTATTTGGGCTAGTCTTCGTCCTTGTCGGCGTTGGTTGGTTAGTTGGGGCGTACGAAAAGCAGTGGTGGGGAATCGCGCTGCTTTCAATCGTATGGTTCATCGTTGGCGTGAGGTTTTTCCTAAACGGGTTTAGAAGGCGTCGAGCTAGAGCGTCCAATCACAAGTGAACCTCTCCGGCAGGTGGCCCGGTCATATCCGAAAGACCGCCCATTCCAAAAACAGCTGTGCCCCGTTCATCGTGCAGCGATGAGCGGGCGTTGGGTTACCATCCTTCCCACATGCATCCGCATGCAACTCTGTTACCCGCCCTCCAGGACAAACCTGACTCGCTTACTCTCCGCCCTGACCCAAACTCTCCCAAAATAGCTCCCGCTCTGTATACTCGCTTGGTCAAGGAAACCCGATGAAAAACTCCCTATCCCGCAGAAATTTTGTTGTCCGTTCAGGCGCTTTGCTTGCCGGAGCGCAGTTCGCCGCCCTCAAACCTTCATGGAGCGCCGACTTCCGCTCCAAGCCCGGCGTGCAGATGTACATGGTCGCAGCCGAGTTCAAGAAAGATCCGGCAGGCACGCTCGCCAAACTCGCCGCCATCGGCTACGGCTACGTCGAGGCCTACACGGAAATCATTCCGGACATCCCCGCCTTCAAAAAGATGCTTGCGGATGCCGGCCTCGGCTGCCCCTCCGGGCACTTCGCCTTCGGTTTCATGGATACAGAAAAAGCGCTCGACCAGGCATCCACAATGGGCGTCAAGTATGCCATCAGTTCCATCCTGCCGCCCGAGCTGCCCAAGGGTGGCATGGCCGGCCTCATGCCCATGTTGAACCTCATGACCGCCGACGACTTCCGCCGGCAGGCCGCTCTTGCCAACAAAATTGGAGAGAGCGCCCACAAGCGCGGCATCAAGTATGCCTACCACAATCACAACTTCGAGTTCCGCAAGGTGGAAGGGAACACCACCGGATACGACATTCTTCTCAAAGAGACCAATCCCGCGCTGGTGAAGCTCGAAGTGGATGCAGGATGGATGGCCGCGGGCGGTGCAGACCCAGTGGCCGTCATTCGCAAGCATCCGGGCCGCGTCCGCCTGCTGCACTTCAAAGACTTCAGCACCATAACCCCGCCCATCAACGAGCTTGGGCCAAAGGCCGGTGCGCACATTGTGGATCTGGGAAAAGGCGTCGCCCCCTTGAAGGCTGCGTATGAGGCTGCACGCAAAGATGGCGTCGAGTATTTCATCGTGGACCACGACCCGCCCTTCCACGGGCAGACAACCATGCAGGCAGCGAAATCGGACTATGACTATGTGGCAAGGCTGATGGCCTGACGCGCCACCCGCAACTCGCTGTGTGATTTACCCTGATATCTGTGAGCCTTCACCGTCCCCGAGCATCCCATCGCCCGGCCTTTCCGGCGTGTCATCTTCTTGCTTTCGTAGCCCTTCTGCTGGCTGCTGCGCCGTGCCTCATCGCCGCGCAGCAGGCAGACCCGGTCACTGAGCCGTCCCCGGACGCAACCACCCCCACGCTCACATTTCCGCAGTTCAAACCCGGCCAGTCTCTCCACATGGTCGCCTACGGTGACA
This sequence comes from Acidobacteriota bacterium, assembly GCA_028876335.1. GTDB lineage: Bacteria > Acidobacteriota > Terriglobia > Terriglobales > Acidobacteriaceae > Telmatobacter. The sequence goes on from JAGWSG010000140.1 coordinate 3,810, forward strand.
TGCGCTTCACCAATCCCTCGCGCACCACCGGCACTAATCCGCGCGTACGCAAATGGCTTGCCGCCCGCGTTGCTGAAGGGAAGCCTTCGGTCATCATGCTCACCGGAGACATGCCCTACTTCGGCGCCCGCACCGCCGACTGGGACGTGTATCAAACGGAGACCGCGCCCTGGCGCAGCATCAACGCGCTCGTACTGCCCACCATCGGCAACCACGAAACCTACGGCGGCCATCAGGGCATCGTCAATTACATGGATGCCTATCCGCAGATCAAAGGCAACCGCTACTACTCCGCCATCGTCGGCAATCTTGAGGTCATCTCACTCGACGGCACTTCGATGATCTCGCCGAGCAGCGACCAGGTTGTCTGGTTTAAGAACCAGCTCGAGCACATTCCCCACCAGATTGATTTCCTCGCCATCCTTTTTCACTTTCCCCTCGTGGCCGACTGGCAATCGCAGGTCTTTGCCCGCCTCCCCGACAAAGCCTCCATCCTTATGCGCGACATTCTTGAAGCGCACGTGCCCCACATGCGCGCCAAAGTCGTCGTCTTCAGCGGCCACATTCACAATTACGAGCGCTTTGAGCGTAACGGCGTGGAATACGTTGTCACCGGTGGTGGCGGAGCAGAGCCATACCCCATCCTCTTTCGCGGCAGCCAGGACCTCTACACAGACAGGGGATTCCCCGTCTACAACTACCTCACCATCGATGTAGTGAATCGCACCTTCCACGCCGTCATGTGGAAGGTCAAAGACCCTGACGCACCCAGCCTCTCCGTCGAAGCGAAAGACCAGTTCACACTCACGGCGACACCGCCCGGTAAGTAGTCCGGCAAAAGAATCAGGCTGAATAGCGTGACCACTGATCTAGCGCGAGCGAAAAGCGAGCGGCTGCTGCATGCAATGCTATTGTCCGGCAACCAGCACTGCGAACAGAAGAACCCACGCCAGCCCCATCACGTGCCAGTACCAGGCCGTCATATCCACGGCAACCTGGCGCAGTTCCACGCGCTTCAAAAAGCTCAAGCCACACAGGCAGAACAGCAGCAGCAAAATGCCCGCTACCAGGTGCGCAGCGTGGAAGCCGGAGATGAGATAGAAGAAATAGCTCGAAGGCGTGGAGCCTGAGTCAAACGCAAACCCCTGCGCGGTCAACTGTTGCCAGGCCGTCCACTGGCCAACCAAAAACAGCATGCCCAGGATCAGCGTGGCGGCAATCCAGGGCAGCGTGCGCGTCAGCGCCGGCCGCCCGAGGCCCAGCCACTCTTCCAGCACATCAAACTCGCGAAAGATATTGTGCCGGGCAATTTCCATCGTCAAGCTGCTCAGCAGCAGGGCTGCCGTATTCAGAAACAGAATTGGAGGCAGGCCGATGGGGTGCCAGTCGCCCACCTGCTGCTGCGTCTGCGGATCCATATGCATGCTTGCCTGCCGCGCAAAAAACACCACCACCAGCACAGCAAACATCACCATGTCGCAAGACAGGAAAAGAAATTCGAACAGCCTTATTTTTCTAAGCAGTGCGCGCGGCCCGCGATTCTCTCGCTGCCAGTCGTCATCCCCGCCGCCGCCACCACCGCCCGTCGGGCGCAAATCAAGCGGAGGTTTCCCGCCAATTCCGGGTTCCTTCCGTTCAATCTCTGGCGGCGCGTGTGTAAAGTCGACAGGCATCCAAAGCCTCTACGTATGGATGAGCTTACTCCCACTCAGGTTTCGACGCACGCAGAAATCCGACGTTTGCTTTCACATGGCGGGAAACAAAAGTTCATTTCACCCCCAGAACTGTCTGTTTCCGAACACCTTCCTCCCCCGTCCAATACCCGTGCATCATCAACTACCAGAACCGATAACGCAACGCTTGCCCGGAGCCGCACCGATCCATCGCACCAGGGAGGGTGTTCCAAAACGCAGACCAATGCTTGAGCTTTCTCCCGTAAAACTCCTCCTGGCACTGGCCTTACTCCTCGCACCCGCCACATCTTCCGCGCAGAACCAACCTCCTCTCAACCTCCTCCTCGACCGCCTCGACACCTACGCCGCCCACTACCAGACAACACTTTCGTCCTTCTCCTGCGACGAGAAAATTACCTCGCAAACCCTCAACCGCAAAGGCCACGTCCGCCACGAGGAGCAGGTCGAGTCCACCCTCCGCGAAATCCGCACCAGCAACCCCAACGCGCCGTTCCTTGAGCAGCGCCACTTCAAAAAACTCGACGGCTTCCGCGCCCCTTCCAACTACTCCACCTCCCAATTGCCCTACTTCGTCACGGGTGGCTTTGCAGGCCTGGTCGGCTTCAAACTCTGGCAGCAGCGCGAGTGCTTCGACTACGAACTCTCTCCCGGACCAACTCCGCAAACTGTCCGCCTTGAAATGACGCTGAAGCAGCAGTTCACCAATCCCGCCTGCGCCAAAATTCCAGATGGCTTTCGCCGTGTCGTCATCGCCGAGCCCGACACCGGCCGCATCCTCCACACCGAGCGCACCATCGCCGCCGGAGCCGCAGAGCTCAATGGCGACGCCTACTTCGGCGCCATCGACTACGCGCCCCAGAAACTCGGCGACAAAACCTTCCTTCTCCCCTCCCGCTTCATCGCGCACGACCCCGACAATACCCACCGCATGACCGCAACCTACTCCCACTACCACCGCTACATCGGCGAAATGAAAATCCTGCCCGGCACTCCTCGTCCGTAATCGCTGCCCCCAGGATTTTTGCGGTGGCCAGTCCAATCCGGCCCATGTAATAATCCGTTGGCTTTTCACCACTTCCAGGCTGCCTAACGAAATGCCGCATCCATTCCCCATGGATGAAATCCACTCTTGAAGGAATTCGCCATGTGCGGAATCGTCGGCGTCTTTGCACGTCGTGAGCGTGTCCATGTGGAAACCCTCCAGCGCGCGACGCAGTCTCTCTATCACCGCGGACCAGATGGCCAGCGCCATTGGATCTCGCCTGACCACCATATCGGTCTGGGCCACTCTCGCCTCAGCATTATTGACCTCACCACAGGCGATCAGCCCATCGCCAGTGAAGACGGCCGCACCCACATCGTCGTCAACGGCGAGTTCTATGGATACGAAGACATCCGCCAGCAGCTGCAGCAGCGTGGCCACAGGCTCCGTACAAAGTCAGACAGCGAAATCGCACTCCATCTTTACGAAGACTTCGGCCCGCACTGCCTTGAGCACCTGCGCGGCGAGTTCGCCCTCATCCTCTGGGATGAAAACCGCCGTCGCCTCTTTGCTGCGCGCGACCGCTTCGGCATCAAGCCGCTCTTCTACGCCTGGGTAGGGGAAACGCTCTACATCGCCTCTGAAGTGAAGGCTCTCTTCGCCGCCGGCGTGCCCGCCCGCTGGGATGAAGAAGGCGTCTATTACGCCATGTCCTTTGGCGGGCACCAGGTACGCACACTCTACGATGGCGTCTTCCAGGTGCCACCCGGCCACTACATGCTCGTCTCCGACAAGCATCTGCAGCTCAATCAATATTGGGACTTCCATTATCCGCCCAGCAACGGCTCCACACCTGCGCGCAGCGATGCTGACTACGCCGCCGAGTTCCGTGAAGCCCTCGAGGAGTCCGTGCGCCTTCGTCTGCGCGCAGATGTACCCGTCGGCGTCTACTTGAGCGGTGGTCTCGACTCCTGCGCCGTTCTTGGTCTCGCCGCGCGCCATCATCCTGACTCCATCAAGGCATTCACCCTCACCTTTGAAGATGCAGCTTATGACGAAGGCCCCATCGCGCGTGAAATGGCCGCAAAGGCTGGCGCCGAGTTCAATGCCATCCCCATCAGCCAGCGCAAACTCGCTGACGCCTTTGCAGACGCAATCACGCAAGCCGAGACACCTTGCGTAAATGCCCACGGCGTCGCCAAATATCTGCTCAGCCGCGCTGTGCGCGACGCCGGCTACAAGGTCGTTCTCACCGGCGAAGGTTCCGATGAAGTCCTCGGTGGCTACCCGCACTTCCGGCGCGACATGCTGCTCTACAACCGCGAAGGCCAGGACGCCGCCGCCGTCGAAGAACTGCTGCAGTGGCTCAACCAGCACAACACCGTTAGCCGCGGCCTCCTGCTGCCAGACGGAGAAGTCGGCAACCTCGACCACGTAAAACGCGTGCTCGGCTTCGTGCCCTCATGGATAGAAACCTTCTCCACGCGCACCGTCAAGCTGCGCCCGCTCCTCGCCGATTGGTTCCAGCAGAAATACGGCCACCGCGAAGGCGAGTACTTCATCCTTGACGATACCGACGTTCTTCGCCAGCTCAGGGGCCGTGACGCTGTTCACCAGGCGCTCTATCTCTGGTCAAAAACCGTTATGGCCGGTTACATCCTCACCATGCTCGGTGACCGCATGGAGATGGCGCATTCCATCGAGGGCCGTGTCCCTTTCCTCGATCACAAAGTCGTCGAAGTCATCGTCAACCAGCCCGTCAGCCAGAAAATTCGCGGCATGACAGAGAAGTTCGTCCTCCGCGAGGCCATCAAAGACATCATCACAGACACCGTGTACAAGCGGCAGAAGCATCCCTTCCTCAGCCCGCCGGCCACGCTCAACCCAGACGACACATTCCAGACCTTCGTGCAGGACATGCTGCGCAGCGACATCATGAAGTCCATCCCGTTCTACAACCAGAAATCTATCGTCGCCCTTCTTGACCAACTGCCCAGCATGGACGTAGGCGCACGCACCGCCTACGATCAGTTGCTCATGTACCTGCTCAGCCTCTGCGTTCTGCAAAAGAGCTTCGGCATCTCCAGCTCACATATTCAGGAACCGAATCTCGCTGCAGCCGCCGCGAATTAGGAATGTATCGCTGATTGCTGAATCAGGTTTGACCAGGCGGCCGCAGATACCCGTGAAGCGATGTTCAATCCTCCTCCACAAAATGGGTGCCCCGGGTGCCTCGCAATTGGGCACCCGGGATAGATCGGATCTCAGTAGTTATCCTCCGGTGGGTGGCACATACTTCTTATTTACTTTCTGATCCACCGGCAGGTGGCCCGTTCATTCACCCAAATAATCGAACCTGGAAGCTGTGCCCCGTTCATCGCAAAGCGATGAGCGGGCGTTGCGGCAGATGGCACACACTTTCTGGTGATAACTTCTACCTTAACCACAACTCTCGCGCAGTCAATGAAGGTCCGCCGCACCGCAGGTGCCTCATCCCTGATCCCTGTTCCCTGAACCCTGATCCCTGACCATCCCCACAAACGCCGCATGCACCCGTCCGTCCTCGCTCAACTCCGGATGGAACGTTGCTGCCAGCATCTGGCCCTGGCGCACCAGGGCAGGGAAGCCGTCGCGCTCGGCCAGCACTTCCACTCCCTCGCCCCGCTCCACAATCCGCGGCGCGCGAATGAACACCATCTCCAGCGGCCCGCCCTCGAGCTTCGTCTCGGCAGTCAGAATCGCCGACTCATTCTGCCTGCCGTAGGCATTCCGCTCAACTGCCACATCGAGCACACCCAGACTCTTCTGCTTCGGATGCCGTACCTCGCGTGCCAGCAGAATCACCCCCGCGCACGTTCCGAACACAGGCTTCCTCGCACAGAACTCTCGCAGCGAATCAAAGAATCCGTGGCTCTCCAGAAACTTCAGCATGGTGGTCGACTCGCCGCCGGGCAGAATCAGGCCCGCCAGCCCTGCAAGTTGCTCGGGCTTGCGCACCTCCACCGGCTCGGCCCCGGCCGCGGCCAGCGCCGCCGCATGCGCCGCATAATCTCCCTGTATTGCCAGCACACCAATGCGCGGTTTTGTCTGCTCGCTCAAGTCTCGTTCCTGTCCGTCAAATTCGGTCTTGTGTGCAGACCTTCTCTGATTCTATCCAAACTCCCCTCAATTCCTGTCCTGGTGCCGGTCACACATTCATGCCTGTTCCAACGGTATAGGTCATCCGATGTTGCCGCAGAAAATAAGCGCCTTAAGCCCGGTTAGGGATACATTTACGGTGCGTTTGGTGAATTCTTTGCGAACTCTTCACAAATTGCTCGATTTTTTCACCTCACTTTCCCAGCTATTTCTTGGCCTTTCCGCCCTTCGCAAAAAAACACCTCAAAACCTCCTGAAATTCCTCACACTTTCACCCCGGTTTGTCCACTTTTCCCTCGCCGATTTCGAACTTTTCAATGAGCCGGAGTATCTTTCTACTGTTATGCGACCACAACCACTCATCTGCGTCTCTGATGTCGAAGCCAGCAGCCGCTGGTACCAGCAACTGCTTGGCCTCCAAAGCAATCACGGCGGCAAGGTCTACGAGCAGCTCGTCCACCAGGGGGAAATCATCCTCCAGCTCCACGCCTTTGACTCCGACCACAGCCACGGCCCCATCGGTGACCCGGCCAGCAAACCTTACGGCAACGGCCTTCTGCTCTGGTTTGAAGTGGAGGACTTCGACGCCATGCTCGCCCGCTCACAAGCCCTTGGTGCGGAAGTCATTCTGCCCAAACACCAGAACCCGCCCGACGGCAATGGAGGTCCCAACCACTGGGAACTCTGGTTGCGCGATCCGGACGGCTACAAAGTCGTCGTAGCCAGCCCCTACGGCACCGCCGACGGCAACTGGAAACCCGGCAACGAGTAAAGGCCTGTGCAATCTGAGCGGTGTCAATCGTATTGGCAACTATTGCCAATCAGGCTATGCTGGATCTATGCCGACTCGGAATATCAACCTCACTCCGCAAATGGATCGCTTTGTTGCCGACCGCATTCGCGATGGGCGCTACGCCAACGCCAGTGAAGTACTGCGCGCGGGTCTGCGCGCTCTTGAGCGGGATGAGCAGGAAGATGCCCTGAAGATAAAGGCATTGCGCTCCGCTCTCCAGGCCGGAGAAGCCAGTGGCGCAGCCAAAGGAAATGTGCTGGGCGAAGTACGCGAACGCATTCAGCTTCGAGCCCGTAAAGGAGCCTGACCTTTGCCTGCCTGCGTGCTCTCCAAATTGGCCCGGGCCGACTTGATCGGGATTGCAGATTACACAGTTGACACCTGGGGTGAAGCGCAAGCCCTACGCTATCTGTCGCAAATCGAAGAAGCACTTGATCGTCTGGAGAAGAATCCGCGCATCGGGCGGCGCTGCGATCCGATCCGGCGCGGATACCGCCGCCACGAGGTTGGCGAACATGTCCTCTTTTATCTTATTCGCAAAGAAGAAGTTTTCATCAGCCGTATACTTCACGGCAGCATGTTGCCCACGCGCGTCAGGCTGATTGACTCTTAGTGTGAAAGCTCAGGCAATGAGAAGAGCCGAGGCAATCGCCCCGGCTCTCTTGTTCACTGACTCGGGTGCTTCCTGCCGTGCAAGGACGCTTGCCACTTTTCCTCTGCGAGCGACTAGCGAGCACCTGCTCCATGCAATGGCGCGCAAGCGCCCATTCGCCGAACGCGCAGTTTACCAGCCGCGGGTTTGGAGGAGTTCTTTCTCTTCGATTGCGGCGGCGGCCAGGCCCTTCATGGTGCCCGTAACCTGTTCAGAAACTTCGGCCAGCACCTTGGGATCGTTGAAGTGCGTGGTGGCGATGACGATTGCCTTGGCGCGGCTTACAGCCTCGGCGCGTTCCTTTTCGTCATGCTCCACATCGAGCGGTGTGGCGCGTTCCTTCATGAAGATGCCCGAGCCGACAAAGACTGCTTCGGCGCCCAGTTGCATCATCAGAGCCGCGTCGGCCGGCGTCGCAATACCGCCTGCGGAGAAGTTGGGAACAGGCAGCTTGCCGGTCTTTGCAACCATGCGCACCAGTTCATACGGCGCCTGGTGTTCCTTGGCAGCGGCGTACAGTTCCTGCTCGCTCAAAACGGTGAGCGCTTTCATCTCCTTCACAATCTGGCGCATGTGCTGCACGGCGTGGACCACGTCGCCGGTGCCTGCCTCGCCCTTGGTCCGGATCATGGCAGCGCCTTCGGCAATGCGGCGCAGGGCCTCGCCCAGGTTGCGCGCGCCGCACACAAACGGCGTCGTGAACGCGTGCTTGTCGATGTGGTGCACCTCATCGGCAGGCGTCAGCACTTCCGACTCGTCGATGTAATCGACGCCGATTTCCTGCAGGATTTGTGCCTCGGCAAAGTGGCCAATACGCGCCTTCGCCATTACAGGAATGGAAACCGCCTGCATAATCTCCTTAATCAGGCCCGGTTTTGCCATGCGCGCCACGCCACCTTCAGCACGAATCATGGCCGGCACCCGCTCCAATGCCATCACCGACGCCGCCCCGGCTTCCTCGGCGATGCGGGCCTGTTCGACATTCATCACGTCCATGATCACGCCGCCTTTGAGCATCTCCGCCAGGCCAATCTTAAGGCGAAGGCTTGTGCTGGTAACGGTCTTGTTTCCATTCTGTTCTGACATGTTCTTCAACCTCTCTCTAGAACCCTCTCCGGATCTTCTGCACTGTTGTTTTTAGATGTGCGGGGTCGGATGGGTGGTGCATTTTCAGTGTAGCAGCGAAGCGGATTGCGCAACAGCTTCTGAAGTACGCAGAATCAAAGCCTTTGCGTGACGCCAAATCGCACGCATGAGACCTTTCCAATCTCATTGCCCGTATTTCGGTCATCCTTCTGCACGCAATCAAGTCGATGTCGACCTCTCCACAGGTTTCCGGGACACCGAACGCGATGCAGAATCCGCATCAGGCAGGTGCGTTATCAGTCAACTCTCAAAAGCAGGGAGATGCCGCGCTGGTCTACTCACCGGCGGGGCATGCCGAACTGGCTACGCAGGAGCCGTTGGTCAAGAACCAACTCGATCCTGAATCGATGGCCCCCCTCGTAGCGCGCATTCCTTTGGAATTGGATGTCACGATTCCACTACCTGGCTTCCGCGTGCGCAACCTGCTGGCGCTTGCGCCAGGAGCCGTCGTCGAGAGCGAGTGGGACAACGGCAGCGATCTGCCGCTCCGTGCCGGTCACGTGACGCTGGCGTGGACGGAATTTGAAGTAGTGGACACAACTCTGGCCGTGCGCATAACGCGTCTGGCCTGACAGTACATGGATCGAAGAAGGAACTTGGATGAGCGCAACGAATTTGACGACAACGGCCGCAAAGTCGAACGAAGGATTGGGCGCGTGGTTGGCTGCATGGCTGCGGCTGGGCGGCTGGCGCATGGCAAGGCCGGCAGCAAAAAAGACTCCGCGGCTTTCGATTGTCGAGCGCATTCCATTGGCTCCACGCCATCAGCTGGCCCTTGTTGAAGCCGACGGGCAACGGCTATTGGTGGCACTCAATCAGGAAGGCACTCCGGCCTTCTATCCGTTGGCAGCAGCAAAGCACAAGACGGTGGCAACTGCCGCCGCGCGCCGGGTTACGCAATGCTGAATTTCGTTGCCCTGGCGGCGCAATCCAGTGCGGCTCCATTGCTTCCGGATCTGAACGCGCGCTTTCATCCGTCGGACTCGACCCCGTGGACGATTGTTTTTGTCCTGACGCTGCTGACCGTGGTGACGGCCATTGTGATGTGCATGACGCCGATGGTGCGGCTGCTGGTGGTCTTCCACTTTCTGCGCCAGGCGCTGGGCACGCAGACGGCGCCGTCGAATCCGACGCTGCTGGGACTTGCACTGATGATGACGTGGTTTCTGATTACGCCCGTTCTGACGCAGGTGGACCAGCAGGCTGTTGAGCCCTTCCGTGCCGGGCAGATCTCCGGCTGGCAGGCCATCGACAAGGGAGCGCAGCCGGTGAAGCAATACATGCTGCGCTATGCGCGGGAGAAGGATCTGGCGCTGTTCACCTCTGCCGCGCAGCTCCCTCGGCCCAACGCGCCGGCCGATCTGCCGATACGGGTGGTGATACCGGCCTACATCCTCTCTGAGCTCAAGGCAGGTTTTGCCATTGGAGCAGTGCTGTTTCTGCCGTTCCTGTTGATCGACATGGTGACGGCTTCGATTACGACTTCGATCGGTATGTTTCAACTGCCGCCGGTGGTTGTGTCGACGCCTCTCAAGATTCTGCTGTTTGTGATGGTGGACGGCTGGCATCTGCTGGCCGGTTCGCTGTTGAAAAGCTTTTAGCTCCACCGCACTCATCCGAGACGAGGAAAAGAATGACGCCCGATATGGTTTCCGAGCTCTTGCGGCAGTTGATGAAGGAGTCGCTTATTTTGTCGGCGCCGATTCTGATTGCCGCCTCGTTGCTGAGCTTTGTGTTGAGCCTGTTGCAGACGTTGACCAGTTTGCAGGAGCAGTCACTGACGACCGTGCCGCGACTGGCGATTGTGGCGGGGATTCTTCTGGTCGGCATGCCCTGGTTTCTGGAACGGATGGCGAAGTACACGGTTGCGCTGATGGCTGACCTGCACCGGTACCTGGGGTAAAGAGCAGAGGAC
>JAGWSG010000141.1 GCA_028876335.1 Acidobacteriota bacterium
CAGGCGGCGCTGCCCGCGCTGCGCACGAGTGCGAAGGCCGGCCAAGCCTCCATCATTAATATGAGCTCCATCTGCTGGGTGATTCCCTCGACCGGCGTACCCGCATACGCCACGGCCAAGGCGGGCATTGTGGGACTTACGCGCACGCTGGCGAAAGAGCTAGGGGCAGAAGGTATTCGCATCAATGCCGTGCTGCCTGGCGCCATTGCCACAGAGCGGCAGAGAAGACTCTGGTACACGCCCGAATACACAGCGGAGATTCTGGCCAGCCAGTCACTCAAGCGCGAGCTGGTGCCGGACGATGTTGCGCGCATGGTTCTATTTCTGGCTGCGGATGACTCGCGTGCTGTCACCAGCCAGAGCTTTATTGTCGACGGCGGGTGGGTGTAGCGTGCGGTGGGGGAAGGAATTGAAACTTCGGCCTTTGGTTCGGAATCTGGTTCACGCAGTGGCATTCACTTCCCTGCTCTTTGCGGCTGCGCTCGCGCTTGCGCAGTCCGCGACGGCGCAGCAGGCTTCGTCCCATTTCGCGCCGGGTGGCGCAACAGTTCCTCGGCGTTCCGCTGAGTATGAAGCGGTGCAGAAGAGCCTGGCGCAGGGTTGGAACACCTGGGACACGAACAGCGTGCTTACGCAGGTGCTGCTGCCGGATGGCCTCGCCATTCACGTTGGCCTCAAAGATAACTCGACCATCAACGGCGATAGTTTCCTCCAGTCCGCACTCATCGGCCGCTTTGGCAAAGATGCAGAAGTGGTAACGCCCATTGAGCATGCGTGGGACGGAAGCCACACGGATCTGCGCCTTGCGTGGCGCGGTCACACGATTCGCGTGAGGACAGGCGTATCAGGCAGAGACATCGCGATCGAGATTTCTCCAGAGCCCGGAACTGGTTCGGCCGGGCACACAACTGCGGACACATTTCTCCCCGTCACTCTTGTGGTCTGGGTGGACTATCTGTGGAATCGTCCCGGCAAGGTGACGCGGACGAAGGGAGTGATTGAGGCGAACAGTCCTGCGGGTAAGGTTCCTATTTATTGCACATGCGTTTCGCCTGATTCCGATCTTAGCGATCCGCCTATCAATATTCCGGTGGGTGGACCTTATTTTACGGTCGATCTGGTGAAGCCGGTGGGGATCAACACTGGCAGAGCGAGAACTGAAGTCGAAACCGCGATGCAGACCGTACGGGCCGGTAGCTATCGGGGCGAATTTGCCACTAATCAAGTATCGCGCCAGGTTCTTGACGCGATAGAAACCACACTCGGTTGGGACACCATCTACGAGCCTGAAAAGCAGCGCGTCGTTTCACCCGTCAGCCGTGTGTGGTCCGTTGGCTGGGGTGGTTACGTGCTCTTTGACTGGGACAACTTCTTCGCCGCGACGCTGGCCTCCATTGGCGACAAAAATCTTGCCTACGCCAACGCGCTTGAGATTCTGCGCGAGGAGACGCCGCAGGGATTTGTGCCCAATTACGCGCGCGCCGGCGGGTGGAAATCGTCTGACCGGTCCGAACCGCCCGTTGGCGCCATCACCGTGCTCGGCCTTTACCGCAAATTCCATGACCGCTGGTTTCTGCGCGATGCATACGCGCCACTGCTGCGCTGGAATATCTGGTGGTCGCAGCATCGCGATACGGACGGCTATCTGGCCTGGGGCAGTGACGCCGATAACCAACCGGCCAATCTCGACGATCATTCGCGCGGAACGAAGCAGGGTGCCGAGTACGAGTCGGGCCTGGACAACAGTCCCATGTATGACGACGCGGTCTACAACCCGCAGACGCATTTGTTCGAAATGGCCGATGTGGGTCTGATGAGCCTCTACATTGCCGACTGCGACGCGCTGGCGCAGATTGCCGATGAACTCGGTAAGACAGAGGACGCGAAGCAAATCCGAGCGCGTGCGGAAATGTATCGCAAAAGCCTGGCAACCCTTTGGGACGCGAAGACCGGCATGTTTCTGAACAAGGACCTGCATACCGACCAGTTCAGTCATCGGCTTTCACCCACCAATTTTTATCCACTGATGGCCAAAGCCGCCACGCCGGAGCAGGCGCACCGCATGCTCGAAGAGCACCTGAAAAATCCGAACGAGTTCTGGGGCGAGTGGGTCATCCCCTCCATTGCGCGCAACGACCCCGCCTTCAAAGACCAGGATTACTGGCGCGGCCGCATCTGGGGGCCGATGAATTTTCTTGTTTATCTTGGGCTTGAGAACTATGCCGACAAAGCGACGCGCGATGCCTTCGCGCAGAAGTCCTACGATTTATTCCTGAAGGAGTGGCGTGCGCACGGGCATGTGCATGAAAACTACAACGCTGTGCTAGGCACAGGCGACGACGTAACCAGCAGCGACCGCTTCTACCACTGGGGCGCGCTGCTGGGGTACATCGACTATCTTGACCTGCAGACGCCTGGAACGGACGTAAGGCACTGAAAATCAGTTCTCGTCCATGCGCCTGTGGCTCTGCTAACCTATCTGCACGGAGCTTTTTACATGATTACTTCGCCATTCCTGGTTGTCCCTGTTCTGGTTGTCGTCTTTTTTGCCTGCATCTTCTTTGCCACCAGCAGCAAGGAAGACGGTCCGGCGTCCCACTAGGGTTTGCGCAGCCGTATAAGCACCACACCCTGCCTCGGTATCGCCAGCGCAAAGTTCAGTTTTCCCTCATGCACGTCGACCGGATGCGCTACGACTGACTCCACCAGCCTGCCTGCTTTTTGTAATTCAGCAATCTGTTCTGCTGTGGGCTCAGCGGGGCTTCCCATCTTCTGCCAATCCGCATAAGCATTGCTGTGCGCGTGGTCCATGCGGAATTCCGTCTCCTCCACCTTCACGCTTTTCAGCCCATCGATTGCAAGCAGAATTCTGGCTGGCGGCGCTTCCACGTCGGCATCGTGATAATTCCATAGCAGAACGTCGATTTCTCCGTCATGCGTTGTGGCCACCGCGTTCACGTCCGGTTCTGCGCGGACGCTATCTTTGACCACCTGCGCCAGCGGCAGTGCGCCGTTACTCTCTGTCACAAGCCACTCAGTTCCCTTGCCTCCCAGCTTGCCCATCATGCGAAACGCGTTCAGCACAGCCTTGTCAATGCCGTCGGTTGCCAATGAGCGGAAACCTGCAAACGCGGGCTGATTTTCAAATTCAAAAGCCCACGTCACTGCACCTTCCACATGAAGGTTGTATTTGCGTGCGAGTTCGTATGTGCGCATGGTCGCCTCCACCACACTCACGCCATACAACGGCCCGTTGCGATAGCCGTTCTGCGTTCCCTGACACGCCGCGCAACCTTCGGGATCGCTCTCGCCAAGGATTATGGGAGTGTTTCGCCAGCGCGCATCGGCTGAGATGATCTGCATACCGCGCTCGACTGCGCGCAGTTGTGTGGCAACAGACATCACCACGTGTCCATCCACAAAGGTGGGATGCCCCTTCGGGTGATAGCTGATGAAGTCGAGCGGAGCGCCTGTGCCGCCAGTTGCTGCGTTGCGCCCATGCGCGCAGTGATCCAGAAATTGCTTCAGGAACGGCGCGGAGTGATCGCTTACGCCTGTTGCCTCTGGACCACCAATGCGCGCGTGCGGCAGGACCGAACGAATGGCCGCGGCGCTGATGTCGTAGAGGCGGTCATACTGCTCCCAAGTGCCATGCCAGTAGGGGATGTCCGGCTCATTCCAAATTTCCCAGAGCCACGCGTCAACCTGCGCGCCATAGCGATTTTTCAGGTGCGCCGTATAGGCCTTTACCAGTGCGGCCCACTTCTTTTCATTCTTTGGTGGATATGACCATCCGGTAAAGACGTCGCCTTTAGGAAAGGTATGGCGATAAGGTTCAGGATGCGTCGAAAGCGCCTCCGGCATGAAGCCGATCTCCACTAGCGGTCGCACATGCGCCGCGGTCAGCGCGTCAAAGATGCGATCGGTAATGGTGAAGTCGTAGACCGGCGAACCATCTGGCTTCTCTGTATATAAGTTGGTCGATCCCCACTTGAGGGAGCCGTCTCCATTGCCCGTGGTGAACAAGTTGTGTGCGCGGAAATACACCGGTACCGGGCTCAGCGCGGACAGCTCATGCAGCAGCTTTTGTCCGTTGGGCGCATAAAGAAAATTTGGCTCATCCGCACCAAAGAAGTTCCAGATGGGCGTGTACGCACCGTTGGATCGATCGGCGTGGACAGTCACCAAAACATCGGTTGATGTGTCGCGCTGTGGGGATGACTGCGCCGCCAACGGTAGTGCGGCGAGAAAGGCAACCGCAACACTGCAGAAAACTCGAGTCATGCGAAAGCTTGAAATTTTCATCCGCACCACAATACTCGATGCGAACGGGACACGCGCAAATGGGAGGGCCGCTGCAATTCGATGCAGCGGCCCTGACTTAACCAAACGTTCAGATTTGTTTAGCGCGGCCTTCCCTTCGGGCCATGATCTTTTTTAGGCTTCTTCTCTTCTTTCTTGTCGTTCGTCTGATTACCGCGGTCATTTCTGTTTTGCTGCACGTTGTCCTGCCGTCGTTGCGGCTCGGGTCGATACACGTTCGACGGTGGCTGAGGCCGTGGCTCCTGCCTTGGTTGAACGCGCTCGTTCTGCTGTTGCGGAGGCACCTGCTCGAAGCGACGCATCTGCTGCTGTTGTTCGTTCCGCTGCGGCGGCTGGTTGGTGCGATTCTCCTGCGGCGGCTGACTGTCCTGCTGATTGCGATCATTCTGCCGCGGTTGTTGGTAGTTTGGCGCGTCATTCCGGTTCTGCCCGGGCATTTCCACTGGCCGTTCAGGGCGTCCTACCGGCCGCACCGGCGCAGGCTGGCGCGGCTGCTCAGGTTGGCCTGGCTGGCTGGCAGCCGGTGGTTGATTCGGCTGTTGTCCGCGATCGTTGCCGCGATTGTTGTTGTTTCCCTTCTGATTGCCACGGTCCTGATTCTGGCGGTCATTGCCACGATTGTCGTTGTACCCAGGCTGCTGTGGCCGCTCATTGTTGTAACCTGGCAAGGCCTGTGCGGGCCCACCCTGCGGACGAACAGGCGCGCGGTCTGGCCGGTTATTTTGCTGTTGTGCACCAGGATTGGTCCGCTCGTAGCCACCGTTCTGTCCGGGGCGGAAGCGACTGTTCGAGGGCGGTGGCACTACTTCACGTCCTCTGGGAGGCCGTGCTGGTTCAACGCGACGCACCGGTGGCGCCTGCTCCACTCGGCCAGGACGCATGCCCACCATTTTGCCGCGCTGGTTAATCAGTGTTGGATCCGTTCCCGCAACTCGCACCGGGCGGCCAACCGGACGGGCAACAAACACGCCACGATTCACATCTGGCCTGTCGACAACCCGAACCTGGTGCATGTCGCGCGCATCCACGCGAACTAGTCCACGGCGTCCGTTGGCGAAATCATCGCGACGCATCGCAGCAAACCCGCGATCGCGATTCACGTACGTCACGTTGGTGATGTTCACATAGGTGTTGCGCACCACAACTACGCGGCTTGCGCGAATGTTTGTGATGTTTACCTGGTTGATGTACCGCGGACTGCAGCGATACCACGGCCGGAACGGTTCACCCGGACCAAGCGGGAACCACGCCGTCAGGCTGATTCCGCTTGACGGGAATCCGCCTGCGAACACAACCAGCGCGGGCGACCACACGTTACGCACATGGCGCGGTCCTGGTACCCAGCCCCAACGGCCGCGCAGAAATACCCAGCGGCCGTAGTGGAACGGTGCATAGCCCCAAGGCTCAGCTTCTACCCACACCCAGCCCCATGGGTCGCGATAAATCCAGTGTCCGTTGTGATACGGCGCCCAGTCATAGGAAACGCTGCGCGGATACCAAACATCACCGTAGTCCGCATCATCACTCCAGTCGCCATAGTAGGAGAGATCCGCAGCACCGGTCACATCCTGACTTACATATTGATAGGAGTTTGAATCCAGAATCTGACGGTCGCGCTGCTGGCTCCACATGTCCAGATCGTCCGCGCTTCCAATCTGCAGCCACTGCGGATAAACCGGATTCACTCCAGAAAGCTGCAACGACTGATTCACATCCATCGGCTGGTCAAAGTCGCCGGCTGCCGTAATGTCCGCTGGCCCACCATAATTGGTAAAGACTGTTGCCCCATTCGGATCCACGTCAATGCGCAGGTCACCCACCTGCTCAAAGCCGACATTGCCATTCGGTGTGCTCAGGTCAAAATGCTGTCCCTGCCAAAGTCCAAATGCGCGTAAGTGTACCGAGCCCTGTGCCATGCCGAAGGCAATCTCACTCTCGTCGGCCTGCGTCAGGCTGATGTCTGTGTTTGGGCCAATGCGCAGGTACGTCTGGCCAATCTGAATTTCCGCGCGTCCATCTGCATCTGTATAGATGCGGTCGCCTGGTGCAATCGTCAGGTTGTCATACGCCTGTCCCCACTCTGTGGAACCCATGGGCTCCACGGAGACCTGTCCGGAAATCCACGAAATGCGCGCCGCCTGATCGGGCGGATCGTTCTGATACTGCTGGGTTTGCGCGCTGGTGGGCGCGATTGCCAGCAAGACTGCTGCTGCTGACATCAGGCAAATCATGCGAATGGGAGAGAGAGCAAATGTCCGCATGGCGTTCCCTTCTTTCTTTTGCCACGTTACCGTCATCCTCTTTCATCGCAACCTTTTGGGACGTTCCGAAAGTGGCAATCTATGTCTCCGGCTCTCACTTCTGCGTGACCATGGCAACCTTCAAAATCTGTAGAGCCGGAGTTCTGTTGTGAATGGTAACCCTGTACTGCACGGAAAGTCGTCCGCCGGTTGAGAGGTATCGTTACCTTTTCGGGAACCAGTCTCCAGCCTGTGCCGTATACTCCCGTGTGAGGTGTTGGGGTATGACGCGGAAATCAATCGTTGTGTTTACGGCCATGGTAACGGCAGTTGCGCTGGCGGGTTGCCGGGTGCACGTTGACAAGGACGCAAACGGCAAAGAGAAGACCGTCCAGGTGGATACACCTTTCGGTGGAGTACACGTCAACACCGATCAGACTTCCGCCTCCGATCTGGGCCTGCCAACCTATCCCGGCGCAGACATTGTGAAGGACAAAGATGGAAACAAATCCGCCGACATCCACATGGGCTTTGGCGAGTGGCAGCTTCGCGTCCGCGCGGTCTCCTATTCCACTTCGGATTCGCAGGACAAGGTACAGGCCTTCTATAAGAAAGCTCTGGAGCGCTACGGCAATGTGATCACCTGCCAGGGCAACTCGCCCGTCGGCACTCCCGTTGTGACGGCTGAAGGCTTGAGTTGCACCGACGACGGCAAAAGCAGCAACTTCAAATTCAACGGCAAAAACAATGGCATCGATCTATCCAACAACCTGCAGTTGAAGGCGGGCTCCAAACGGCATCAGCACATCGTTGGTTTCGATTCGCCGAAGGACGGCCGTACGCAGTTCTCGCTCATAGCACTTGACCTGCCCGCCAACATGAACAGCAAGGATGACACCAGCGACTAGCCGGATTTGAGTGCGCTGATTACGCAGCGAACAGCGGCGCCCGCAAATGTGGGCGCCGTTCCTACTTCTGTTCCATTGCGCCTATAAGTGCATCCAGCGCGGACGTCTGGCGGGTGGCATCGGCCGCGTCAAAAGGCCCCTTCCACAGCACGCCAAATTCGCACTGCGGACAATTTGCGCTGTCCCTGGTCAAAATGCTCTGTGCATTCCTCAGCACGAACGCCTTGTACTCCGCACGCGCTGCTGCCTTGTTGAGCTTTACGAGATTGCGCACGAAGATTCCTTTGAACTGCGGCTGATCCGGCCCTGCCATCCGGGGCTCGTGCAGAATGCCACCCATCGTAACCAGATGCTTCATCGCCGCATGCGCAATCTGCTCTGCAGCCGGCAGCAACGTTGCATCGCCTGTGGCGTTGTGCAGTTCCACCAATCCGCCCAGCACAACGCCCTGGTTATACGTCCAGGTGGTTTGCCCGTTATTCGTGCAGGCCTTTGGATTGGTTGCCTTCAGTCCATCGTTGATCAAATGCTGGCCGTTGATCATCCCCGAATGCCTGAACCAATTCCATTCCTTCTGCGCCCAGTCGCGGTATTTCGCCCGCTTCGCCGCATCCTCTTCGCGATTTGCCAGCGACGCGCCGATTGCAAGAAATAGTTCGTTCGTGACGGCATTCTTGTAGGACTCTCTTGGGCGATTTTTGCTCCACCAGATGCCGCCGCCGCATGTGGTCGTGTCCCACTGCGTCGTTAAATCCGCAAAAAGGATCTCCGCGGCCTTCAGATACGCTGGGTTCTTGGTCAGGTCATAGGCATCGATCCACGCCAGCGCCCACCAGCCCGCATCGTCATTCGAATCAGTGATGAAATCTTTGCTACCGTTCGCCTTGTTCGCCCGGGCAAATGTGTTCGTGATTGTCGACAAATAACGCTTTGTTCCCGTTGCCCGCGAGTAGTCCACAAGCACAGTAATTGAGTTGGCGGAGTTCCACCAACCGGTTGGCGTCTTATAGAGCCCCTTGCCCGGCTCGTACCATTGCTGCAGTCTTTGAATTCCTCTGGCTGCCTGTTGCGCATAGTTGTTCTTCGCCGGCGTCACTGCCTCTGCCTGTATTGATCCGCTGGCTGCAATCGCGACTGTCAGTGCGAAAACGCCGCAAAAGAAGGCTTGCCGTCCAGTCTTTCTTTGTTTCATTCGCATTCTTCGCTTGTAACACAGAGCCGCCATCGGCCCTTCCATGCCCTACAATCGGATTCATTCAGTTCAACCCCCAAAATTTCTTGGAGCCAACGCATATGCCTTCCAGGTTCTTTCGTGTCTTCCCTGTGGCCGTCTTCGCCACAGTTGTGGCCTTGCACGCGGCCGACAAAAAGCCCGCACCCCCGGCGGCGGTCGATCCTTATACGGAAGTTCAGCCCGCGCACGAAACTGTCGACCTGGACATGTATCAGCGCATACGTGATGAGGGTCTGAACCACTCCCATGTCATGGAATTCGCCGAGGCTCTTACAGACGGCATCGGTCCACGACTCACCGGTTCACCCAATCTGATGAAGGCCAACGAGTGGACCCGCGACACGCTCACCAAGATCGGCCTGAAGAATGCCCATCTTGAAGACTGGGGCGAGTTCGGCATGGGCTGGCAACAGCTGAATACCTGGGCGCGCATGGTCACGCCAGATACTGCTGTGCTAATTTTGCAGGCCACGCCCTGGTCGCCTTCAACAGCCGGCCCCATCACGGGTGACGTCGTCTCAGTCACGATCAAGAGCGAGGGTGATTTCGACAAATATAAGGGCAAACTCGCCGGCAAGATTGTGCTCTATGGCCCGATGCGCGACGTTCCGCCGGTCGACAAGGCTCTCTTTGAGCGCTACACCGAGCAACAGCTGGAAGAAATCGCACAATTCCCGGTCAGCGCAGGCAGCGGCGGAATTTCGCCTGAAAGAATGGCCCGTATCAAGGCATACATCCAGCGCTTAAAACTAGTCGACAAGGTTGCACAGTTCTTCGCCGACGAAAAGGTGGCCGCAGTCATCGAGCCCAGCCGAGACGGCGAGAATGGCGGCGGCTCTGGAGGCACCTTGTTTGACGACAATGGCGCAACGCTCGGTCGCCAGCCCTATCTCGCCGATCACAAAGTCAATGTGCCTGTCGCCGTGGCAGCCATTGAAAGTTATGGCCGCCTCTATCGCCTGGTGGAGGCGCATGTGCCCGTCACCGTACAGATTGACATCGAGACCAAATTTACCGGCGACCACGAGCACGGCTACAACACCGTCGCTGAAATTCCCGGTACGGATCCCAAGCTGAAGGATCAGGTTGTCATGCTTGGCGGCCATCTTGACAGTTGGATCGCCGGCACGGGAGCTACTGACAACGGCGCAGGAACCGTCGTCGCCATGGAGGCCGTGCGCATTCTTGAGACGCTCGGCGTCAAGCCACGCCGCACCATCCGCATCGCGCTGTGGACCGGCGAGGAGCAGGGCCTGTTCGGCTCAAAGGGCTACTGCACGCAACACTTTGGCTCCGCGAAACTCTCAGACGCGCCTGACCAGAAGGCTATGCCGGAATTTCTCCGCCGCCGCGTTGGACCGCTTGAAGTAAAGCCGGAGCAGAAGCTCATCTCCGCCTACTTCAACGTCGACAATGGCTCAGGCAAAATCCGTGGCGTTTATCTGCAGGGCAACGCTGCGGTCGCGCCCATCTTCAAGGCATGGATTGCGCCGCTGAAGGACCTCGGCGTTACCACGCTCTCCATGCGCGACACCGGTGGTACAGACCACCTGAGCTTCGACGCTGTCGGCATCCCCGGCTTCCAGTTCATTCAGGACGACCTGGATTATGAGAGCCGCACACACCACTCCAATGAGGATGTCTACGAACGCCTGCAGCCGTCTGACCTCAAGCAGATTGCTACGGTGGAGGCCATCTTCGTCTACAACGCGGCCATGCGCGACGACATGATCCCACGCAAGCCGCTGCCCAACCCGGAAGCGGAAAACAAGGCCAACGAGCCACTCGACATCATGCCGGGTGCCGTTCCCACGGGCAAAGACGACAAGGAATAGCTATCGTTTGTGCCGCAATCACAAAGCCCGCCAAGCGAAAGCAACGGCGGGCTTTGTGCATTTTTGCCGCCGCGGAAATTACGGCCTGCGGCAATCTCCGCGCGGTGCCCTGCACGCCCTGGCGCAAGCCCGCATTTCTGGTAAACTAATCGAAGCGCATTCACGGGGAAAACGCACCAGGCAGCGCCCGATCGGATTCGCAACCACCAAGATGTCGGGGAGTGGCTCAGCCTGGTAGAGCACCTGGTTCGGGACCAGGGGGTCGGAGGTTCAAATCCTCTCTCCCCGACCAATATAATCAGTAACTTACAGTATCCACCATCCAGCCAAATGATCCCGGTGTAGACGATTTTGTAGCGGTGAAAGCTTCCTCGTTCAACAAGTTGATTTCCGACCGGTATTCCATCACAAAATCCGCTAAAACAACCGGCACATTTCCGAACTACGGCATCTGCAGTTCCTATCGGTCACGACACAGTGGTCTACCCGATCTTTCGTACCAGATTCATTGTTAGTGTAGCGTGGCTAACTCTATCGACCGAAAGTAATTGCGGCAGAAGATGTATGACCTCCCACTCATGGGTGATAGCGCTTCCGGCGATCGGAAGGTCATACTCACAACTGATTGATGTCTGCATTCCGATTTATCACTCTGTTGATGCTCTAATCTCAATCGAGTGCATGACCGGTATATCAGGCAATTCGATTTCCAGTTTGAAGTGAATTATTGAAATCGAGAAACGACCGCTCAGAATTCACAGGGACCATATTAATTTTGGAGGATCGTGGAGATGCATTTAGAAACGATTGAAGAGCGAGTTGGAACTCCTCGGCTCGACCGCACCACCACACTCGCTGGCGTAACGGACATTGACACCAACTGCGATGGTTTTCAAAAAGAAGTTGGAGTAGACCTTGAAAATAGCTGCTGTGAGCAGCAAACTGACGTCGAATGGGAATCTGCCTTTGCCTTTATTAAAGAGGCTTACGCAAAGGAAGTTGCGAGATCGGCTAGCCGAGGTAAGACGCAAAAGGTTGACCCGCTATATCTTGAGATCAAAGCAGCAAGACGGAGAACATTCATTGAGAGCCTGAAAAGCAGCTATTCAAATCACAACCACACTCTTCTCTGGGCTACGACCATATTCTCAATTTGCCAAGTAGTTCTTATCCCGTTTGGGCCAACTTGGGCCGCGTTGACGATTGCTTTTTTCGTTGCGTTCGTTTGGGCTGCTGTTCACTCGATGAGATACAACTGAAAAACTTCCCAAATAGCCTTCTCTCTTAGCCCGAAGTCACTGGAATAGTTAGGTCAGAGGCTCAAGAATCAGACTAGCGCTGAGCGGAGCCTTTCTGAGCATTGATAAAAGCGATTTGTAGAGGTCCTTCTTCCAGTTGTTGAGGAGGACTTTGTTTCCTTCATGTGCTACGGGAAGGCAATTTTCGCCACTGCATCAAAAATGGTCAGACGTTGCTTACCATAGATCCAAAATCTGGATAACAGAGGAAGTTTCTCACGTGATTTGCCTTGTAGCTTGGACAGTTGATCGAAGCAGGTGAAACAAGATCTCCAAGCCGAGCCTGCGGTCGAGCCAATCAAGCGGTGGGGAGCCTAGTCCGTCGGTGTGAAGCCAGTAGCCAGACCTGTAGTCATGACCGACCGCCACGGACCTAGGCGAGCGAAGCGACGCTGACAGCGCAACAGCGGTGCGGCTCTCTCTTCGAGACTAGGCGCGAGGCGCATCCTTCCCTTCGTGTCGCTGACCCGTTTCACGTTCAGATGCTCCATCCTTTCTACACCCGGTTTGCCGTGAGAGCGGTAGGTACGATTCTCGACGAGAACTGGATCTAATCAGCCGAGTCTCACACTGCATCAATCAGAAGAGTTTTAAAATCGTCCTCCAAGGCCGACCATTGCATGGAGCAGACGCGAGCCATACGGCTCGCCTTTTTGTTTTGGGGGATTCTGCTTGTCGCCGATCGGATTATGTTTCTGAGAAAAATTGTCGCGGAGAAAGTTGAGCTTCCCCAACCCGGCCTGCGGGTAGGGTAGAGTCTCATGGCTGCGAAGCGGACATCACCGGCCAACGCGAAATAGCGCGGTCTTGCAATCAGTGTTTGCCGTAATTTTCCAGAGAAACCTGGCGATTTTGCACGGATTTTTGCCGGTGATTGCCGGAGAAATTGCGAATGAAATCTGCGAAAGAGCAAAACCTCCGGATTTCTGTGGGTGTTTGAGCGCGGAAAAACGAGGAATTTGTGGAAAGTTGCGTTGTATGTGTCTTCTTTAATCGGAGACTTGCGCGAATCTGGCCTATTTTAAGGAGAAAGGAGGCACAGTTATATCGTTTGTGCAGGTGCGGAGTGACGATACCTGGTGAATTGCATGGGGGCCGCAGGCGCCCGCTCATTGCTTCGCGATGAATGGGGGCACAGCTTCAACCTTCATTCACGATGTGACTTCAGGAGAGTGATCGGGGCAGCTGCCTCGAAAATTCCGCGCAACGATGGGTCGCCCTTGTTCTTGGTGAACTTGTTTTGGTGGGAAAGAAGCGCCACCGATCGCCGTTTGCCTCCGCAGTCGGTAGTATTCTGGGACGTTCCCGGAAGAGACTCCGCCGACCAGGAGACCCCATGCCGCATCGCAAATGCTTGACCGCAATCTTGATTGCCGCACTCTCATTACCCCTCGCCGCACAGCGCCACGTTCCAAAGGACCTGAGCACCGTTAGAGGATTCAATTACCAGGGTGCGGAGACCAATGGACACGTTGAGTATTGGCTGAAGTATGACCCTGCGGCGACTCAACGCGACCTGGACTATGCCAAGCGGCTGCAGCTGAATCAGGTTCGGATTTTTGTGCCCTATGATGCCTGGGAGCAGGACAAGGAGGCACTCAAAAAGAACCTCATTGACTTTGTGCGCGCTGCGCATGCGCGTGGCATGGGTGTTATGCCAAACCATCATGTACAAGCATGACGAATGGAAGGACAAGGCTGCATGGCCCAATGCGCGGCCCTTTGTGGCAGACCTGGTTGCGGCAGTGGGTAAGGAGCCTGGGCTGGCAATGTGGGACGTGGAGAACGAGCCGGCTTGCTGCAAGCTGCCCGTGCCTCCTGACAAGCAACTCCACATGCAGCATGCCATGTATATGGCCAAAGTCTTTCACGAGCTCGATCCCGTAACACCGGTGACTATCGGCGCGACGTTTGTGGACAACATGATTTATATGGCTGACGCCGTCGATGTACTTTCTTTCCACGACTACAGTCATACCCGCGCGGAGATTCGCGTCAACATCGAGAAGGCAAAGGCATACGCGGCAAAGGTGGGAAAACCGCTGATCGATAGTGAAATCGGATGCATTGCC
>JAGWSG010000142.1 GCA_028876335.1 Acidobacteriota bacterium
TACGAGTCGCCGAACATGGTTTGCGCCCGCACGTTCTTTACCTTCGGCGCAGACAGCATGGCCGTGACGATCGGATACGTCACCTGATCTTCAATCACATTTGGCGGCTCACCGGACCAGCCCGTGTGGATGACGACCTGCACGTCACTGATGTCGGGCAGCGCATCGAGCGGAACGTGCAGCATGGACCACACACCCGCGACAACGAGCATGATGGCGCAGGTAAAAACCAGGAATGGATTGCGTGCACACCAGGCAATGGTTCGGTTAATCATCACATGCCTCCGGTTGCATCAAGCGTGAGTTGCTGCATGGTGACGGTTTGTCCGTTGCGCCGCACGGTGATTGTGACCTTCCAGGTGCCGCCAGATGCTAGCGACAGTGAACCTTCATAACGGCCGTCACCCTTGTTTTGCAGCGTCGCAGCGGAGCGCATGGCAGCCATGCCCATGGCGGGCATTGCGGCCATAAAGAATGTGACCTGGACGTTGGCACCCGTGACTGGCGCACCATCTGCACCTGTCAGCTTTACGTGCAGTACGTTGTCCCCTTTACGCGGCGGCGAGGGCTCCGTAGAAAACTCAATATTGAGTTTGGGCTCGCTTGCAGCGGGTGCTGAGGGGGTCGACTGCTCGGCTGCGGGTGAAAATCCCTGCATCGCGGCCTGCAATTGCGCTTCAGAATCAACCAGGAAGTTGGCAGACTGCACTACGCGTTCACCAGCCTTCAATCCACTTAGCACAACAATGGAGTCATCAATCTGCGGGCCGGTCTCCACCATGCGTGGCTCAAGATTGCCGTCTCCGTGGTCAACAAACGCCACGCTGCGCATGCCGGAATGCAGAACTGCAGAAGAGGGAACGACAAGCTGCCGCCCCAGCCGGACGTGAATGCTTACGTTCACGAACATTCCCGGCTTGAGCACAACTCCGGGATTGCTGAACACCAGCCGCACGCGCACTGTGCGCGTGGTGTTGTCCACCTGCGGCAGAATCTGATCGACGCGTCCGCGGAAGGTGCGGCCCGGATATGCATCGACGGTGACCTCGGCTGGATCGCCGGGCTTTAACCGGCTAATGTCATTTTGAAAGACATTCGCATAGACCCACACGTTGGAGAGATCGGCCATTGTGTACAGCTTTGTCTCCGGCTGCACATAGGCATTCGGCAGGGCGTTGCGTTCCAGAATGTATCCGGAGACAGGCGAATTGATTTCAATTTCGCGACGGACTTTACCGGTCTGCTCAAGGTTGTCAATCTCCTGCTGCGGCACATCGAACTGCCGCAGGCGTTCTTCGGCGGCCTTCAGCAGCCACCCGCTTTCCTTTACCGCCGTGCCGTGCGCATCCTGGTCAAAAGACTTCTGATTCTGCCGCGCCAGCAGGTATTCCTGTTCGCTGCTCACCAGTTCAGGGCTGTAAATGCTGAACATTGGCTGCCCTTTGCGGACGTATTGATATGTCGCATTGGCGTAGACCTTCTGAATCCATCCGGGAAATCGCGTCTGCACATAGGTCAGCCGCTGCTCGTTCACATCCACATTGCCCGGGACCTGTAATTCATCGTCGACGTCCTTGTTCTGTACTTCGGCAATGGTGACGCCAATCTCCTGCAGACGTTGCGGCGAAATTTGCAATGGCGCAAGCGCGGGAGCGGGTGAGGCTTCCGCGGCGTATTTCTGCCCGTGCATTGCATGCGCAGTTGCTTCAGGGCCGCGCGCAATAACCGGACTGTCAGACTCCGCTGCTGAATGAAAGATGATGCGATGCCCGTAAAGGACCCACACCAGGGCAGCAGCAAGCAGAAGGCATATGGTGACAGCAACACCCAACGCAATTTGATAGAAACGAGTCTTCATGGCTTTACCTCCGGCGTGGAGCTCCCAGTTGCGTTAATCACGGTTCCCGTGGCCATTTCCAGATCGGCCAGGCGCGTTTCAAAATCTGCGCTCGCCTGCAGCCAGGCAAGGTCAATGTTGATGACCACCATCTGGCTATCGAGCAGGTTCAGGAAGTCCGTCTTATCGTTTTCGTAGGCTATGACGCTTGACTGCAGCGTTGCCTCAGCCTGCGGGCGAAGATGATCCTGGTAGAGCGCGGAAAGCCTCTGCGCGGCGCGTGCTTCAACCAGCGCCTCCTGTATCTCGCCAAAGGCGGAATTACGCAGGGCATCAAGGTTCGCACTCTGTTCGTACACCTTGGCCGTAGCCTCGGCAATTTCAGCGTTGTGCTTGCCGCGATTCAGCCAGGGCAGACTCATCTGGCCCTCCAGCATGTAGGAGTTGCGCATGTCCGCGCTGGGCGGCATGAGCATGTAACCGGCGGAAACAGTAAAATCCGGCACCATCGTCTTGCGGGTTAACGCCTCTTCCTTTCGGCTTCGCTCCACTATCTTTCCTGCTCCCTGAAGATCGGGGCGCTTGTTAAGCGCTAACTGCTTAAGTGTGAGCAGGTCCGGTAACGGCTTCGGGTCTCTATATTTACCAAGCGCGCGGATCGGCGTGTCCGGATCGCGGCAGAGGAGAGTGTTGAGGCGGGCGCGCGCCAGGTCCGCATCTTGATCAAAGCGGATCATGTGCTCGGCAAGTGCGGTCAGCGTCACCTGCGCCTTCAAGATGTCTTGCTGAGAAACCTTGCCCACCGCATACTTGATGCGCGCGGCTTCAATGGCCTGCCGTGCCAGATCCACGTGCTCGTCGTGAATGCGCATTTCTTCCTGCGTCAGCAGCAAATCGTTGAACGCTTTGCGCACGCGTACGCGGACCGCAAGGCGTGCCTGGTCTAGCTGCGACTTGGCAATTTCCACATCAGACCGGGCAATGCTGGTTTGCAGTGGGCGTTTGCCTGCGCCGGGAAGCGACTGACTGATGCTGAACATGTTTTGCGCGGCGTTGAAGTTGCCGGGCTGATTGAGCGGAACACCCCATCCCCGATACATCGCCATTGGGTCGTCCAATTTGCCCGTTGTTGCCACATGCGCTTGACTTGTGGCAACCTTGCGCGCCACGGCGGCGATTTCAGGATTGCGTTCAAGTGCAATGCGTTCGGCTTCATCCAGCGTCAGGGCCGGAGCGTGCGCGTCCATCTTCGGTTGCGCGTCAAACAACGCGGCAAGATCTCCAAGGCCATCGTTTTTCCCAGCCACCTGCGCATACGCAGATGGAAAGGTAAGAATTGGCACCGCGGCCATACAAATAATTGCGAATAGGAATCGCATGCGTTCCTCCAACAGGTCTCGAAATACAGCCAGCGCGCATGCACAAAGTGCAGACACACAATGGCTCAAACTGAGATGGAATTGGAAGAACTGCTAGATACGAAGGACAGAAATGGAACCAGGGGGATCGCTGGACGTGACCTGCTGGGAAGCGAGGGTGTTGCGCTCTTGGATTCGCGCTCCATGCCAAGGGTTGATGTGATGATTGAGAAATGCGAATTCGTGCGCATGCGCAGGAGTGAAAGGAGTAACAATTTCAACCGTCGGAGCCTGATTGCGCAGTCGGCAACAGCTGCCATCCATGCTTATCATCCGGGTGCAATCCACCTGCATACTTGCACAGCACGCATGCTGCAACGAGCGTCCGCTCGACAGCGCGCACGATGCGGTGGGAGCTGTGGTCCAGCCCACCAGCAGCACCAGCCACATTACCGCGCATTGTCGTAGCCTGGTCAATGGTTCACATCCCTTTCGCTAGTATAAGCATTCGTCCAGCGGTGTGTTGACCGCAGTGATTTCAATCACAATCGCTATACCATTTGCCTTGTGATAGATCTGTGCCAGGGCGACGCACAAGAGGCGAGGAATTCTTCGCCGTTTTCGTTGGCAAAGTGGTGGACAGCGAATCTGCCAGATAGTTCCAGTAATCTGAGTGGCGAAAATCGAGTAGTTCCTAGTCAAAGCGAGTTGCAAGTTGTGTTTCTAAAGCGAGAAATGCTCAAATTTGATGTTTTTTAGTGGGGCCGTAGGACGTTGACCCAGGTACAGATGTTCGGTGAAGAAAGATGTTCAGTTCGCGGAAAAACGAATAGGGAACAT
The DNA here is from genome assembly GCA_028876335.1 of Acidobacteriota bacterium. Lineage (GTDB taxonomy): Bacteria > Acidobacteriota > Terriglobia > Terriglobales > Acidobacteriaceae > Telmatobacter. The sequence goes on from JAGWSG010000142.1 coordinate 4,036, forward strand.
TCCGGGCGGCGGTTGGGAACCAGGAACTTTTTGCCGCCCCCTCCTTGCACCATGCGCGACGGGCAGGGCACAGCTCTCCTGACTGATTGTGATTTGCCGGAAGGTTGAACTGGCCGCAAGCTTACTGCTGCAGTGAGTGGCACGTGGTGCAATCAGTAGTTGCCTTCTTCGCTGTATGGCAGTCGACACACCACTTCATGGAAAGGTCGGTTTCCTTAAAGAGTCGCTCCCGTGTGGGCACGGGGCCATGGCATTCCTCGCAGTTTGCAGA
>JAGWSG010000143.1 GCA_028876335.1 Acidobacteriota bacterium
GTTGTGCCTGTGCATCAGGAACCCGCTTGACGAGATCGAGTAGATAAACGCGGTAGTCCAGGTCAGGATTGAGTACGACCGAGGTAGATTCAGGCCCATGCTGTCGCACTTCAAGCTTCGCAGTTTGATGCGCAGTCACTGAAAGCTTGAAGCGGTAAAGATCAGGGGTTGCTTCGTCTGCCTTAATGCCATCGTCAAGCGACCACCCGTTGGTACGTCGCGGAACTTCGATAAGAACATTGCGATCTGAGTCGGCGGTATTCGAAGCAGAGTAGGTCACTGCGTCCGTGTCCATGCGGGTTTCGATGATGACGCCTTTGCGGATGGCTACATGATGCAGGTTGCGACGATTGTCGCAATTGACGACCTTTACGCGAATCGCCTGATCGTTGGCGTACGAGAGCAATCGCTTCTCGCCAGGATGAATTGGGTCGAGCAGACCTTCACCGGCAAACTCGCCGTTCTCAAAGATGGAGAAGCTGCCCGAATCGAGCGTGAGCTTCGAATCGTTTGTAAGCCAGACCGCGCGCAGTGGACGCGGCTCTCGCTCACTCCACAGCGTGACGTGCTGCGCGGGCAAGTCCTGTTGCAGAATCGGCACCATGGCCGATTCATTCTTGTGAATCGTGACAGGCTGCGTGAGCGCGTATTCAAAGTAGTCATCAAAAGCGCTGGTGGAAACGTCGCCCTGGCCGATGGCATCGGAAGGGCGATAGACGCCGGAACCAACCCCGCCTGATGCCGCCATATCCATACGATTCGGCGATGCAACTTCGACAGATTCCGTCGCAACGCCCGGAGCCAATTTGGCAAGCGCTGCCATATTTCTGCCCCGAACCAAGTTGCCCGCCATTGGTCCTGAGTTCACCGGCACGGATTCTATCTTTTCATCCATCTCCGCCGCCTCATGCGTCTGCGGCGTGGTGTTCGCTGCAACCGCAATGGGAATCACCGGACGTCGTGTATAGAGCGGCTGCGACAATGGCTGGATAAAACTCTGCGGCGCGCCGGCAACCAGTGAGAGTTGCACGTTGTCCCAGTCCGCGCCTACGGTGTTATCGACAACGGCCCAGCCCTGCACAATGGCCTTCTCACTGGCCTCGCGTGGGAAGACGATGCGATACGTCGCCTTCCACACCGGCACTTCACTGATGTAACTCACACGCAGCGTGCGTGCGCCGGACCCGATTGCATTGAGCGTCAAATGACGCAGGCCGCTTGCATGCGTGGTAGCGAGCAACTCAAGATAGCGATCCAACTGCGCTTGAAGGCCCGCATCAAGCGGTCGGACACTTACCAGCGGCGTCAGTTCAATCACGCGCGCAGCACCCGAACTCGCCACAAGTGTAAGAAAGTTTTTCTGAATCGTCGTGCTTGAATCGGATGAACCGCCGAGCTTTTCATCGCGCGACTCAATCGACATGAGCCGCCCCGTAATCGTGCCGCCCGGCGCGCCTGTCACTTCCACACGCTGCCCGCGCAGCGCCTGGAAGAGCTCTACAGAAGTCGGGTCGTTTCCCATGCCGAGCGAGAGGGATTTGAGCTGCTCAGACAGCGGCGTTGTCGAGTTGTAGTTTACGCCGCCAACGCGGCCGCCACCTTCATCCAGAACCGTGAGCGATTGCAACACGTCGTTCAACTGCGATGAGGTGAAATCGATATTCACCCGCTGGTTTCCGTTGACAGTGCCGGCATGTTCAAAGAAACCCACGCCGTTTTTGTAGAGAACCACTTTGCGCACGGGCAGGTCTTTCGCGTCTGCCGGCGCTGTTGCGGTTACCGGCATCGTGTTCGTGTTCTGTCTCGCTTTCGACGCATTGGTTGATTGAGCAGCAAGCGTGCAGGCGCACGCAGAGACACCAAGAGCAATGAGGAGTCGGTGCACGAGTCCCTCCCTGGGTTTGCGGAATGCTAATTCCTTTGACCCCGCAGACACAAAAATGGTTCCCAGACGCACGAAAGAATTCATGCAAAGTGGGCCGGCACAGAACTGGCCAACCTTGGCGGCATTGCTCAGTCTTCCGCGCCCGTTTGCAGAATCAGGTACCGCTCGTAGCCCATTTCCTTCATCATGTGGACCTGTGCTTCAAGCCAGTCAACGTGACCTTCTTCATCCTTCAGCAGCCTGATAAAAAGGTCGCGCGAACCGTTATCTTTGTTCTCTACGCAGACGCGAATCGACTCGTTGTACGAGGCAACGGCCTCCATCTCAAGCTTGAGATCTGCCTCAATCATGTCCTTCACGCTCTTGCCGACAGAGAGTGACATCGGCTCCATGGAAGGTGTGCCGTCAAGAAACAGAATCCGTTCCATCAGCGCTTCGGCGTGACGCATCTCGTCGATGGATTGTTTCTTGATGAGCTGGGAATACTTCTTGTAGCCCCAGTTTTCACTCATCTCCGCATGGAGGAAGTACTGGTTAATGGCAGTGAGCTCGTCACGCAGAGCCCGGTTTAGATGCTCGATGACTTTCGCATTCCCTTTCATGGCACAACATTCTTGCACAATTTTGGAATGGCCGATGTGAGCAGGCACACAGGCAGAGGTATTCTGAAAGTGCAAGCGTTTCCCTTCAAAAAGTACATCTCAATCTCTGGAGGTCATTGCCCATGTGCGGCAATCGTCTGTTTCAGGTGTGGTGTCTCATCGCTCTGAGCTGTTCTGCTGCGGCACTTTCCGCCCAGAACTCTCCTTCTCAGGCTTCCAGTTACAATCCACGCCTTACATTTGCTCCGCTCACGTTGCCGAATCCGGTAAACGCGTATCGCTCGTCAGACGGAACACCGGGCCCCTCCTACTGGCAGAACGAAGCGGACTACACCATGCACGCCGTGCTCGACACCAAGGCAAAAACCCTGCACAACGACGAAGTCATCACCTATACCAACAACAGCCCCAACGCGCTGACCTGCCTGTGGATCCACATGGAGCAGAACATCTACAAATCTGACTCGCGCGCGCGCATCGTGAATGGCGGAATGCGGCGCCGCAGGCGCGGTGCGAAGGCTCCCGAAGGTCCACCGCCCAGCACCAATGGATTTGAACTTGAGTCAGTGACATTGGAAACCGGCAAGACCGAAAAGAAAGCCGACTACCTCATCAACGACACTCGTATGCAGATTCGCCTGCCGGAACCGCTCCGATCCAAAGGCGGAGTCATCCGCATCCATATCCGCTATCACTACACCATTCCCGGTGTCTGGGGCGGACGCACGTCATGGGGCATGTCAAAGCAAGGAGAGATTTACGACATGGCCCAGTGGTATCCGCGTATGTGTGTCTATGACGACCTACGCGGTTGGGACACACTGCCTTACCTTGGCAGCGAGTTCTACCTCGAGTACGGGCACTTCGACTATTACGTCACGGTGCCAAGCTCCATGATCGTCGCAGGCTCGGGAGAACTCGTGAATCCACACGAGGTGTTGACGTCAGAGGAAATTGCCAGGCTGGCTAAAGCACACTCGAGCGACAAAACCGTGATGATTCGCACGCCGCAAGAGGCAGAACAGGGCGGCGGCCGCCCAAAGAAAGAGGGCACGCTCACCTGGCACTTTCATATGGATCACACGCGCGACGTGGTGTGGAGCGCAAGCCCGGTGTTTGTGTGGGATGCAGCGCGGATCAACCTGCCCGGCGGCAAGACGGCACTCGCTCAAAGTGTGTACCCGCCAGAGAGCATCGGCAAAGACAAGTGGGACCGTTCTACTGAATATGTCAAAGACACCGTGGAACGCTTCTCACGTCATTGGTATCCGTTCCCATGGCCATCGGAAATCAGCGTTGCCGGTTTCTCCACAGGTATGGAATACCCCGGCATGGTCTTCGACGGCATCGACGATGCTGGCAAGTTTCTCTTCTGGGTGACGGCGCATGAGGTTGGCCACAGCTGGTTCCCCATGATTGTCGGTTCCAATGAGCGTCGCCACGCGTTTATGGATGAAGGCTTCAATACGTTCATCGATATTGGAGAGTCCGCGGAATTCGATGGCGGCATATTCGGACCGAAGCGCGATGGAGAATATTCCGCCGGTGGTGAGCCACCTGACACCATTTTGAAAGTGCTCGACAATCCGGAGGCGCCCACGCTGATGATGCAGGCAGATGCCTATCCCTGGCAGCTTGGCCACCCGGTGAGCTACTTCAAAGGTGCATACGGAATGGTTCTTTTGCGCGAGCAGATTCTGGGCAAAGAGCGCTTTGACTGGGCCTTCCGCAAATACATCCGTGCCTGGGCCTTCAAGCATCCGTCGCCGTCTGACTTCTTCCGCGCCATGCAGAGCGAAGGCGGGGAAGACCTGAGCTGGTTCTGGCGCGGCTGGCACATGAACGACTGGCGCTTCGACATGGCCATTAAAGCCATCGACGGCGATCAACTGACAATCGAGAACAAGGGACAGCTTGTTCTGCCCGCAACAGTGGAAGTGAAGTTTACTGACGGAACAACAACCCGTTTCCTCGTGCCGGTCGAGACGTGGGAATCAAAAGGCGAGGTGGTGTGGAACGGCTACAAACCGATCGCTTCTGCAACAATCGACCCAGACCACGTTCTGCCGGACGATGACCGCGCCGACAACACGATGACGGCAAAATAAATGCAGGCGGGCCCAGACCCGCCTGTTCTGTTTCGCGCGGGGGATTTGCAACAAATTACGCCGCGGCAATCTTCTCCAGTTGCGCGAGGTGGTTCAGATCGTGGCCCGCCATGGTCTCCACAATTGTCTGGAACTTCATCGCCCCACGCTCAGGATGGGTGACCGGATCGTTCGCATGATCAGGCAGCGCCCACGCAATCAGAAGCAGATTCCAATTACGAATTGCGGTAAAGGTGGCAAGCGCATCTGAGGCAGAGAACGAGGCATAGGGCGCCGCCCACTTGTCCTGGTCGAAGGGCTGCAGCACATGGCCTGGCTCGGCAAGGGTCTGACGCAATCGGAAGCTGAAGGCAATTTCGCAGTCGGCCAGATGGCAGACTATCTGCGCGGGGCTCCACTTGCCGGTTGCGGGTGAGGTTGCTGCTTTGGACGCACCCATCTTTTCGAGCAATCCGGCAACAGTTGCCGGGGTGGTGGTGAGGATTGTGTCGAGCGGACGGCCATCGAGGAATTTGTCGTAGGGGTTGAGTTCGGACATGGGGCGCTCCTTGAATTGATTCCCGCAAACAATTATCTTGATGCTATGCGATTCGAGCCCCTTATATGCCGTTGCACGAAGGGGGATAGCACCAGCCGTGCAGCGGGGTCTTATAAACCCTGGTAAACGCCAGATCAGCGTGCCGGGAGGGGGCAGCACCCTCATCCACCACCAAATCTCATCAAACTGCCGGGAGAAACACGCCGCTCTTGCTTCAAACCCCACTTTTCAGCGATACTTAGGTGTTGTGTCTTGCGCGGCTGGACGCAGGTGTCCGGCCTTTTGCATGGGCAGGCGCCCTCAGGTTCCCGGGACAAACCCCGCTGGGACCGGCAAAAGCAAAGAGCCGCAAAGGTTTGCATAGGATTTTGAAAGGAACAGAAACGCCGTGGTTATGATTCGTCTGGCGCGCGTTGGCGCCACCAAGCAGCCCTACTACCGCATCGTCGTCATTGAGAAGGACCGCGCCCGCAATGGCCGCTCCATTGAAGTGGTGGGCACCTACAATCCCCGTACCAACCCAGCCAGCGTCGATCTCAAGCACGAGCGCATCGCCTACTGGCGCAGCAATGGCGCGCAGTTCTCGGACATCGTGGCCAAGCTGGTTGCCAAGAACCCCGCCCCGGCCGCAGCCTAAGCGGCCCGCAGCCCCCGCCGGCCGGGCCGTATCTACCGCCCGGTTTCCGCGTTCGGTGAATGCCCTGTAATTTCACTCGGTTGCTGACTTTCAGGGCCAAATACTGATACTATTCGCGCACCGGTCCGGGTTGCTTCTCCAAGAAGCAAAAAGGTCAGAGGCAAGAGCATGACCCAAAACGATATGGTGGCAGTAGAAGAGCTGGTCCGTGAAATCGCACGGGCTTTAGTTGATGAGCCCTCAGCGGTGGAAGTTGAGTCGGTGAGCAGGGACGAGAATACGGTTCTTAAGCTCAGAGTTGCACCGCAGGATGTTGGCAAAGTCATTGGAAAGCAAGGGCGTACCGCTCGTTCGGTGCGTACTATTCTTGGTGCTGTGAGCATGAAGCTCCACCACCGTTACACGCTCGACATTCTGGAAGAAGGCGACGAGGAATAGAGCGAAAGGGCATTTCCGGAGCGCAGCATGGTCCCAGTCGATGAACAAACTGAGTGGACTTGGCTGGCACGGATTAAACGCCCGCAGGGACGTCGAGGCGAAGTCTTCGCCGAGATTCTCACCGATTATCCAGAGAAGTTCACTGAACGGCAACAGGTGTGGCTGCTCAGTGAAAGGCCAGGCAATAAGGCCAATAATGATTCTGCGCCCTGCGCCGCTGAGATCACAAATCACTGGCTTCACAAGGGCGGCATCGTGTTGCACTTCGCCGGATCCGCCTCCATCTCCGATGCAGAAAAGCTGGCTGGGCTCGTCGTTGCCATTCCCCGCTCTGAACGTATGCCACTCGGTGAAGATGAGGCCTACATTGGCGATCTAACTGAGTGCGAATTGGTAGACGTGTCTGGCAATGAGCCGGTCACAGTGGGCCACATTGCAGATGTGGATCGCAGTTCAGGGCCTGTGGCGCTGCTGATCGTCGACTCGCCCCGCGGCGAGGTGCTCGTGCCCTTCGCCAAGAGCTACCTTCGCAAATTAGATCTCGCCAACAAGCGCGTGGAGATGGCTCTGCCCGAAGGCCTGGTGGATTTGAATTAGCCCACTGCATTCTTGCCGGAGTTTTGGTTTGGAGCCTCGCCAACCCACTAAGATCAAAAAGACATGAGTCTGCGCTTCGACATCGTGACCATCTTTCCCGGCTTCTTCCAGGGCTTCCTGGAGAACGGCATCATCCGCCGTGCGCAGGCGGAAGGACTGATTTCCTTTGGCCTGCATGACTTGCGCAACTGGACGCATGACCGTCACCGCACCGTGGACGATCGCCCCTTTGGCGGCGGCGAAGGCATGGTTCTCAAACCCGAACCTCTCTCCGCAGCACTTGAATCGCTCGGCGTCGAGCCAAAACCAAAACAAACCCCAGCGCACTCCAGCCCACCGCATGTTGTTCTTCTGTCCGCACAGGGCAGGCCGTTCACGCAGGTCATCGCCCGCAACTTCGCAAAACTTGAGCGCATTGTCCTCGTCTGTGGCCGCTATGAAGGAGTCGACGAGCGCATTAACCAGCTTTATTGCGATACCGAAATTTCGATCGGCGACTACATCCTGAGCGGCGGCGAACTAGCTGCAGCCGTCGTCGCCGATGCTGTCATGCGCCTTGTGCCCGGCGTACTGGGCAATGAGGCTTCAGGCGAGTTCGAAAGTTTTGGTGCGGCTGACACCGAGATCGCAACAGTTACGGAAGGCGTCCCGCGCTCACAGCACGGTGCCGGTGGCTTGCTTGACTACCCACACTACACGAGGCCAGCCGAGTTCATGGGCCTTGCCGTTCCGGAGGTGCTTCAAAAGGGCGACCACGCTGCAATTCGCCGCTGGCGGCGCGAGCAGCAATTGCGCAAAACATTCGCCAACCGGCCGGATCTATTGGAAAAAGCTGCACTCAGCGCGGAAGACCTTAAGACAATTGCTGTTTTGAAAGAGCGCCATTCAGACGGACAGGGCTAGAATGTCTTCACCGGTGGCGCCTGATCAACGCCAACCTTGCCAGAAGCAATCTCCGCAACAAAAAAATTCTCGCCGCGCGTGGGGCAGCCCGCAATACGGCGCAACATGGCTAGTTGCCCAACGTGCGTAAGTGCATCGGCAACTGGTCCTTGAAAAAGCCGCTCAATTGAAGTGTGTACCGGTTCGGGCGAAGCCAGATAGTCGTCAAGGGCCCCCAGGGCTGCATAAAAGCGTTCCACTTCCGCTTTCCAAGGCAGCGGAATGGAGTTGTGCCACTGCTGATGCCCTTTGGCAAGACTCAAAGCCCAGTCAAGCAAATCGCCCATGTGAGCAAGGATCTTGCCCGGCTCACGGCCGCATGCGTCAAAGGTGGCAAAATCCGCCGGAGCATTCTCAACCGCTCGCGTAGCCCGGTAGGCCAGCGAAGCAAGGGTATGACGAAGAAGTTCGCGGGTTTGATCCATGAAAAATAAGCCCCTTAGCGCCAACCTGCACTCCATCCACAATATAGCGCCTGGCTAGCCCAGAGAACTAGGCATTTGGCGTAATTCTCTGGTAAAATCAAAGTTCTGAGTTCAACAGCAGGAAGAAACCATGTCTATTCATCCAGTTATGCAGCGCCTGGCAGAAAAGCTCAAGCGCACAGACCTGCCGGCGTTCGTTCCCGGCGACCAGGTTCGGGTTCACGTAAAGATTAAGGAAGGCGAAAAAGAACGCCTCCAGGCCTTTGAAGGGCTGGTCATCGCGGTAAACCACGGTCCCCAAGGCACGTTCACTGTCCGCAAGATGAGCTTCGGCCAGGGTGTCGAGCGCATCTTCCCCTTCAACTCCAAGGTTGTGGACAAGGTGCAAAAGGTTCGCAGTTACAAGGTGCGCCGCGCCAAGCTGTTTTACATTCGCGGCCTCCGCGGCAAGGCTGCCCGCCTCAAGGAAGTGGAGCGCAAGCTGGTCGAAGCCTAAGGGCATTCTGCTCCTCGTTTCAGAGAAACTCCGGTCTATATGGCCGGAGTTTTCTTTTGCTCGCAATCTCTTTGCGGCCTACACCGAAAAAAAGAATGGCCCAGTCAGGGAAGTCCCTGCCCGGGCCATCAGCATTGAGAATTTCCGCAACACATCACCGGATGGGTGAGTTTGGAGTTGGCATGGGCCGCTGCACTGCCTTGCGCATGCGTTCCAGGTGGTGCCAACTATGACGTACCGCGTGATCCTCAAGCACAAACTGCGCCGTAACCGGTGCTCCAAAGCTGAGTGAGAATGGCGCCGCTCGGTCAAGTTCGGCATCCGTCATGGTTCGCACGGCTGCCGCTGCTTCCATGCTGTTTTTGCGCAAAAGCAGCAGAGCTTCCTCGCGTGCGATGTTGTTGTTATCGGTTGCGTGTTGTGCGTTCATGTCGCGCACCGCATCCCAGGTAACCTGCGTGATGGACTGGCCCGAGGCAATCGTTTTCGCAAGCTCCACTTCAATGGGATAGACACTCGCAACGTGATGAACCAAAACGCCAATGCTTCTGCCCGGCTTGCCTGATTCCATAATCGGCAACTTCCATTCTTCCTCGGTAAGTCGGCTGGCGAAGTCAATCAGTCTTGTCGCGCCTTCTTCAATGCGATCCGCCAGCATACCTGCACGGTGGTTTTTGTTCTGCTCATCAAACTGAATCACTGCGGAGAGGTCAGTGGTGTCATTGCCTCGAATGGCGATGACCTCCAAATACTCTGCATCGACCAGGGTGCCGCGTCCTGGGGCGCGGTTGTTGCTGGACCAGAGCTCCACCAATTCGGCCCTGAGTCTGGTTTGTTCCTCGGCACTGAGCGAATCAAATGCCCTGGACATAGGACCGTAATTCTGGCGGAAGAAGTCGACCACAACCTCTGGCGGAAACGGATAGTCGAACTGATAGAAGCGCAGTGTACACCGGATGTCGAGAGTGCCCTTACCGAAGCGCTCGTACACTACGCCAGGATCTCCCCACTTCAGCGGCGAGGGCATGCCGTTCGGCGCAATGTATTTCCCGATGGTTTTGAGCATTTTTCCGACGAAGCCATGCTCGGTCCAGTTCGCCATGGAAATCTTGCCCCCAGGCCGGCAAACCCGCATCATTTCAGCGGCAACGCATTCCGGGCGAGGTGCAAACATTGCGCCCACAAGGCTGGCGACTACGTCAAAGAGACCATCCGGGTACGGCAACGATTCCGCATCACCCTCATCAAAGCTGACCTCAAGCTTCTCTTCCGCAGCACGTTCACGCGCACGCTCAAGCCAATTGGTGGCAATATCGCAACCGGTCACCCGCGCGCCATCACGCGCAGCAATCAAAGCAAGCTGGCCTGATCCGCAGGCAACGTCGAGCAATTGCTGTCCCGGCTTCATGCCGATGCGCTTGTAAAACAGATATGCGTCGGGCTCAAGATAACGGGAGAAGATGTCATAATCGCCTGCCATCCAGGTCCACTTCAGCTGTGTTTTCAGTTCACTCATTTCTTCAAGAGAGGGGGAAATTGTTGTGCTCATTTTTCTTTCTTCCTTCCGGGGGAATCGATCGGCTAAGATCTTCTACAACTATGCGGCCAGGCCTCCCCGCTGCGTTTGCTCCAACGGCCCGCCTTTTTTGCCAAAACACCCGAACGTTGAGTGTGCGAACGCATGGATGTACTGTCTGATGTTCTGAGTGCGGTGCGGCTGCAAGGCGCGCTGTTTTTCAATGCCGAATTCACCGCTCCATGGTGTCTGAGCTCCTCCGGCGCGGAAGGAATCGCGCCTTATTTACCTTCCAAAGACGTGCATTTGATCATGTTCCACTTCCTCACGGAAGGGCGAGCATACGCGTCGCTTCCCGGTGGTGAGCGGCTTCAGCTTGAAGCCGGCGACATCGTGATCCTCCCGCACGGAGAGCGTCATCTGATTGGCAACGGTTTCTCAAAAAATCCAATAGACTCCATGAAGACCTTTGCCAAGAATGTTGCAGAGGGCCTGAAGATTGTTCGCTTTGGCGGCGGCGGAGAGGTCACTCGTTTTGTCTGTGGGTACATGGCCTGTGACCCGCAGCTTTGCGAAATGATGATGCTGGGGCTTCCCCGCATCTTCAAGGTGTCATTGGCAACTGATGAATCAGGCCGCTGGATTGAAAATTCGATCCGCTTTTCGGTCGGCGAATCTGCCGGCACAAGCGCAGGCAGTTCACTGGTTGTCGGCAAGCTGTCTGAAGTTCTTTTTGTGGAGACCTTGCGCCGTTATATTGCAACCATCCCTGCAGAACAGACTGGATGGTTCGCAGGGCTCCGCGACCCAATTCTTGCCAAAGCTCTTGCTGAATTGCACAGGCAGCCCGCAAGAGACTGGACAGTCGAAAGTTTGTCCAAGCAGGTTGGCCTCTCCCGCACGCGGCTGGTGGAGCGCTTCCGTCATTACCTGAAGACTTCGCCTATTGCATATCTCACGTCATGGCGTATGAAGCTGAGTGCGGAAGCTCTTCGCACCACGCAAAAGACCGTTGCGGAAATCGCCTATGAGGCAGGCTACTTGTCAGAGGCTGCGTTCAACCGTGCCTTCAAACGTGCCTTCAACACTCCACCTGCTCAATTCCGGATACTTGCAAAATCCGATAAAAATACGAACAAGAAAACCGTTAGAAGAAAGCGAGCCACTGCCTGACGTGTTCATTTTTATTCGCGTTTTTCGCAAATGAGCCCATCCTGAATGAAGTAAGTTTCCTAAACTGGAAGCATGGTTCAGGTTCAGACATGCGGCTGGGAGCATGAGCGCGCAGCTCAGAGAAGCGGCGCGAGACTGATTGCGGGCCTCGATGAAGTGGGGCGTGGGCCGCTATTTGGCCCCGTCGTGGCTGCAGCGGTCATTCTTCCTGAAGACTGCAAACTTACCGGTTTGAACGACTCCAAGAAACTGACCGAAGCCAAGCGCGAAGCCCTCGACGAGCAGATTCGATCCATAGCCGTGTCTTGGACTATCGCTTCGGTTGACGTTGAGACAATCGATCGCATCAACATTCGCCGCGCTTCCCTGCTTGCCATGCGCCGCGCAGTTGAGCAGCTAACCTGCATTCCAGACTTCCTTCTCATCGACGGCCGCGATTGCATCGACTGGCCTTGTACGCAGCGCGCAATTATCAAAGGCGACGCAATCAGCGTTTCCATAGCTGCGGCGAGTGTGCTCGCGAAGGTATATCGCGACCGCATCGTCGTGGAACTGGACAATAAGTATCCCGGCTACGGCCTCGCAAAGCATAAGGGCTATGGCACCGCTCTTCATCTTGCGGCGCTTGAGAAACTGGGGCCAACGTCGCTGCACCGTCGCAGTTTTAGACCAGTTTCACAGGCGGAGTTAGAATTCGGGCAATCATGAATCGCAATTGCGCGTGTACCGTTTCCCTTCTCGCGATTCTTTGCATCGCTGCCTTCACCGGCTGCGACCGCACCCGGTCCAAAAAACCCGACCCCACAAAGGGAAGCGTAACCGGCACAGTGACTTGTACGGATACTGACAAGCCTGCGCGCTTCGCAACAATAACGCTCATCGCTGTTCCTCTTAATGACGGAAAAGGCGATGAACCGGCCAGCATTGAACAGGGCATTACAGACCTTAACGGACAGTTTGATTTGGAAGCGGTGCCGCCCGGCCGCTACTACGCCTACGCAACACTGAACGGCTACCTTGACCCGGAAATGAGCCTGGATTTTGAACGAATTCAGAAAGATGCAAGTGAACACGCTCAACTGCTGGACTCAGTGAAACAGTGGGAAGGTCATTTCTCCGAGGTCACAGTTCGTGTGCACCGACAAACCAATGTCAATCTGACACTTGAACGTGCCGCAGAGATAAGCGGCAATGTGACATACGACGATGGTAGCCCGGCGATAGGCATGCATTTCCGGCTCTATCGCAAAAGCGCCAAGGGCGAATGGACCGGCGTTGGAATGCGACTGCTCGGAGATTGGTCGATCAAGGCAGAGTCGGATAGCCACGGCCATTACAGCATTTCCAGTCTGCCCGCCGGCGAATATGTCGTATGCGCCTTGTTTCCTCTGTCAGACGAAAACACTACGACGCAAATTTGCCTCGGCAATGCACTGCGGCGGAAGAACGCTTCATCCGTAAAGATCGGTCCTGGCGAAATCACAACTGGGCAAAATATCGTCATTCCACTCAGCGGCCTCTACACTGTTTCAGGAACGCTCTCTGCACTTGTTGACGGCCATCCTCCTTCACATGCGCTGGTGCGTTTACTCTACGCAGATGACCGCTCGCTCTTGCGGCAAATCTCAGCAGACAATGATGGCAGCTTCTCGTTCGCATTCATTCCTCAGGGGAACTACATCTTGAGCGTAACCAACGCTGGTGACAGCTCAGACACAGATGCGGGCAATAGCAACTCTGGCTCATCCGGGCACGGGGAAGTTCACACCTACGCAAACAAGGAACTGCCTTTGCAGGTGCAGGGTGATACCGAGGATATTTCCGTTCAGCTTGCGACTGCCGTGCCCTCTACAAGTTCCAACAGATAATTACGCAGCTTGCGTCTTGCCGCGTCGCATGAGCGCCAAGACTGGCCGCGCCAGTAGCAGTACGCCAAGCGCAATCGTCATATTCAACGGCGAAAGTACACCCGGCTTCACCTGCCACCAGTAGTGGATTACACCTGCAATTCCGGCGACATAGGCAAGACGATGCAGAGCACGCCACCGCTTGCCGCCCAGCTTGCGTATGGACCACGTTGTCGATGTTGCAGCAAGCGGAAGCAGGCACAGCCATGCAAACATGCCCGCTGTAATGTAGCGGCGCTTCAGAATGTCGCTCACCATCGCATTGACGTCGAAACTGGTGTAGAGCGCAATCCACGTGAAGAAGTGCAATGTGCCGTAAAAGAAAGCAAACAGCCCCAGCAGACGGCGAAATTGAATGAGCCAACTGAGACGTGGCGACAAGCTGCGCACCGGCGTGATGGCCAGAGACAGAATCAAGAACAGCAGCGTGTTGTAGCCGGTGGTGAAAGTGATATTGGCAGTCGGGTCCGGGCCGAGCGTGTTTGTCACCGCTTCATAGACGAGCAGCATCAGCGGCGAAAGACAGCCGACCCACGTCACCACCTTGAGAAGAACAATATATTTACGAGGCATGGAATTTGATGTAGCTCATCTGCGTATTTTCATCAGTAGTACTTGCGGAGATCCATGCCCTTGTACAGCGACGCTACCTGGTCGCCGTAGCCATTAAACATGAGCGTTGTGCGATGCTGCTGCCAGAAAGGCAAGCCGATACGCCGTTCGGATTTCTGGCTCCACGGCACCGTGTCCACATCCGGATTCACATTCGAGTAAAAACCGTACGCACTCGGAGCCTGGTCATTCCACGTTGTGTGAGGCTGCTTCTCCACAAATCGAATTTCGACAATCGATTTCGCCGACTTGTAACCATACTTCCACGGCAGAACCACGCGCACAGGCGCGCCGTTTTGATTGGGCAGCATCTCACCGTAAAGTCCGAACGTCAGCAACGTCAGCGGATGCATTGCTTCGTCCATCCGCAGGCCTTCAGAATATGGCCAGAAGATGGTGGCATCCTGGCCCGACCACTTTTCAACGTGACGGTCGTAATAAGAGATGAACTGCACATACTTCGCGCTCGGCAAAGGATCACACTGGTTGATGAGTTCCGATAATGAGTAGCCTACCCAGGGGATCACCATGCTCCAGGCCTCCACGCAGCGATGCCGATAGACACGATCTTCCAGCGGCCGCAACTTAAGAAGGCTGTCGATGTCGAACGTCTTCTCCGCCTTTACCTTTCCAGTAATCTTCACGCTCCACGGGCGGGTCGGCAGTCCACCGGCATTCTTCGCTGGGTCGCTCTTGTCGATGCCGAACTCGTAGAAGTTGTTGTAATGAGTTACATCTTCAAGACTCGTCAATTGTTCGCCCGTCGTGGTCAAAGGGCTTGACACCGTCTTCAGCTTGGTCTGCGCATGTGCATGCGTGCGGGGAGCAAGTATGTCTGTAACTCCGTCCAGTCCCACTGCGGCCGCACCCGCAACCGCCGCCGCTCCCGCTGCCGTGCGCAGAAACTTGCGGCGCGCCATAAACCGCTCATATGCAGAACGGGGTGTGATTTCAGATGACGGAATATCGTTTGGCTTACGTATAAGCATTGGGCGACCTCAAGTGGGGAAAATCTCTACGCACTCATTAGACACCCTCAATGCGGCGCAGGTTACACCAGAATTCACACGCGTTCATGCGGCAAAAACATGAAACGACTAATTTTTATGGTCTGGAGTCGCAGCCATCAAAGTTGCCGGCAGGCTCCCTCTTGGAAAGGAAGTGGATTGGCGAACCACCAGTTGCGTAGGAATCTCCCACTCTTTGCACCCCGCCTTTGGGTGATCCTGCTCAACTCCTGCGCGCAGTGCCTCAATTGCAGCCGATGCCAGCGCCTTGCACGACATCTGCACTGTTGTCAGTGGCGGAAGCATGAACTGCGCCAGATGAATGTCGTCAAATCCCACCACGCTGATGTCCTGTGGCACCCCATTCGTTGTGCGGTATAACTCGTGAAGCACGCCAATCGCAGTCATGTCGTTGGAGCACATCACCGCGGTTGGAAGTTTCGATAACGTTACAAGACTTCCCATCGCCGCCATGCCTCCCTCCATCGTGTGTGTTCCTTCCACCAGATGTTCCGCAGGAACTTTCAGTCCAAGCTCAGCCATCGACTTGAGGAAGGCATCACGTCGTGCAACCGCTGAGCGCAAACGAAGCGGTCCGCTGATGAAAGCGATTTCACGATGGCCGAGAGCAGCCAGATGCTGCACTCCCTGGCGAATTCCTTCGGCGTAATTTACCTTCAGCACGCGAATGTTCGGCAGGTCAGGCCCCTGATCGATAAAAACCAGCGGAAACTCGCGTTCAACAAGTTTTTGAACCAGGTCTTCTTCAATACCGAATGTCATCACCGCGACGCCATCCACATTCCGCTGCAGCATCCGTCGAATCAATGACTCTGTGCGCTCTGGTTCATAGTTCGTTGAACCAATAAGAACTTCGTAGCCCTGCGCCACTGCAAGATTTTCGAACTCCTGCACCATCTCCGGAAAAAATGGATTCGTAATTTCCGAAACGATCAGTCCGAGCATGTGGCTGCGGCCTGAAACCAGTGCGCGTGCCTGCGTATTCGGCAGGTAACCGACCTCCTCAATTGCCTTCCAAACACGCTGCGCTAAGTCCGGATCAACCGAGGGAAGGCGATTAACTGTCCGCGAGACAGTTGCAATGGAAACACCAGCCCGCTCGGCAACATCGCGAATGCTTACAGATCCTGGCCTGCGGCGCTTTGAGGATTTGCTCTTGTTCGTTTTCACGTTGGGAAGTTTCTACGCTTTCTCTGTGTTTCCCAAAGTATATGCCCCCGTTTCAATTGGCCGCAAAAGGCGCATTCTGATTGGAGTTATCGCACCAAATTTAACTCCATAAAGTCGCTACGGCACGAAAGATAAATCGATATTTCAGGCCGTTTATGGAAAGCGTTTCCCCGCCTCGGGTGTCATCCCAGCCCTGGGGATCACTGTCAGGCTCTTCAAAATCACTTTCAGGGATGCCGTTGACCGCCTGCCGCAACATCAATCGCATGTCGAAGAAGAGGCAATATCGCTTCAAGACTCTCGGTCGCCCCACGCAGGCTGCCCGGAAGATTCGCGATGAGCGTTGCACCTCGCAATCCAACCACCGCTCGCGAGAGCCAGGAGAATGCATGCTTCTCACTGCCCTTCAAACGCATGAGTTCAGCAATGCCCGGTGCTTCGCGGTCAATCACCCTTCGCGTCGCTTCCGGTGTTCGATCACGCGGTCCAAGCCCCGTTCCACCCGCAGTAAGAATGAGCGCAATGCCCTGCTCCTCCCACTCGGTCAATTGAGCAGCGATTCTGTCTTCATCGTCAGGCAGTAATGCCGTAGCAATTTGAGCATCGGGCCACGCAGCACGCAGCATTTCCACCACCGCCGGGCCGGCCGTGTCAGTCGACTCGCCGCGCGAGCAGCGATCGGAAATAGTCAGAACGGCAAGATGCATAGAACGATTCTTTCTACTTGCTTGAAAGCACATGAATCGTGCGAAACCAGCGCGCCGCCTCTTCAGGCCAATGCGTCACGGGCAAATCTGTCGGACGCAAGCCATAACCGTGACCACCCTTTGAATAGATGTGCAACTCTGCCGCAACTCCGGCCTTCTTCAGTTGCATAAAGTAAACAACCGCATTCTCCACGTGAACCGGATCATCTTCCGCCTGCACGATGAACGTTGGCGGAGTATCCGCGGTTGGATTGATCTCTGGATTTGCTTCAAAGTTATGCTCGGCCAATGCAAGATAACCGGGATAGATCACAACCGAAAAATCCGGCCGGCAGCTTTGCTTGTCCGCATCGTCCACCGGAGAATAGAGCCGTTTGTCGAAATGCGTGCTGATGGCCGCGGAAAGATGTCCACCCGCAGAGAAACCCAGAACGCCGATGCGATGCGGGTCAATGCCCCATTCGGATGCATGCTCACGCGCCAGCCCCATGGCGCGCTGTGCATCCTGCAGTGCTGCTGGAGATTTGGGATATGGACCTGTATTCGGCACACGATATTTCACCAGCACACACGTGACGCCAATCGAGTTGAGCCATTGGCAAACTTCCGTGCCTTCCAGATCTATGGCAAGAATCTGATAGCCTCCGCCAGGGAATACCAGTACCGCCGCGCCTGAATTGATGGTGGTGGGTTTGTAAACAGTCAGCGTTGGAACGGAAACATTGCCGAGACGAATCAGTGAGCGGCCCGCAATAAGATTGTCCTTCGCCGTCGTCATGTCTGCCTCAGTCGGCATATTGTCCGGTTCGCCCGGGGCCTTCCCGGGCCAAAGATTCATCGTCAGATGGCCAGGTGCAGGCTCCCATGCGGCATTCTGCTGGGCGTCGAGTTGAGAAGCGGGAACAGAGAGCGACAAGGTCGTCATAACCAGCGCGGCAGAAATGCCCAGATGTTTGAACACGGAATCCCTCGCAAGAAGATGAACGTAGCGATCATTGCAGTCCGGGGAGCAACCACGCAACATGAATTGCTTGAGCGTTAAGGCCGCGCATCAGCCGGCGCAAGCAGCGTTAGACGTTCGGACGCTATCTCAATGCGCGCCGGAAGTGAACCAAGCCACTCGCCATCTGCCTCGGCATAAACCAATTCTGATGATCCGTTGTGCGGTAGACACTCCACGGAATTTGCATTCAGTATCTCAATCTCACTGTTGAACGTTTGGCGGCCCGCAAGCGTAGCCATCAGGAAGCGGAAATAACGCCACCGGCTGCGCGTTTTAAACAGAAGTATGCGCAAGTCCTCCCCGCGCAGGGTGGAGCCTGGCGTAAGTACGCCAAGCGCTCCACCAAAAGACCGCACACGCACAGCAAGAACCTGCGAAGCCTCTACCAGTTGAGGTTCCGCGTCTCCGTTTGTTTGAATACGCACTTGAAACAGAGGAAAGGGTCCCGTCGCCCAAATGCGAAATGCCTCGATCAGATAAAGTACATACCCCAAACGCCGTTTCAGCTTCTTATCCATCCGCGCCATCAGCAACGCATCTGCACCAACGCCGGCAGCCACTGTAAAGTAGTTCGTCTGTTCGTGGCCCTGCAGATTGCGATAGTGAATCCGGCCGACAGGCACGCTAAGGTTCCTTGCGCTTACAAGCTTGCGCACGGCTTTTATGGCGGAAGTGCTGAGGCCCAGTGCCTGCGCCAGCACATTTGCCGTGCCAAGAGGCACCACGCCCAGCGCCACCTCTGTGCCCACCAGCGCTTGCAATACTTCATGCATCGTACCGTCACCACCGCAGGCAAGTACCGCATCGAACCCTTGCTCTACCGCTTCCCGTGCGAATCGCGTGGCAGATCCGGGAGCATTTGTCTCAAACGCCACCACCTCAACGCCCGCTTCACGCAGAATTGCGAGCGCCTGAGGAATGACCTTGGCGCGCCGGGAGGATAGCTGTCCGGAGACAGGGTTGTAGATAAGCGCAGCTTTTTGCATGACGACCATAAAGCAGAGTGCCGCGCAATGGAACCACACGAACTCGCTGCAAAAGATCTGCTTCTATCATTGCAGGAATTGAAGGCAATGTGCTGCAGGAAATTGCTGCAAATTAAGTGCTCTGGAATCATGAAGGGAAAGGTTGCGCGATTACGCCCGCAAAGAAAAATGCCGAAGCTCGAAAGCTTCGGCATTCTCAGGTATAGAGGCTTCGATGCAGCCTAGCTGCAGCCACTCGTTGATCCACAGCTCATGCAGCGATAGCAGGAACCGTTGCGTACCATGATGGCACCGCAGGTGGAGCAACTAGGCGCGTCGCCCATCTCGTACATGGAGCGCATCGCGTCCGATGCATGATAGACACCGCGGTCAGTAAGCTCCGGTCCGTGCGATGGGCTCGCCGCTGTTGCCGCTACCGCCTGCACTTCCGGCGCTATACCGCCACTTGGAGCGCTGGTCGACCCCATGCCCGTTGAGGGTGCCGCTGGCTCCGGCTTCATCTCCGGCTCATCTTCCTCAAGGATGGAAGGCGATGCCGGCAGTTGCGGCGCTTCGGGCGCCAGTCCCGCAAACAGTGACAACTGCGTACCCGACAGGAAGCGGAGGCTCAGCCAGCGGAAGATGTAATCCATCAGGCTCTTGGCGTAGCCAATCTGCTCGTTGCCGGTCCAGCCGCTGGGCTCAAAGCGGGTGTGCGCAAACTTCTCGCACAGCACGCGCAGCGGAACACCATGCTGCAGTGCGAGCGAAATGGAGGTTGCAAACGCATCCATCAAACCGGAAACAGTCGAACCTTCCTTCGCCATGCGGATGAAGATTTCTCCCGGCTGCCCAGTAGGATAGAGGCCAACCGTGATGTAGCCTTCATGGCCGCCAATCGAGAACTTGTGCGTGACAGAAGCGCGCTCTTCCGGCAGGCGATGACGCACTGCCTTCGGAGGTGCATTCAGATCCTGTACAGGCTGGTGCTCCTGCATCTCAGGCTTGGAGACAGGCTTGAGTTCAGGAACGGCTGCTGCCTTTGCAATCGCTTCCATCGCCTTCTGGAATGCATTGGAAGCTGCGATTACCTGCCGTGCCGTCACCTCAAGCTTCTCATCGACCTTCGCTTCAAGCGTCTTCACGTCTGCTTCGGCGCCGGCATGTCCCCTGGCAAGCTGGGCCAGCACGCGCTCAACCGCGGCGTCCATCGCAGTGGGTTCACGCTTGGTGTCAAGCGACGTGTTCAGGGGCTGCACACCCTTCGATCCGTCACGATAGATGGCCACTGCCTTGATGCCACGGCGCCAGCTCTCGGCATATGCCTCAGCCACATCCTCCACTGTCGCCTCGTGCGGCAGGTTCACCGTCTTCGAAATCGCGCCCGAAAGGAACGGCTGCGTGGCAGACATCATCTTGATGTGTCCCATGTAATGAATGGAGCGCGTTCCCTTGGCCGGTTTGAACGAGCAGTCAAACACCGCTAGATGCTCCGGCTTGATGCCCGGTGCGCCTTCAATCGTGCCCGTCGCGTCAATGTAGCTCACAATGGCGTTGGTTTGTTCGTGGTTATAGCCAAGCTTGAAGAGTGCCGCCGGCACCGTGTTGTTCACGATCTTGATCATGCCGCCGCCAACCAGCTTCTTGTACTTCACCAGCGCCAGGTCTGGCTCAATGCCGGTCGTGTCGCAATCCATCATGAAGCCGATGGTTCCCGTCGGAGCCAGCACTGTGGTTTGCGAGTTGCGATAGCCGTAACGCTCGCCATAAACCAGAGCCATGTCCCAGCACTCGCGGCTCGCATCAATCAGTGCGTCCAACTGCGGCACAACAAACGGCTCGCTGCTCGTCTTCGACTTGCCAATGTTGTTTACCTCCGCGCGGTGCATGCGGATCACGTCGAGGAACGGCTCGCGGTTGACGTAGAATCCTGGGCACGCGCCACCCTGACGCTCAACCGAGGCTGTCAGCGGCGTCGCGGAAGGAATCTCCGGGCACTGCGCTGCCAGAATTGCCGACTGCAGATATGCCTGTCCGCACATGATCGCCGTCAGTGAGGCAGCCAGATCGCGACCGGCAGCCGAATCATACGGCAGGCCAAAGGCCATCAGCAGCGCGCCCAGATTGGCATAGCCGAGCCCTAGCGGACGATAGTCATGCGAATTGCGCGCGATCGACTCCGTCGGATAGCCCGAGTTGTCCACCAGAATCTCCATCGCCGTAATCACAACGGAAATCGCATGGCGATACGCCGGGATATCGAACGTACCCGCGGGCGTCACAAACTTGAGCAGGTTAAAGCTCGCCAGGTTGCAGGCCGAGTTATCCAGGAACATGTACTCCGAGCAGGGATTCGACGCATTGATCCGAGCCGTGTTCTTGCTCGTGTGCCACTTGTTGATCGTCGTGTCGAACTGCATGCCAGGGTCGCCACACAGCCACGTCGACTCGGCAATCTTCTGCATGATGTCGCGCGCCTTGTACTGCTTCACGGGCTGCTTGTCCTTCACCGTCCGCGTCCAGTAGTCGCCGTCCTGCTCGTAGGAGCGCATAAACTCGTCGCTCACGCGCACCGAGTTGTTCGCGTTCTGGAAGAAGATCGACGAGTAAGCCTCTGAATCCGGGCCTGAGCCGTCATAGCCCGCGCGAATCAGCGTAAACGCCTTGGCTTCTTCCTTCGCCTTGCACTCAATAAAGTCGACGATGTCCGGATGATCCGCATTCAGAATCACCATCTTCGCCGCGCGCCGCGTCTTACCGCCGGACTTGATCACACCGGCAAAGGCGTCAAAACCGCGCATAAAGCTCAAAGGACCGGAAGCCACGCCCCCGCCGGAAAGCTGCTCCATCGATCCGCGAATGGCCGAAAGATTGGTGCCCGTGCCCGAGCCCCACTTGAACAGCATGCCTTCAGTCTTGGCCAGCGTCAGAATCGAATCCAGCGAATCCTCAACCGCGTTGATGAAACACGCCGAGCACTGCGGATTCTTGTAACCGGTCGCCTCGAACTTCACGCCGCCCGAGGGCGCGTCCCAGTGCCAGCTCTTGCCGTCGGAATTAGGCTCCAGCCGGTCGCAGCCCACGTTGAACCACACCGGCGAATTGAAAGCCACCTTCTGCGTCAGCAGCATGTGCGCGAGTTCGTCGTGAAAGACGCGCGCATCGTCGTCAGTGGCAAAGTATCCGGTGCGCATACCCCACACCGTCACCGTCTCCACCACGCGGCTCACAAGCTGCCGCACGCCCGTCTCCCGCTCCGGCGTGCCAATCTGGCCGTGCAGGTACTTGGAGGCCACAATGTTGGTCGCCGTCATGGACCAGTCCAGCGGCACTTCCACGTTCTTCTGCTCAAAAATTGTGTTGCCTTTGCTGTCCGTAATCAAAGCGGTGCGCAGGTCCCACTGGACCTCGTCGTAAGGAGACACACCTTCCTTTGAGAAACGGCGCGTGAATTTCAAACCTGCGTGGGTCGATTGGGCCTGGAGGTCCGCTGCGGTGGTGTGAATATTGGTCTCGTTCATAAAACTCTCTCCAAGTGGCATAAGTTCGAATACTGCGCCCAATGCAGCGTTTGCGCGCCTGCTGGTAGGACGTATTGGGGGGTGGAAACAGCTCTCAAAAGCGGGGGTGAAATAACCGCGAGTTGTTGCCAATTCTGCGGCCTTTTGGAGGGTTCTCCTCCGGGATTCTTTACATTCCTTTTACAGCCGCAGATGACAACTTAGCGCTGTCTATAGGGCAAGTCAACATGAAACCACAATATCTAGTATTTTCTTTGTGATTACCTTACCCATATCGGAATTACCGGAGTTGCACTGTGGAAAGCTCGGAAACCCCTCAAATTTCCTGCACTCCCAGCTCTGAAAATGCACAAAACGCAGTGCGGGCAAGCCTCCCATAAGCTGCCCACCCGCTAAAGCCAAGCCTAGAGCGGTTTCCGCCTTGTTACAAGACGCAGGGTTGGTGCAAACATGCCCAAATTGCCTGTGCGAAATGTGGAGAAGCGGGTCAGAATGTGGAACGCAGCACTGCATTCCACCAGCGCCCGGGCTGGTACGCTTGCCCTGTGAATGATTCTGCGCCATCTCCTCTAGCCTGGAAGCCCATCGCTCTTCCCCAGCGCATCAAGCATACCGGTCGCACGGTGATCCTGGAGCCCCTGGACGCAGCCAAACACACTTCGGACCTTTTTGCCATGGTCGACGGTCATGACGAGCTCTGGGACTATCTGGGCGATGGGCCGTACCCGGACGAAGATGCCCTGCGCGCTGCAATTGAACGTAAGCAGCACGCAACAGATGCCGTCTTCTTCGCACTTATCCCCATCTCACTTGAGCGCTGTACGGGGTATGCAAGCTACATGAGAATGGACCCTCTGCATGGCGTCATCGAAGTGGGCAATATCCTCATGTCCCCTGCGATCCAAAAATCGACCGCCGCCACAGAAGCCATGTACCTCATGGCGCGTCACATCTTTGACGATCTCGGCTACCGCCGCTACGAGTGGAAGTGCAACGCCGATAATCTGCCCAGCCGCCGCGCCGCGCTGCGTTACGGCTTCAGGTTTGAAGGCATCTTCCGCCAGCACATGATCGTCAAGGGCCGCAATCGCGACACCGCCTGGTTCTCCATGCTCAACACGGAATGGCCCGCACGCAGGCGCGCTTTTGAGGCCTGGCTCAATCCCAAAAACTTCGACATGAACGGCAAACAGCGGAAACCGCTGTCTGCCTTTGGTGTCTAGTCCCAGCCCACAGTCCCCGGGGCGGCTACTGTGCTCCCTGAGAGAAAACAACATGCTGTTGATCGGCTGCAGCAACCTTTCCATAAAAATCCCGCAGGTTCGGATATTCCTGTGGCGCCAGTAGAGTGAAAACCCTGGCCAGTATGTGTTTGATTTCAATGCCACCAGCAACCGGCTGGCATCTAATTACCATCGCGCCAAATTGGGGCCACGGTATCTGCGTTGCCGGTGGCTGACCCTCCACCGTATACCCTGCCGGAGAGTGATAAACCACGCTGTCAATCACCTGCGCTGCATAGTGCATGTCCACAGGGAACTGCCGCTGAGTGTCAGCCACGAACTGTGGATGCTGCCTAGTTTCAAAGAAAAATGCGGGTACAATCACGCGCTTGCCTTCTACATTGCCCAACTTACCGCTTACCTTGATCGTGGCTTCAAAAAATCCAGCCGAAGTCCCCAATCCCTTCAGTTCCATAACCTCGCCATAGATGCCCTCGGGCAGTAGACCAGGCAGAGTGGACGCAATCTGCTGTTTCACATTCTGCTCGCCGCCCATGAGCGCAACCTGGCGCCACCTTAGTGCCGCAGGGCCATTCATAAGCAAATTCGCAGTGCCTGTCACATTTCCCTGTGCATCCACTGTCAGGTCCGCAGTTCGGCCCGTTATCGCATCTTTGCTCTCGCCTGCGGGAGTCACTGCCTGATACGTTACGCCTTGGGCGGTCTCCTCAAGCCCTCCGCAAAGTTGATGCTGCCAGGCCAATTGCCCATAGGGCACAAACTTTTCGCCCGGGTCGGTAAAAACATCTTTGCCGTTGATATGAAGCACCACAATATCGGCGGACAACTGATCAAGAGAAAGAAGGCCCGGATCGAAGATACGCTTTGACCTATCCGCAATCAGCATGTCACTCGCATTTAGCCCCGCTGCGCGCACCAAGGAGAGATAAAGCAGCGCCATGTCATTACTTGTCCCGCTCTTTTGGGTCCAGGTCTGGTCCGGGGTTGCATGGTCGTGTCCGCTGGTTTCGCCCTTGGAAAAGGTCGTGTTATCCAGCGCCTGCACGGCTGCATAAAGCCTCATCGCCTTGTCTTCATCGGTCGTTGCACCAGCCGTAATCTGTGTGGCCGCCGCACGAACGACATTGCTAGGACCGGCCAATTGATCAAGTTGCTTCGACCACCGCTTGCCTTCACCGAGCCAATATTCGGCGCCACTTAAATACGGACTGTAAAAAAAGCGCACATGATAGGCCAGACTTTCTTGCGGTGGCGCATCCACCTCGGACACGAACGCAGGTACATCTTCCAACGTGAGATCATAATCGCGTTTTGGACTGGCGTTAAGCTTAACTCCCGGTGGGAGCCTGTCGGTATGCAGCAGATAGTTGGCAATTTCGCCGTTTACGTAGTGAGTAATACTTTGATTCCCGATAACATTCCGTTCCAGATCGCTCAGTGGATTGAAATAAAAGTGTTCCTTATGAATAAAAATAGGCTCTTGCAAATTCCATTCAGGAATTTCTCCAGCGAGCGCGGAATCGATATACGACTGCTGCGACGAGTCGACTCCTGAAACCTTTGAGTCGCCCATGTGTATTGTCCACCGATACTCCAAAATGCTTCCCACCTCAACAGAAGGAAGACTGAAGACCCGGACTCTCAGGTTTTCGCGCCCAGTTTGGACTTTGAGGATATCTGCTGGTGAACCAGTCAGGGGAACTACGGTCCCATCAGGATGGATGGTGCGGCCCGCGATGTCAGGGGGAGCACCTCCAAATGGAACTTCAACATTGGCCCATTCCTTGCCGGCTTCTGTTAGCACTTTGATGCGAGCATATGCACTGACATAGTGGTTGTAGTTATCGGTGACTTCCTCACGATACAGATATACCGCTGGTGCACTGGGTGCCTTGGGATCAACCGTCATCGCCAGTTCTTCTTTGGTGGGCTGTTGGAACTTCTGCGCCAGTCCAGATGGGCTGTAAAGGATGGTCGCAATGGCAATCATGAAAAGAATCTGGTGTCGGGCTCTCATTTGTTGGGTGTCCTTGAGTGATTTACGGTCAAAGTAACAATTTGAATCAACTTGAACTCGAACATCGAGTGTGGAGTAATTCTGGCACCGGAATGGAATCCGGTAAATGGCTCTCGAACTACGCGCTTCTATCCTGTGTCTTGGCGGCAAAGCACTTCAGCAAGGCCTGCTGCAAAAAATCGTGTGGAACAAGGCAACGCCGCCCGTTTCCAGGCGGCGTTTCATCTCGCACTCAGATTCTGCTTCAGTTGCCTGCATTCGTGTCAATCCGCATTCCATAGAACGATTTGCGTACGAAGAACACTGAAACCAGGAAGAACGCGATTGCCAAAGCACTCGCGAGTCCCGGATTCTTTGCGCTGAGTGTCACGGCAAGTTCCACAGCGAGCAATCCAAATAGCGTCGTGAACTTGATCACTGGATTCATTGCCACGGACGAGGTGTCCTTGAATGGATCGCCCACTGTGTCTCCCACGACGGTTGCGTCGTGCAGCGGTGTTCCCTTCTGCTTCATGTCCACCTCGACTACTTTCTTTGCGTTGTCCCATGCGCCACCGGCATTTGCCATGAAGATCGCCTGGTACAGGCCGAAGACAGCGATTGAGATTAGGTAGCCGATAAAGAAAAACGGCTCATAAAAGGCAAAAGCGAGCGTCGCGAAGAAGACGGCAAGGAAGATATTGAACATCCCCTTCTGTGCATACTGTGTGCAGATCTCCACCACTTTCTTACTGTCGCTGACAGATGCCTTTTCCACGCCTTCCAGTCTGATATTGGCCTTGATGAACTCAACCGCTCGGTATGCGCCTGTCGTCACCGCTTGTGTGGAAGCTCCGGTAAACCAGTAGATCATCGCGCCCCCGGTAATCAACCCAAGCATGAATGGCGCGTGCAACAGTGAAAGGTTCTGTACGCTATGAGTCAGTCCATCGGTCAGCGCCATGATGATGGAGAAAATCATCGTGGTCGCACCAACCACGGCCGTCCCGATCAGCACCGGTTTTGCTGAGGCCTTGAAGGTATTACCAGCTCCATCGTTGGCTTCCAGCAGGTGCTTTGCCCGTTCAAACTTCACATCGAAGTTGTAGCTCTTCTTGAGTTCACCTTCGATACCTGGGATGTTTTCGATCAACGACAGTTCATAGACCGATTGGGCATTGTCCGTCACTGGTCCGTAGGAGTCCACCGCAATTGTCACCGGACCCATACCAAGGAAGCCGAAAGCCACGAGGCCAAATGCGAAGACGGCTGGAGCCAGCATCAGGCCTGCCATGGATACGCCCGTGGTGAAGTAATACCCCGTTCCCATCAGCGCAACCATGCACAATCCCAGCCAATAAGCCGAAAAATTGCCGGCTACGAACCCTGACAAGATCCCCAATGAAGCTCCGCCCTCTTGCGCCGATTTAACTACCTCTTTCACGTGGCTCGAATTGGTTGAGGTAAAGACTTTAACCAATTCAGGAATGATCGCACCCGCGAGAGTTCCGCACGAGATGATCGACGCCAGCTTCCACCAAATTGTCGTGTCGCCACTATCACCGAGCGTGGGAATAATGAGGTAGGTAACGCCGTAGGTCAGGATGATGGAAACGATGGACGTGATCCACACCAGTGAAGTCAACGGTGCCTCAAAATCCATCTCGTCGGAATCGCCGTATTTTGCGCGAGCAATCAGGCCATTCAGGAAATATGCTCCCGAACTCGAAACCAGCATGGCAACGCGCATCACGAAGATCCACACCAGCAGTTGAACCTGAACCTTGGAATCGTGGACCGCCAGCAGAATGAATGCGATTAGGGCAACGCCGGTCACGCCATAAGTTTCAAAACCATCGGCGCTGGGGCCAACAGAGTCGCCCGCGTTGTCTCCCGTGCAGTCCGCAATTACACCCGGATTACGTGCGTCGTCTTCCTTGATCTTGAAGACGATCTTCATCAGGTCCGCGCCAATGTCAGCGATCTTGGTAAAGATGCCGCCTGCAATTCGCAACGCCGCGGCGCCCAGCGATTCACCAATGGCGAAGCCGATGAAGCACGGACCGGCATAGTCGCCGGGAATAAATAGAAGGATGATGAGCATCATGAGCAGTTCGACTGAAATCAGCATCATGCCCACGCTCATTCCCGCTTTCAGCGGAATCGAAAAGCACGGATACGGCTTCCCGCGTAGCCCTGCAAACGCTGTACGCGAGTTCGCGAATGTGTTGACGCGAATCCCAAACCAGGCCACTCCGTAGCTGCCTGCAATGCCGAGGAGGCTAAATCCCAAGATGATTGGCAGCGTGACAGCGATCGATTTTCCCGGAACCGGAGCCAGATAGCCGAAGTAGAGGGCAATGATGACCGCGATAAATGCCCAGAGCAGAAGGATGAACTTGCCTTGCGTCACCAGATAGGTTTTGCAGGTTTCGTAAATCATTTCGGAGATTTCGCGCATAGACCGATGAACCGGCAGGTTCTTCAATTGCCCGTAAATCGTTAGACCGAACAACAAGCCGCCAACACAGAAGAGTAATCCCCACATCAGTAAGGCGTGTCCATTCATGCCCAGAAACTTCACGCTCGAAAGATCCGGGAGCACCAGATTGGCTTCTCCGCCGCCATGTTCAGGTTGCGCGTATGCAACCGCAGGAAGAAAAACTGATAGCACTGCAAGTGCGGTTCTATAGTGCCGCTTAAGAAAAGCGCCGGCAATGTACGCAATGAATCCTGCCGATCGCCGGTCTGCGGAGGTTGGTTGGCCTGTCTCCGACGACTGCCGCCTGAGCAGCCGGGTTACAAGGAGCGAAAAGTTGCTCACAGTTGGTAAGAGATACAGCCTACGGATTGGATTCACAAATCCTCCCTGTACAAGGTTTGAAGCCGGATAATGATGGACAGCAAAATACAACCTGCGTAAATAGCCCCTGGAAAAATCCACCGGAAGCCTATCATCGGCCTATGGCACTGTCGAGTGATTGCTGTCACGGGCAGAATTTCAGCCTCATTTTCGGGCCTCAAACCTCGGACTCCGGCGCCCCCATCTCTCATCGATTGGATATGCGGCCTTGAATGGACCATTAGGACCGCCGTTGTGAAATGGGCCGGATGGTAACTTCCGGAGACCACCCCCCTTATTTCGAGTAGCAATTCCAGGCTCTATGCGGTTTATGATGTGGGGTTGTCGATCAATTTAGTCACGGCGACTGCGTTTTCTTCCCCCGGATTGCGCGCGCACCAATAAAACCGGGCAGTTGCCGGCTCAGAAAGGCCGGTATGCAAGACAAGTTATATTCCGTATTCAGCCCGTCCGCCCATGGCATCCTCGGCGCTGAAGTCCTTGTCGTCGATGCAAACCAGGAACCTCTTACAGCTCTGAAAGTCATTATCGACGGCATCTCTTCCCATTCCACGGGCGGCGTTTGGCTCGGCCCCTACAACCAGATTCCGCGCGTTCAAGGATTCGCAGAACACGACATCGTCATTCTGGACGCGGGAATGCGAGTCATCCAGGCTGTCTCTCTCCGTCCGGAAGACCACTTCCCTCACCATTCTGATCTGGCAGCGAGCATGTTGGTTCTTCCTCCTGGATCTCTGGCAGCAACTCCGGTTCAAATCGACGAATCCCTTATCATCTATGTTCCTGATATTCCAGGCGCACTGCCATCCCCCGCGGCAATTGCGGCCAAGGCGCCCGCAATTCGCCAACCCGCCAAAGGGAGCAGTAGTGCGTACAAGCCCATCGCTGTTGGCAATGAAGCCAACTCCTCGGGTGCCACCACTGAAAAAGCAAAGGAAGCTCCAAAAGAACCACGTATTAAACGTTTCTTACGCTGGATTGATCCAACCTTGGTCAACCCGCCTGAAATGCGTATCTCCATGCGGCGACATACTCCGGAACTGGTAGCCTATCGCCTCATTGCCGGCCGGGAACCAGAAGCATTTCACATTGGTGACATCAGTTCCACTGGCGTCTACCTCATCACAGATAAGCATTGGCAAGTCGGCGAGCATGTCAAACTCGCTCTTCAGCGCCTCGGCCCATTCCAGCATGAGGCCCGCCTGCGCGTGGAGGTTGAGGCTGAGACAGTGCGCGCAGGCGAGGAAGGTATGGGACTGCGCTTCCTGCTTCCGCTTGGCATGGACCTGCACTTGTGGGAGTCCATGCATGAAAGCGGCGCGGACATGTCGAAGCCGGAATATATCGTCAGCGAAATGCGTTACGCCGAGGCGCTCGCATTCCTGCGCCAGATCTGTCCTCTTTCAGGGGATGCGATGAACCAGATGTTTGAAAAAGAACTTGGCTTGGCCCGCGTCGCCTGCGCCGTTGATATCGTTCTCATCGCAAAGCAAATGATGGGCGTGGATCGCAACGCAATCGGGCTGCGTGCACATCCTGGCGTCGTGCTGCGCATCATTGAGCACGGTTCCTGGGCTGAGTTCGACCTTATCAAGCAATATTGGGGCGGACTGCTGGCAAGTTCCTGCACTGAGGACGGCCAGGACATCTCAAATCTTCCTCACGTCGACTCTTTCGCCCTGATGCGCGTCATGCACTTCCAATTGCTCGCCGAAGGGTGTCGATGCATGGATGAAGGTGAGGAGCCGGCATGCCATCCCGATGCGCTGCCGAAGATTACAGGCACCAGCGATCCAACGCCAATCTATCGCGCAATCGCATTGCTGGGCGAGCTGGGACTCATGGAAAAAAGCACCAAATCAACCTATGCCTTTGAAGAGAAAATCCGCATCGTCCCCACCGAACAGGGCCGTAACCTCATGGCGCGCTGCAACGGAAAATTCGTTGCAGCGTAATCTCTTCTCTTCAAATTCTCAGTAACTTGATCCTGATGGAAGCGGGTACTTACTCGTAAGCCAACGCGTCGATCGGATCTTTGCGCGAGGCCATCCATGCCGGATAGAGCGCACCAAGGATGGATCCGGCAAAAGCAATCAGTGCTCCGCGACCAATCCAGATCCCTGTCAGTTCAAAGCTGAACGTAGGAAAGCGCAGCAAGAGAAGCTCTCGTACGCCAAACGTTGAAACGATCCCGAGAATCACACCAGCAATTGCCAGCACACCCGTCTCGCGCAGCACAACTCCGATAATTGATGGCTTCGATGATCCCAGCGATTTGAGAATGCCAATCTCGCGCGTTCGCTCAAGTACCGCCGTGTACATCGATTGAAAAATCACCAGGAACCCTACTATGACTGCAATTGAAATCACCACTCGAAGCGCCAGATTGAAACCAGGGAAACGCGCTGGCGTATATTGCGAAATAATGTCGGCCATCGTCTGCACCTGATAATTCTCCAGGCCGCGCGTCGCATGAATCTCCTGAATAATGGCATTTTCGTTTGCCTGATCGTCGGCCTTCAGATAAATCACAGACGCCTTGCCTTCGGCACCGATCATAGCGCCCAGCGTATCGATGGGTAGCAGTCGCCTGCCGCCCTTCCCGCTCTCCACAATCCCGCAGATGCGGAATGGGTGATTGTGGATGGGGATAAAGTCTCCGACCTTGTACCCTTTGCCGGACTTTGCATAAATATCGTCCACAATCACGTCGTATGGCTCTTTGAAGGGGCCTCCCGCCAAAAACTTGAATGGCTTGAGCGCGTTGTAGCTCTTGTAATCGATCCCGTAAAGAATCTCCACCGAGCCCGACATGTTGAAGTCCGTGATCACCGGTGATGCAACTGCGACATGCGGCAATTTCGCAAATACATTCGTCAATCGGATGTTCATTGGAGCGCCGCTCACACCGTTCATAAAGCTTGCATTGGAAGGACGCACGATCAGATCCGCCCCAATACCATTCGTTCGGTCCTTCTGGTCGTCCAGCATGCCCATGAAAATGGCCACGATGGAAAGAATCATGACCACCTCAATGGCCACTGCAAGAATGCTGATGAGGGACCGCATCGGGCGGTGGAATAGATTGGCAAAAACAAGCTTATTCATGCAGAAAGGCAAACTCCGAACAACCAAATGCGTCTTTTTAAGCCTATCAGTCGCCACTTGGACCAGGGATGTGACCTTGCCCTCAGAATGCGTATCTCTTAACCGGCCGGGTTTTGAGGATTAGATTCATCCTCGTGGTCGTCGTGGCGGTGGGAACGTGGGAATCGGCTTCATCGATTTCCAAGGTTTGTGGGAAGGGCGGAAAACAGCGCTATCGTTTTCCGGGCTTTCCATAAACCGTCATTTCCA
The DNA here is from genome assembly GCA_028876335.1 of Acidobacteriota bacterium. GTDB lineage: Bacteria > Acidobacteriota > Terriglobia > Terriglobales > Acidobacteriaceae > Telmatobacter. Next base: position 31,731 of record JAGWSG010000143.1, read on the forward strand.
CGGCCTGCCTCGATCGCCGCGAACTCTCAGGCGGCGATCTTCACCGTTGCATCCATCCAGTCTTTCTCGAACTGCATTGGGCTTGCATAGTGCAGCGTCGAGTGCATGCGTGTTTGGTTATACCAGAGCAGCCAGGCGATGGTTTCGTCCTTGGCCTGACGGATGGTTTCAAAGCGCTGGCCGTGCAGTCGCTCCACCTTCAGGGAGCCGAACAGAGTCTCCGAGCACGCGTTGTCCCAGCAGTTTCCCTTGCGGCTCATTGAAGGCGTGATTCCGCATTGCTTCAGCACCTTACTAAAGTCGTCGCTGGCATACTGGCTGCCACGATCACTGTGGAACATCAGCTCTGCCTTTCTATCCGGGCGGCGCTGAAACCAGGCCATCTCCAACGCGTCGATGACAAGGTCACGCCGCATATCGGGCTGCATCGACCAACCCACCACCCTGCGGCTGAACAGATCAATGACCACGGCCAGAAACAGCCAGCCCTCCTCGGTGGCGATATACGTCAGGTCGCCAACCCACGCCTGATTGGGCGCGGCCACAGTGAAGTTGCGATTGAGAAGGTTGGGCGCAATCGGCAGATCATGCCGGCTGTCGGTGGTGGTGACGCGAAACCGCCTCTTGCCGCGGGCTCGGATACCGTGCTGCTGCATCAGCCGTTGCACGCGCTGCTTACCCACGCGGATGCCTTGCGCCCGCAGTTGCCGCCAGATGCGCGGCCAACCGTAGGCTCCGCGATTCTCCGCATAGGCAGCGCTGATGTGCACCAGCAGCGCCTCGTTGCTGAGATGGCGCCGCTGCGCTATTTCCCTCAGCCGCACCAAGTGTTGGTGGTAGCCCGAGACGCTGACCCTGAGTACACGGCATTGCACCCGGATCGGCCAGACCCGCTTGTGACGTTGAATAAAGGCGTACTTCATTTCTGGCCCTTTGCGAAGAACGCCGTCGCTTTTCCCAGGATGTCGCGCTCCATCGTCACCCGCGCCAGTTCGGCTCGCAGACGGCTGATCTCCATCTGCTCGGCACTCACCTGCAGCTTACCGCTGGCGCCCTTTAACGTTCCCGCTCGATGTGCCTTGACCCAGTTGTGCAAGGTCTGTTCAACCACTCCCAGACTGCGTGATACCGCTGCCATCGTCTGGCCCGACTCCACAAGTCGAACCGCCTCCTGCTTGAACTCAAGCGTGTAACGACCACGCGTTGCCTTCGTCATCTTCGTGTCCCTTTCGCCATTAAAACAGCTTGCTAAGGGATACGTTTGGCGGGGGCAAGGTCAA
>JAGWSG010000144.1 GCA_028876335.1 Acidobacteriota bacterium
ATCGCGGAGCTCGAGTCGGTTGATTCAATGTCCGGAACTCAAACATAAACAAGCACTTTGGCGGGGTATCCTCCTCGCCAATGTGCGATTTTTGCTGTTGGCGGCCCGCGCCAAATTAACAGAACGTTTGCATTTCTTTTGCCTGGTTGCATTAGTCTGAGTTCAGTTCCGCATGGCCCGCACATGCAACTCAATTGGGCCAGCGACAGAGGACAGACCGGTTGAGCCAGACCGTTTTTGTGTTAGAAGACGATACCGATATTGCCCGCCTGGTGCAGCATCATCTTGAAGCAGCCGGATTTGCGGCGCGATTGTATCATACACCCACCAACATTCTTGGCGATGCGGAGCGCCAACCGCCCGCGCTGTTTCTGCTGGACATCATGGTTCCGGGCGGAGATGGCCTTGATGTATGCCGCAGGCTTCGCGCGCATGCAGGGCTGTCCACTGTGCCCATCATTTTCCTTACGGCGCGTGCCAGCGAGAATGACCGCGTACTAGGCCTTGAACTTGGCGCGGACGATTACATTACCAAGCCGTTTGCGACACGCGAGCTTGTGGCGCGTGTGAAGGCTGTCCTTCGGCGATTCGAACGGCCCACTGCGCCATCGGTTATCTCGTTTGAAGAGGTTGTGATTGACGCGAACGCAATGCAGTTGAAGGTGCGCGGAGAACTCACCACCACGACTGCGACTGAGTTCCGTCTGCTCGACTACCTCGCGCGTCATCCCGGCAGAGTGTTCAGCCGCGATCATCTGCTTGATGCGGTGTGGGGCGATGCGCGTTTCGTGACGCCGCGCTCCGTGGATGTGTATGTGCGCCGCATCCGTGAGAAAATTGAGGTGGATCCGGAGAATCCGCGCTATCTGAAGACCGTTCGCGGTGCAGGATATCGTTTTGAGATTCCCAAGGGTGAGTAAAGTCAATCGTCGTTTTCGACGCGTTGCTTACTTTGCTTTTGTTGGGGGCCACGTTCGGTGACACCTCGTTTATTTGGCAAACTCCTCGGATTGATGGCACTTCTGCTCCTGCTCAATGCGGGGCTGGTCGAGCTGGCGATGCGCCACTTCGAGCAGCACTCGTCGATGGCGCAGTACGAGTTTGCCGGCCGCATTTTATTCATCTCAACATTGATTACGCTTCTGGTTGCGGTTCCGGCCGCGGCGTGGGCAGCGCACAGGCTGAATGGGCGTTTCCAGCGCATATCAGAGTTTGCCCGCCACATTGCGCAGGGCGACCACGCGGCGCGGCTGGCGCCGACCGGTGCAGATGAGCTTTCAACCGTTGAGTCGCAACTGAATCGCGCGGCTGAACGGGTGGATGAAGACTTCACCGATATGGAGAGCCGCCGGGATGAATTGGCGGCCATGCTCGACTCCATGCAGGAGGCAGTCGTCGCCGTTGCGGCGGATGGTCAGGTGCGCTGGTCGAATGCAATGATGCGTCGCATAGCCGGTACGCAAATTCGCGTGGGGCGCTCACTTGTTCATTCGGTGCGCGATCCTGAACTTCTTGAGTGTATTCGCAACGCCATGACTGCGGGAGAAGCATGTTCGGGCAGATCAACCTCGCTTGTAACGGGTCGCAGTTTTGAAATCAGCGCGGCGCCGTTACCTTCCGGTGGAGCGCTTGCCGTTTTGCACGATGTGACTCCGCTGGAACTTGCGGAGAAATCGCGTCGTGACTTTATTGCCAACGTCAGCCATGAGTTAAGAACGCCTCTCACCTCTATCCAGGGATACGTGGAGACGCTGTGTGAAGAGCCGACTCCGGATGCGGCAACGACGCGGGAGTTTCTCGGCATTATCCAGAAGAATGCAAGCCGGATGAATCGGCTGACGCAGGACCTGCTTGCGCTGGCAAGTGTGGAAAGCCCCGATTACAAGCTGGTGATGCAGTCTGCAAAAGCGTGCGATCTGCTGCGCGATGCGATTGATTCACTGGGCGGCCTTGTGGCAGATTCAGGCATTGAGCTCCAGTCGTCTGGAGCACCGGATGCGACAGTGCTCGCCGATCCCGACGCCATGAATCAGGTGTTCGGAAATTTGATTGAAAACGCAGTGAAGTATGGCAAGTCCGGCAAACGCATCCATGTGGGTGCTGAACTGCACGGTGACGAGGTCGAGTTCGTGGTTCAGGATTACGGCCCTGGCATTGCCTTCGAGCATCTGGATCGTATCTTTGAGCGCTTTTATCGGGTGGACAAGGCGCGCTCGCGTGAGTCCGGCGGTACTGGCCTTGGATTGGCAATCGTCCGCCATATTCTTCAGGCACATGGCGGACGCATCTGGGCCCAGAGTGAACTTGGATCGGGAACCGCGTTCCATTTCACGCTTCCAATCGTGCGTCAAGGCGGCCAGGCGCCAAAGCCCGAATCCGCACCTGAGCCTGCATCAGAATCCGCCTAACTTTCTTCACTAAGTTGTCTACGATTCAAACGCCCGTAACATTCGAGCGGGACAATGTTCTTGCAGCAGCATTTTCAGCGAGGAGAATTCCGTGAAAAAAGTCATCTTTGCTCTGGGGTTATTTGTGTGCAGCGCGTACTTCACGCAGGCGCAACAACTCACAGGTGCAGGCGCAACCTTCCCTTACCCCATTTACGACAAGTGGTTTAAAGAGTATTCCGCAGCGCATCCGGGCGTTCAGATCAACTATCAGCCCATCGGATCAGGCGGCGGAATCCGTCAGTTTACCGAAGGACTGGTCGATTTCGGCGCATCAGACGGTCCCATGTCGGACGCGCAGATGGCCGCTTCAAAGATCAAGCTCATCCACATTCCCACCGTGCTTGGCGCAGTTGTGCCAGTGTTCAATGTACCGGGCGTGAATGACCTCCGCTTCAGCGGTGATGTGATTGCTGACATCTATCTTGGAAAGATTACGAACTGGAATGATGCGCGCATTGCGAAGGACAACCCTGGCGTAAAGCTGCCTGACCAGAAGATTATCGTCGTTCATCGTTCTGACGGTTCGGGCACCAGCTACATCTTCACCGATTATCTGAGCAAGGTGAGCAAGGCGTGGGCTGAAGGTCCTGGAAAGAACACCTCGCCCAGCTGGCCCGTTGGCGTTGGCGGCAAGGGTAACCCTGGTGTTGCGGGTCTGGTTCGTCAGCTTCCAGGATCCATTGGTTACGTTGAACTGATTTATGCGCTGCAGAACCATATCAGCTATGGCGCGGTAAGGAATGCAGCCGGCAATTGGGAAAAGGCCTCCATCGCGGGCGTTACCGCAGCTGCCGCAAGCGTGAAGGACATGCCGGATGATTTCCGCGTTTCCATCACGAATGCTCCTGGTGCGGATGCCTATCCGATTTCGTCCTTCACCTGGCTGCTGATTCCGTTGCAGTCGAAGGATCCGGCCAAGGGCAAGGTACTGATGGATTTGCTGAGCTGGATTGTGAAGTCCGGTGAGAGCGAAGTTTCGGCCCTCTCCTATGCTCCGCTCCCCCAGAATGTTGTGGATAAGGAACTGAAGGCGATCTACGCACTCAAGTAGTTCATCGTTCCGTTCGTACGACCTGAGCAGCGTTGCCGCAAATGGCAGCGCTGCTTTTTATGTGGGCGATGTACAAAAATTGGCCCAGACGCAGCAAAGCGGCCCACTCTCCCACAAAGAGTGGACCGCTTGCCGCTTTCCGGTTCGTGCTGCGTGCCCGCGCCGGAAATGTCTATCAAGCTGCAGCGTGAATCTAGGTCAGAGCGTGCGCTTGAACAGCGGTGTCGCAAGAAGAAGCGTTCCGGTACCGAAGATGAACAGGAACAGCAGGTCATTGCGAATGGCCGTGAAACCTCCGTCCTTCAAAAGAATCGATTGCAGTCCGTGAATTGCGTAGGTAAATGGATCGACGAAGGCAATTCCGCGCAGCCATGCAGGAAAGGCTGCAATGGGATAGATTGCACCCGACGGGAAAAAGAGGAGCGTATTTAAAACGCCGAACATGGCGCGCGGCACCAGCGGGTCGTCTACTCGAACCATCATCAGGAACATCATTCCGTTGAAGGCGATGGAGATGCCCACAATGAGGATGATCATTTGCAACATGGCCCATGGATGAAAGATTGTGCCCAGGCCAGCCATCAGCGAACCGATGACAGTGAGCGAGATGCCTGAGAGCACCGCTTTGATTGCGCCGGCGATATTGAGCCCCATCACAAGCTCGAGCTTGGTGATGGGTGTGACCAGATAGCCTTCATGCACACCGCGCGCCTTGTCGTCGATGTACAACATGCCACCGCCAATCATCACCGAGATGTACATGGCGAGCGCAATTGATCCGGATAAGAGAAATTTCATGTACTGAATGTACGGATAGAGTTCGACCACCTTGAGCGCGATGTTGTTTACGAGGCGAGGTTGAATGACGGGCTGATTGAGGGCATTGACCAGCGACTGCATCTCGCCTTCGATCGCGCTGCTGGTGAACTGATCGGTGTTGTCCACCACGAGCCCGAGTGAAGGCGTATTCCCGGCATACACGCGGCGCGAGTATTGCTCGGGAATGATGATGGCCGCATCAACCTTGCCCTGGCGAACGTCCTCTTTTGCGGTATCTTCATCGGCGTAGGGAATCGTCACAAATGTGCGAATGTTGGCCGCAATGGCGTCGCATGCCTCAAGTACTTTCACCGCCTGCGGTCCGTGATCTTTGTCAACGATCGCGACGCGGGCATTGCGAATTTTGCCGCCGAATGCATTGCCAAGAATAATGAGCTGCACCAGCGGCAGCATCATGGACATGATCATCAGCATGGGCGAGCGGAAAAATTTCCGCATCTCTCGTTCGACAATGGCCCACATACGATTCATGGCTGTACTCCTGGCCGTGGAGGCATGACGAAGTTGACGGCCTTCACCTGCTCATCTCGTAACTGACGACCGGTGTAGTGAACAAAGACGTCGTCAAGTGTGGTGTTCTGCACGGAAAGGGAAGTGAGCTTTTCTCCGAGCGATGCTGCCATCTCCACAAGCTGTGTTGTGGTTCTGGATCCATTTGACGTGAGCACGCGATAGACACCGGCCGATTGCGACTGCACATCCGTGACGCCCTGCAATGCACGCAGCCGTTGCGGCCAGTTATCATCTTCGCGATTGAACTGCACTTCCACAACATTCGATCCGGGGACACTCCGCTTCAGTTCGACCGGTGTACCCAAGGCAACCAGCTTGCCATGATCCACAATCGCTATGCGATCACACAAACGATCGGCCTCTTCCATGTAATGCGTCGTGAGAAGCATGGTGAGATTGCGGCGTTTTTTCAGGTTGTTCAGCATCTCCCAGACAGCGATACGCGATACGGGGTCCAGTCCTGTTGTTGGTTCGTCGAGGAAGAATATCTGCGGGTTGTGGACAAGGCCGCGTGCAATTTCAAGTCTGCGCCGCATACCACCGGAGAGAGTCTTTGTTTGTGCAGTGCGCCACTTGAGCAGATCTACGGCCTCCAGCACTTCTTGAATATTCTTCTCGCGCTCGGCGCGGCCCACGGAGTAGAGCTTGGCGTATATGCTGAGGTTCTCTTCGACCGTGAGATCGGGATCGCTGGTCATGGCCTGCGGAATCACGCCGATCATCCGCCGAACTTCGTCGGAGTCTTTGGTTACGTCGTGACCAGCAACGAGCGCACGACCTGCGGTAACCGGTATGAGCGTCGTCATCATGCGAATGAGTGTGCTTTTGCCCGCGCCGTTCGGCCCAAGCAACCCGAAAATCTCGCCCTCACGCACTTCGAAGCTCACGCCTTTCACGGCTTCAAAGTCGCCGTAGCGCTTCACGATGTTCTCCACAGCAATGGCTTGCCGCCCCGCGGCGTTTCCGTTGCCGTTTATCGCGTTCGTAGCTGGTGTTGCCACGCTCATTGCTGCACCAATTTCGATTTCGGTATGAAGACCTCAGCTGTCATGCCGGGTACAAACTTCTCGTCCGGGTTGGGAATCAGCAGCTTGATTTGCACAGTGCGAATGTCGCGCTTGCGGCTTCCATTGATGTCGCGCTGCGTGGCAAAGTCCGCCAGCGTCGACTTTGCGATGACCTTGCCTTCAACAGTTGCGCCGCTCGGCATGACCACGCGCAGTTGATCCCCAAGTTGTACGGCGTCTGCCTGAGTCTCAGGCAGAGGGGCATACACCCATGTCTGGCTCAAATCCATCACGGTAGCAATGGGTCCGCCCGCGGGCAACACTTCCCCTTGCCTGGCAACCAGCACATTTACGCGGCCCGTAACAGGAGCGAACACTTGCGCGTACCCAAGCTCCACGGATGCCTGGTTGGCCAGCGCGCTGGCATTGGCCACCTGCGCGCGGTTGGCAGCGACCGTCTGCGCGGAC
>JAGWSG010000145.1 GCA_028876335.1 Acidobacteriota bacterium
ATGCGTTTCACTCCGCACGCACGATAGCGCTCCAGCAACTCGCCCACCCGCGCGCGCGTCGAGCCAACACACGTCAGGTGCGGTGCGACCTCTATGCCCGTCTGCGCCACCACCGTCGTCAATGTCTGGTAGGTACCGTCCTGGTCAGATCCGCCCGCTCCATGCGTTACGGAAAAATATGCGGGCGCCGCCGCGGCAAGCTGCTCCAGTACAGCAGGCAGCTTGGCTGCCGCCTCCGGCGTCCTTGGCGGAAAAAGCTCAAACGAAATTTTCGATGGTGTGCTCATGACTCGGATTCAATCTGGATTCGTAACCCGAAAACGGCGCAGGCCGAAACCTGCGCCGTTTCTCTGATCCTTGAACCCTGTCTTAGTACCTGTAGTGCTCCGGCTTATACGGACCTTCCACCTTCACGCCAATGTAATCCGCCTGCCGCTGAGAGAGCTTGGTCAGCTTCACGCCAATCTTCTCCAGGTGCAGCCGCGCCACTTCCTCGTCCAGCTTCTTCGGCAGCGTGTACACATTCACCTTGTAGATGTCCTTGTTCTTCCACAGATCAATCTGCGCCAGCGTCTGATTGGCAAAGCTGTTGCTCATTACGAAGCTCGGATGCCCCGTAGCGCAACCCAGGTTCACCAGGCGCCCCTCAGCCAGCACAAAGATTTCGTGTCCATCCTCAAAGTGGTACTTATCCACCTGCGGCTTGATGTTCGTCTTTGTCGCCGTTTTCAGCGCATTCAGCCGGTCCATCTGGATCTCGTTGTCGAAGTGGCCGATGTTGCAGACAATGGCCTGGTCCTTCATCTTCAGCATGTGCTCCAGCGTGATGATGTCCACGTTACCTGTCGTCGTCACATAAATGTCGCCGCGGCCCAGCGTGTCTTCCACCGTCGTCACTTCAAAGCCTTCCATCGCCGCCTGCAGCGCGTTAATCGGGTCAACTTCCGTCACAATCACGCGCGCACCCATGCCGCGCAGCGAGTGCGAGCAGCCCTTGCCCACGTCGCCATAACCGCACACCACCGCCACCTTGCCCGCCACCATCACGTCGGTCGCGCGCTTAATGCCATCGGCCAGCGATTCGCGGCAACCGTACAGGTTGTCGAACTTCGACTTAGTCACCGAGTCATTCACGTTGATTGCGGGCACCAGCAGCTTGCCCTTTTCGAGCATCTGGTACAGCCGATGTACCCCAGTCGTCGTCTCTTCGCTGACACCGCGCCATTCCTTCACAACCTTGTGCCAGTGCTGCGGGTCCTCGGCATACACCTTCTTCAGCAGGTCCTTGATCACCTGCTCTTCGTGGTTGCCGCTGGGCGTGTTCACCCAGCCGTCGCCGTTCTCCAGCTCGTAGCCCTTGTGGATCAGCAGCGTCACGTCGCCGCCGTCGTCCACAACCAGCTCCGGCCCCTTGCCGCCCTTGTGCGTCAGCGCCTTGTAGGTGCAGTCCCAATACTCTTCCAGCGTCTCGCCCTTCCAGGCAAACACCGGCACGCCCGTCGCCGCAATTGCGGCAGCCGCGTGGTCCTGCGTGGAAAAGATATTGCAGCTCGCCCAGCGCACTTCCGCGCCCAGGCTTACCAGCGTCTCAATCAGCACAGCCGTCTGAATCGTCATGTGCAGCGATCCTGTCACCCGCACACCCGCCAGCGGCTTCTCCGCCGCATACTTGTTGCGAATCGCCATCAAACCGGGCATCTCGTGCTCGGCAATCGCAATCTCCTTACGTCCCCAGTCCGCCAGGGACATATCTGCCACTTTGTAGTCGGCCTGCGCCACTTCAACTGCTGTTGCCATATCTCTTGGACTCCTTATCATCGACGTATCGTGATATGTTGATGCTAACCAGAGTTTGCCCATGACGTCAATCGTGAAAATTCTCCGCGCCGCCGCCGATCCCACCCGGCTCCGCATGCTCCTCCTGCTCAAGGACGAGGAACTCAGTGTCGCTGAGCTGCAGGAGGTTCTCGCCATGGGCCAGAGCACCATCTCCTCTCACCTCTCTCAGCTCAAGCAGGCCGGCCTTGCGCAGGATCGCCGCACCGGCAAAAACAACCTCTACCGCCTCTCCACTGAAAACGCAGCCGCCATCGCTGCTGTCATAGATTCAGCCAAACAGCAGGTCCCCGAGGCTGCCGCAGACTATGCCGCCATGCGCCGCGTCGTCAAAAAGCGACAGGACCGCATGCGCGCCTTCTTTGATTCCATGGCTGGCCGCCTTGGCAAAGACTACGTTCCCGGCAAATCCTGGAAGAGTTACGCCGAAGCCTTCCTCCGCCTGCTCCCGCCCATGACGATCGCCGACCTCGGTGCAGGCGATGGCGGCTTCGCCCTCACCCTGGCACAGCAAGCCAAAAAAGTTATCGCCGTCGATTCATCCGAAAAAATGATCGAAGTCGGCCGCGACCAGGCCCAGCGCGCCTCCATCTCCAACATTGAGTTCCGGCTTGGCGATATGGAAGAGCTGCCCATTGATCCGGCCTCCATCGACGTTGCTTTCTTTTCGCAATCGCTCCATCACGCCGCCCACCCGGGCCGCGCCCTGGCTGAGGCCGCGCGCATCCTCAAGCCCGGCGGCCGCGTCGTCGTGCTCGATCTGCTCAAGCACCGCTTTGAAGAGGCCCGAGAACTCTACGCCGACGAGTGGCTCGGATTCGGCGAGTCCGAGCTCGAACAGCTACTCACCACCGCCGGCTTCACGCAGATCCACGTCACCCAGGTCGACCGCCAGGCCGAACCGCCTAATTTCCAAACCCTGCTCGCCGTCGCGCAAAAGCAAACCGTGTAAGTCCGCCCCCATTTGCAGAAAATTATTCCCTTCCTGACACACTGTAGTGTGAGGAATAACTTCACCATATCCAGACTCTCCCCCATGGGACGCTCCACCATCTGCCCCCCAATCCATTTGAAGGGCAACCCACGCTCCAGCTCCTGCCGGGACGGGCCCACTCCTCCAAGTCCGCCGTTCGCCTCTGCGGCAAGGTCAGGAATCTGCCCGGTTCAAAAATGTCAGCCATCTCCCCGATTCGTACCCCCCCTCCCCCCCCCCCCGGGATTGCCACAAAAACTGTGCAACCGCAGCATAAGCTGCTTTGAGTCAGCGTGGTATCCAATCAAGGGAGTCCGGCCGGCGTCAAGAATCGAACATCAATTCCGCATATCCCATCGCTTTTAACGTCCTTTGGAGCAATTTCGGGCATTTTCTAAAAAAACGCCTCGCCAGCGAGCGTGACGCCCATCGCGCACATAAATCGCACTTGCATGTATCCTTGCTCGCAGGTTCTTCCAAGCAGGGAGCAGTTTGCGCGTGGAGCTCTTTCAACAACTTCCGGCTGATGGCGTCAAAATTTTCATCGTGCTCTTCCTCTCATTCCTCATCGGGCTTGAGCGCGAAGAACATAAGGCCGCCGGTACACATTACTCTTTCGGCGGCATCCGCACCTTTCCGCTCATCGGCCTAATCGGATACGCGCTCGCGCTCTTGTGCGGCACACAGTTGCTCCCGTTCATGGTGGGCTTTCTCACCGTTGCAAGCTTCATGCTGCTTTCGTATTGGCACAAGCTCAAAGGTGCTGAAACCGCAGGCGTCACCACGGAAATGTCCGGCCTCGCCACACTCCTCGTTGGTGCCCTCGTCTGCTACGGCCATTTCTGGATTGCCACAACCATCAGCGTAGCCAGCCTGGTGCTCCTTGACCTGAAGGCTGCGCTTGAGAAATTGGCCTCCCGCATCGGCACGAGAGAGATTCTCACCTTTGCCAAGTTTCTCTTTCTCTCTGCCGTCATTCTGCCGGTGCTGCCTAATCACGAGTTCGGCAGTTTCCACATCAATCCATTTAAGACCTGGCTGGTCGTCGTTGCCATCAGCGCCGTGTCCTACGCAAGCTACGTGCTGCAGAAGCTGACCCACGGTCAGGGCGGCATCGTGCTCGCCGCGCTTTTGGGCGGCGTTTACTCCTCCACAGTCACCACTGTGGTTTTGGCAAAACAGAGCAGGACAGAAGACCATCCGCATCTGTTCGCCGGCGGAATTCTCATGGCTTCCGGTGTCATGTATCTGCGCCTCGCAGTGCTGCTGGGACTATTCAACCACCAGCTCTTTGATCTGCTGGTCGTCCCCTTTTTGGTCTTGTCAGTTCTCGCGACCCTCGCCGGTTGGCTCTGGTCGCGTCGTGCCGATTCGGCAGCAAAACAGCAACAGCATGAACTGGGTCCCAAAAACCCCCTCGAACTTGGTACCGCCTTCCTCTTTGCGCTCATCTTTCTGGGCATGCTCATCATCACCCAACTGGCCGTCGCGTATCTCGGCCGCGCCGGACTCAACACACTCGCCGCCATCCTTGGCGTTGCCGATGTCGATCCCTTCATCCTCGGCCTTACTCAGGATGCAGGAGGAGTGCTCGCCGCCAAAGTTGCCGCCGGCGCCATCCTCATTGCCGCATCCAGCAACAACGTGGCCAAAGGTATTTACGCCTACAGCCTGGCCGACAAGAAGACCGGCAGGCAGAGTCTCACCTTTCTGTTAGGCCTCGCTCTCGCAGGCCTCACGCCGCTTATCTGGTTTTTGCAGTAGTGACCTTTGCAGGCAATTGAGCCCGTCTGCGCTACCATTGCATCGAACACTCAGGGACATCGCAATGGCGCAAATTGAAACCACGACGGCATCGGTTGCAACTCAGAAGAAGGAAGCAGCCCCATCCCGCCTCACCCGTGC
>JAGWSG010000146.1 GCA_028876335.1 Acidobacteriota bacterium
AGATGCTCGAAGAGTTCGGTGGGAAACGCGCTCAGGTAGCGGGTGCCAATCTTCTTCTGGCATGCGTCGAGTCCGGCCACATGTTGGTCGCCGCGAGACTTCAGGCCGGTATTTCCCGTGGATGCGTAATCCAGCGCCACAGCGGAAAGATAATGACCGCCGGCAAAGTGCCCACGCAACTCGCAATTCGGTTCTTCCCAGCCGCCGTATGGGGTCACGCTTGAACTGATTCCAGCCGTCAGACGAAATGAGTGCAGAAGGCGATCGACAGCAAGCGAGTCCAGATAGCGCGCGTTGATCTCTTTTTGCTCCTTGAAGATGCCGGGTGTAAGGCGAACCGAGCTGAACGGAAATGGCTCCAGACGACCGTACGGATATTCCTTATCGCCGATAGAGTCCGACTGCGAGAAGGCCCTGGTTGATGCTGATGGAGCAACCAAGGCAAGCCCTGCTGCGCCTGCGGATGTTTTGAGGAACTGACGGCGAGAAGTGTGCAACATGAAGAGCTCCTTTTGCGAGACCAGGCGAGGTGATGCGGGATAGCTCGCAGAGTTCCCAAGTCAGGCTCAGCAAGCGTTTACTGGAAGGCTAGGCTGGTGCTATTCGCGTTGTCAATTACAGGGATTTCAAGTCAGGAAGAAGAAGGAAGTTGGGTGCTGTACCTTATGACGTATGAAGAAGTTCATCGGCCTTGCTGTCCTGGTTGCTTCAACACTCTTGTTTGGACAGGCGTCCGACCCACTCAAATTCGTTGATCCCATGATTGGGACTGGACCTGAGGGACATACGTTTCCCGGTGCAACGGCGCCGTTCGGCATGGTGCAGCTCTCGCCCGATACGCAGATCAAGTACTTCAAGCAGAGTTACAAATGGGCGGCAGGCTACCGGTACACAGACACCACCATTCTTGGTTTCAGCCATACGCATTTTTCCGGCGCAGGGCACAGCGACCTTGGAGACTTTCTGCTGATGCCGATCAGCGGCGATAATGTTCCGCTGGAGCCGGGTGATATTGCCAAGACGCAGCCAGGTTACCGCTCGAGATTTTCGCATGCGGACGAGCACGCCGAGCCGGGCTACTACAGCGTGTATTTGAAAGACAGCAAGGTGAAGGCGGAGCTTACGGCAAGCGAGCGCGTTGGCGTGCATCGCTACACCTATGCACCAGGCGAAAAGCGCCATGTACTGATGGACCTGCGCAGCAGCATTTATGACTATCCGGGCAAGGTGATGTGGTCGCGCATCCGGATACGCAAGGATGGGACAGTCACGGGCATGCGCGAAACGCGCGGCTGGGCGCCGGGGCGGCAGTTGTACTTCGCCATGCGCTTCAGCGCGGCGATGACAGGGCACTCGCTCTACGACAGGGAAGAAAACCCGCCGCCCTATCACGGATTCAAAACGCCAGGTACGTCTCCGCAGGACACGCAGAGCATTGAGGGCCGAGGGCTGGAGGCTGTTTTCGACTTTGCACCTGCAACGAGCCCGCTGATTGTGAAGGTGGCAATCTCATCAGTGAGCGAAGCGAATGCAATTGCCAATATGAATGCGGAGTTTCCAGGATTCGACTTTGATGCGGTACGCGCGAAGACGCAGGCATTGTGGCGAAAGGAGCTCGGGCGGGTGGAGTTCGATGCGTCTCCAGATATGCGCAAGTCACTGTACACAGCGCTCTATCACGCCATGATGGCGCCCAGCATCAGCATGGACGTAGACGGCGAATACCGCGGACCGGACAACCAGGTCCATCGTGCGGTTGGCTTTAACTTCGTTTCAAGCTTGTCGCTATGGGACATCTATCGCGCCGAGCAGCCGTTGATGACGCTGATTGAACCGGCTGAAAGAACGAACGACCTGGTACGGTCTCTTGTTGCCTCACAGCAGGAAAGCCCCTTTGGCATTCTCCCCATTTGGCAATTCCAGGGACAGGAAACGTGGTGCATGATTGGCTACCACGCGGTGCCGATTATCGCCGACGCCTACATGAAAGGCATTCGCGGATACGACGCGCAGGCCGCGCTGGATGCAATGGTGGCGAGCGCGACGTACGCGCCTTATGGGCACCTGGGCGAATACATGAAGCTGGGCTACGTGCCGGTGGACAACGACGACGAAGCTGCTTCGAAAACGATGGAGTACGCCTTTGACGACTGGACCATTGCGCGTATGGCAAGAGCTATGGGCAAGAGCGACATTGCCGCAGAGTTTTCCAAGCGCGCAACATACTGGCGGAACAACTTCAACAAAGCCGATGGATTTGTTGAGCCGCGACGGGCCAATGGCGAGTTCCGCAGGCCGTTCGATCCGGCAAAGGCGGGCGCCGGCAGCGGGTTCACGGAAGGCAATGCCTGGCAATACTCGTGGTACCAACCGCAGGATGAACAGGGGCTGATTCATTTGCTGGGCGGCAACAGCAAGCTCGTCGCAAAGCTCGATGCAATGTTCGACCAGAAAGTGGATCCATCCGAGTATGCCGATGTGGAAGACATCTCAGGCATGATTGGCCAGTACATACATGGCAACGAACCGAGTCATCATCTGGCGTATCTCTATATGTACGCGGGTGCGCCTCTAGATACGCAGGCGCGTCTCAAGCAGATTGTGGACTCACAGTACAAACCCGCGCCCGATGGGCTTGTTGGCAACGACGATCTGGGGCAGATGTCGGCCTGGCTGATCTTTACTTCGCTCGGCTTTTATCCCGTCGCGCCGGCTTCCAA
Source organism: Acidobacteriota bacterium (assembly GCA_028876335.1). Lineage (GTDB taxonomy): Bacteria > Acidobacteriota > Terriglobia > Terriglobales > Acidobacteriaceae > Telmatobacter. The sequence continues at coordinate 2,721 of JAGWSG010000146.1, forward strand.
TCAATATGTGCTCGGGAGGCCTTTTGTGGATCGTGCAGTAGTGCACCTGCCGAACGGTAAAACGCTGACCGTAGAGAGCAAGGGCATGGACGAAGGCCACACATTCGTAAAGGATGTGCTGCTGGATGGGAAATCCCTGGACCGTAGTTTTGTAACACACAGCGAACTTATGCAAGGTGGCACACTGACTTTCATCTTCAGTACAAAGAAGGATGCTGTATGGTCTCATCGCGGGTTAAAGTTGCCGTTCTCGATGTCAGCTTCAATTTCGAACTGACGGAAGTTGCTCAAGGCACAAAAAATTGGCGCTAGGCCACTCGAGTCGGTCGATCGAATGTAAGGATGAACCGACAGTTCAGAGAAAAGTGCTGTATTATCCGGGATGGATAATGGAACGATTCGAAACTAAATCAACGCTGCTCGCAGTTCTGTCGTTTGTTGCATTTTGAATGGATTCCGTTCATCGCTTTTCGTCCCTAGCGTTATGACCGAGCCACAGAAGTTACATCGCAACCCGTTTCGTTCGTTCCCAAACCTGCTCACCCTGCTGCGCATTTGTGTCGCGCCAATCCTGGTTTCCGCAATACTTGAAGGTCGCTTTGAGCTTGGGTTCTGGCTTTTCGTGGCTACAGGTGCTACAGACGCTTTGGATGGTTTGCTTGCGCGTCTACTTGACCAGAAAACTGTCCTTGGACAATATCTAGATCCGGTGGCAGACAAGCTGCTACTCAGCACACTGTTTCTTGTGCTGATGCATGAAAATCTGATGCCTGTGCGTGTCACAGTTCTGGTATTCGGCCGGGATGTCTGCATTCTGCTGGTGGCAGCAATCCTTTGGGCCGCAACTGGACGCCGGGAGTTTGAGCCAAGCGTATTTGGCAAACTAAACACCTTGTCACAAATCACGCTTGTTGCGGTGGTGCTTCTGCACCAGTTCGCGAATGCTCGCTGGGTGGGAATGCTGCATGACTATTCGTTATGGGCGACGATGATTCTAACGGTAGTCTCCGGGCTCCACTACGCGTGGATCGCTGCCAAGAAAGCGCCCGGCGGACATCCGCACGGACACGCAACCTGACTGCAACGCATGTCTTCTTGAGGGAGGACGCGGAGTAGTATCCCGCATACAAGCTGTCTAGGCCCCGGGGCAATTGAGCGCATTTTGAGTCACATTACGCCGCGGTTCGGCTCGGTCGCCGTATTTACCCGTGGCGGATACAACCTGCATTCAACACCGCCAAACAACATCACGGAGTCGCAGATCTTGCCTCAACTCACGAAAGGCACGGCAACGAGTATAGAGGTATCACGTTGATTCAAAAGGCATATCTAGACGCACTTTGCGCTCTGACCGGTCTGTCTTCTAAAAGAAACCAACGCGAGGCTTACTCTTCGTCCTCAGAGTCTTCCTTCTCGGCATCTTCTTCAATGACCATGTCGTGAAATTCTTCCGAATCAAATACTTCGCCGCATTCCAGGCATTCAACGAACTCGCTGTCTTCAAGCCGGGAAACTATACGCACTTTGGGATGTTTGCAGGCGGTTGCCATCGCTTCCATATAAGGGTGGAATTTTGGTGCTCTTTCCGCAGATTGTAGTCACCTTTCCGTCTTTTTCAAGCGGCAAGTGATTGGGATTACGAATTCTGGTACTGAGTGGGGAATTTCAAAGGTTTGTCACTCCGGCACAACCCATAAATCTGCGGTGGCAATGGAAATTTCAGTTATTTGGCCCCTTCTTGAATAGGCGATGGATTTGGTCGTATACTAAACACGGACTGAACAAGTCGGATATTCAGATGCTGAAGCTTTCTAAAAAAGCGGATTATGGGTTGATGGCGCTGAAGTATCTGGCCGAGCATCCAGAGCCAGTTGCGTTGAGCGCAAAAGACATCGCAGACGCATACGGGATTCCGGCACAGCTTTTGGCCAAGATTCTGCAGCAACTAACCAAGTCGGGTTTGCTGCGCTCGCATGCCGGCATGAACGGTGGTTATGCTCTGGCGAAGGAAGCACGGCAAATTTCTGCTTATGAAGTGATTCATTCGATCGATGGGCCATTCTTTATCACCAGTTGCACCAAGGGCGCCAATGGCTGTGACCTGACCCCTAGTTGCACGATCAAAGAGCCTCTGGCGCGTGTGAATGAAACCATCGCGGGCGTGTTGAAGAGCATCAGTATTCAAGATCTGGCCGAACAGGAGCAGCCTGCGGGCACACCGGCTCAAACGCTGGTCACATTAACGGTCTAAGCAAGTTCACTTTTTGTCCCGTTGCCTTCTAGGCGATTGGGGACAGTTGTCAGGAAGGATGGAGTTGGAGATGAGCACAGTTACGACACAGGTGGAAGTGCCGGCGGGAGTGAAACTGCCGATTTACATGGACAATCATGCCACCAGCCCGCTGGATCCACGAGTTCTAGAGGCAATGATGCCCTATTTGACGGGCAAATTCGGTAATGCGGCCAGCCGTAACCACAGCTTTGGCTGGGAGGCTGAGCAGGCGGTGGAAGCCGCTCGTGCACAAATTGCGAAGCTGATCGGCGCCACGTCCAAAGAAATCATCTTCACGTCGGGAGCAACAGAGAGTGACAACCTTGCTATCAAGGGCATTGCGGAAATGTATCGAGAGCGCGGCAACCACATCATCACCCAGGTTACCGAGCACAAAGCTGTACTTGATACCTGCAAGCGCCTAGAGAAGCATGGGTACCGCGTTACATATCTGCCGGTGAAAGCAGATGGCCTCATCGATCTTGAAGACCTGAAGCGCGCTATCGATGACAAAACCATTCTTGTCACCATCATGGCAGCAAACAACGAGATCGGTGTTCTGCAGCCTATTCGCGAGATTGGCAAAATCTGCCATGAGAAGGGCGTCATCTTCCATACCGACGCAGTTCAGATCGTTGGCAAGGTTCCGTTCAACGTTATTGAAGACAACGTCGATGTGGCTTCACTGACCGCGCACAAAATTTACGGACCTAAGGGTGTTGGTGCGCTGTATGTGCGCCGGCGCAATCCCCGTGTTCAGATTGCGGCACAGATCGATGGTGGCGGACATGAACGCGGGATGCGCAGCGGCACCCTGAACGTGCCCGGAATCGTGGGTATGGGCAAGGCATGCGAGATTGCCATGCAGGAAATGGATACCGAAGCCGCATACCTGCGCGGTTTGCGAGATCGTTTGCGGAATAAGTTTGAGTCTGAGCTCGACTACATACACGTGAACGGATCGTGGGAGCACCGCCTGCCCGGCAACCTGAACATGAGCTTTGTCTACGTGGAGGGTGAATCCCTTTTGATGGGAATTAACGATGTCGCAGTTTCTTCGGGCTCTGCCTGTACCTCTGCGACTCTTGAGCCATCGTATGTATTAAAGGCCCTCGGACTGGGCGATGATGTCGCACATAGTTCGATTCGCTTCGGTCTGGGACGCTTCAACACGCAGGCTGAAGTGGACTACGTGGCAGCGAAGGTGATTGACATTGTGAAGCACCTGCGCGAGCTTTCACCGCTGTACGAAATGGTGAAGGAAGGCATTGACCTGACCAAGATTGAGTGGCAGGCGCACTAACCATCGGCGGTGGAGCTGACAGCGCTTGCGCGCCAGGAGCTCTTCACGAGGCAAGATTGGCGAGTCGCGAGGCTCATAAAAGGAATCGAAGAGAAGGATACGCGGGCTTCCCCGCACAGAGGAGATCGAAACAATGGCATACAGCGACAAAGTAGTGGACCACTACAACAATCCGCGCAATGTGGGAACGCTCGACAAGAGCCTGCAGGAAGTGGGTACCGGCCTGGTCGGCGCTCCCGAGTGCGGTGACGTGATGCGCCTGCAGATCAAGGTGAATCCTGAAACGCAGGTGATTGAAGAAGCGAAATTCAAGACCTTCGGATGTGGCTCGGCAATTGCAAGCTCGTCGCTGGCGACCGAGTGGATTCAGGGTCGCACGGTCGAAGACGCGCTCGCGATCAAGAACACCGACATTGTGAAGGAACTTTCGCTTCCCCCGGTCAAGATTCACTGCTCGGTTCTCGCGGAAGATGCGATCCGTGCGGCAATTGGTGACTGGAAGAAGAAGAATGGCGTGGCTGAAACTGCGCCGGCAGCAACTGCTGAGGCCAAGTAAGCGCGGCAACGGCAAGGGCAAAAAGGAAAACTGGATGTCGAACTTCGTGACAATCGGAGCAACGCCCTCGCAGGACGCGGTGGCTGCAACGCCGCAGGTGCCGCAGGCGCCCGCGCAGGGGTTGCAGGTAACGCCCAAGGCGGTCGCGCGCATTCGCACGGCCATGGCTAAGGAAGGCATATCGCCAGAGGAAGGCGGTCTTCGTCTCGGCGTATTGGGAGGCGGTTGTTCCGGGCTCTCGTATTCCATCAAATTCGATACACGGCCCCGCGAGCGGGATCGTATCTTCTACTTCGACGGAGTGCGTGTCTTCGTGGATCCCAAGTCGTTTGTCTATTTGCATGGAATGACGTTGGACTACGAAGAGACACTGATGCGCCAGGGATTCAACTTCATCAATCCCAATTCAGCGCGTTCATGCGGGTGTGGGACGTCATTCTCTTCCTGAGCAGGGTCTGAGTCGGCCCAATCAGTTTTGCAGTACACGATGGGACCCGCCAGCACGACGGGTCCCATTCTTACGCAACCGGATGGTTGCTTATCACCGCGCGAAGCGAATCTGGAGGATGGACTAAATGTTAAAGGTTGTTAATTCTGCGATTCCCGTTGCCTGTTGGTCATGCTCGGTGAAGCAGGATGAGGCCAAACTGTTCTGTCCGAGCTGCAGCAAAATTCAACCTCCTCCAGGAGCAGACTATTACGCGGTCTTTGGACTTGAACCAAAGTTGAATCTCGATGTCGCCGAGCTTGAAACGGAGTTCCATCGTCTCAGCCGGAAGCTCCACCCGGACCGGTTTGCAAGAGCATCAGAGCATGAGAAGGATTGGAGCCTTGCCGATACGGCCTTACTCAACGATGCCTATCGCGCGTTGAAGGATCCCATTAAGCGCACAGAGTACCTGCTGCAGTTGAGTGGTGCGCAGATTGGCGAGCAAAACAGTGGCAAGGATCGGCGTGACCCTTCCAGGGCTCCTGCGGATTTGCTGGAAGAAGTTTTTGATCTGAATATGCAGCTGGAAGAAATGCGCATGGCGCGCGCTTCCGGTGAGAGCGATCCAAATCTGGAAAAGAGCCTTTCTGAAGCGAAGGCGAAATTTGAAGGCCTCTTGAATGAGGTAGACACGGACTTGCGCACGCAATGGACTGCCTGGGACAGCGGTGAAGAGAGCGCCCAGGCCGCGGCACAGAAGTCAATGATTGCGCTTCTTGATCGCAGGCGCTACTTGCGGAACCTGGTGCGCGACGTAACTGAAGTATTGGGAGATTAGGCAGAAGGATGGCGGAAGGACGCGTAGTTGGAATCGATCTGGGGACAACAAACTCCCTGGTCGCGTACATGCAGGGCGAGAAGCCAGTTGTCATTCCCGGCGTCGATGGCTCGAATCTTGTGCCGTCGGTGGTAGCGCTTGACCCTATGCCCGCGCAGGGCGGACGCCCAACTGTAACTGTGGGCAACAGCGCGCGGCGTGTGCTGATTGAAACACCCGAGCGCGTGATTTACAGCGTCAAGCGGCTGATGGGGCGCGGCCTCACCGAAGTCAAAAATGAATTGAAGCTGTTTCCCTTCCGGCTCGCTGACGATGTGGAAGAGGGCGAAGTGCCGCGCGTGCAGTTGGGAGAGTTGCGCTTCACGCCTCCGGAGATTTCGGCCTACATTTTGCGTCAGCTCAAACGCAATGCGGAGCGCTATTTTGGTGAGCCAGTCACGGCCGCGGTCATTACGGTTCCTGCCTACTTTAACGATGCGCAGCGCCAAGCCACAAAAGATGCAGGTCGCATGGCAGGTCTCGACGTTTTGCGCCTGGTAAACGAGCCCACAGCTGCTGCCTTGGCCTACGGTCTGGACCGCGCAAAAGAAGGAACGATTGCCGTTTACGACCTGGGTGGTGGCACCTTCGATATTTCTATCCTTAAGCTGCGTGATGGAATCTTTGAAGTGCAGTCGACGAACGGTGATACGCACCTCGGCGGAGATGATATCGACAACCTTCTCCTCGCCATCGCGCTCGATGAAATTCACTCCGAGCATGGCGTGGATCTACGTTCACAGCCGGACGCGGTGCAGGCATTGCGTAAAGCCGCAATCGACGCAAAGATTCAACTTTCCACTGCCGATTCCGCTCGTTTCGATATCGAGCTGCCCAATGGCGATCGCTACCAGCGCGAGATTCCGCGTGAGGTTTTTGAATCTCTCATCGAAGGAATTCTCGACCGGACCGCCGGTCCATGCAAGCAAGCTATGGCAGACGCCGGAGTAAAGCCGGAAGACGTCGATGAGGTAGTGCTTGTCGGCGGGTCGACGCGGATTCCCGCAGTACACAAGCTGGTCGATGAACTGTTTCATCTAGCCGCCCGTGGCAAGAAACCGCATACAGAGCTGAATCCCGATGAAGTGGTTGCACTGGGAGCCGCTGTACAGGCAGACATTCTTGCCGGTGCCTCAAAGGCAACCGAAGAGTTGCTCCTGCTTGATGTCACTCCGCTTTCTCTAGGTATTGAAGCACTCGGTGGCGTTGTGGCAAAGATCATTCAGCGCAACTCTACGATCCCAGCATCGGCGACCGAGCACTTTACAACCGGTGTCGACGGCCAGACCAACGTGGCTATTCACGTGGTGCAGGGTGAGCGCGAACTTGCCGAAGACTGCCGCTCCCTTGCACGCTTTGACTTGAAGGGAATTCCACCTATGACCGCGGGCCTGCCGCGTATTGAAGTCAAGTTCCTGATCGATGCGGATGGAATTCTCCGCGTCACTGCTCGCGAACAACGCAGCGGCAAGGAAGCGCAGATTGAAGTGAAACCGACCTACGGTCTGACCGATGAGCAGGTCGAAACCATGATCCTCGACTCGTTTGACCACGCCGAAGAAGACTTCGCCAGGCGGCTGCTGATTGAAGCGCGCAATGAAGCGGAATCGTTGTTGACCAAGGTGGAGCAGGCAAAGGCGAACCCGGCATGGGCACATTTAACGGGTGAAGAGCAAGCTGCCATCACTTCCGCGCAAGACAAGCTGGCATCCGCAAAGCTGGGAACCGATGCCAAGGAACTGCGCGAAACGACTGCCTGGCTGGATCGGGCTACGCAGCGGCTTGCGGAACTCATGATGGACGCCGCAGTAACGAGTGCTATTCGCGGGAAGACAATGCAGGATGCTGGAGAGGATCTCGACGATAGCTCTATTTCGGCGCCACATCCCTTCGCCCCAACCGAATTCAGATAGCGCGGCAGCAAAAGAGAGGAAAGAGAAATGAGCGGAGTTAATACAACAAATATCCCCCCTGAGAAACTGGTGCGCGTAACCTTTGAGCCGGAAGGCAAGGCTGTCGAATTTGAATTCGGCACCATGCCGTATGACCATCACGGCAAGCCGATGTCGTTCCTCGACGTCGCGGAGAATTTTGGTATCTTTCTGGATCACGCTTGCGGAGGAGTGTGCGCCTGTACAACCTGCCATCTCTGGATCAAAGATCAACAGGGGATAAGCGAAGCAGACGACGACGAACTGGATCGCCTCGATATGGCGGCTGATCAGCAGTTGAATTCGCGTCTCGGATGCCAGGCCGTGATTACAAAGCCTGGCAACTACGTGGTCGAAATTCCGAAGTGGAATCGCAATTACACTTCCGAAGGCAAACCGCTTTCAATGGCCGAAGGCAAGTAGTGCAGGGAAACTCCTTCTAGAGGATAAAAATGCCACGCGAAATCTACTGGACAGACGCCGAAGAGATCGGCATTCAACTGCAGGAGAAGTTTCCTGACGTCGATCCTTTGACGGTTCGCTTTACTGACTTGCACAAGTACGTCACGGAGCTGGAGGGCTTTGCGGATGATCCGCAGAAGTCGAATGAGCCCAAGCTGGAAGCTATTCAGATGGCGTGGCATGAAGAGTACGAAGACGCAAAAGGTTGAGGCGTGGTCTTCTTAACAAAGGCTATTCGTACTCGTCGTCTCTCCAGCCAAATGAGCCTTCAAAGTGGAAAATCTCTGGGGGCTGCGTTCCGGTTAAGTACACGCTCATGACATCAAAGCGGCAGGGTGGGAGCCCAGCACGTGGCAACTGCCGAACATAGCGCCTGGCAAGCTTGCGCATTACGCGCCGCTTGGTGTCATCGACTGCAACTTCCGCAGCGGCAATGTCGTGCTTCGAACGCGTTTTTACCTCCACAAAGCAAAGCAGTGGTCCTTTCCACGCAATGAGGTCGAGATCTCCGCGAACGCCATGTGATGTCCAGCGCCGCGCCACCACCTCATATCCCCTTCTCTTTAGATAAAAGAATGCCTCTTCTTCGCCCGCGATTCCGAGGGCGAGGTGAGGGGCATTTGAAGCTCTTGCTATGCGCGTTCCCTCAAGCAGGCCCAGGAATCGCACTGTAAGTTCCAGCCAGGACCGACGAAACGCAGCGTTTTTTGCCATAGGCCAATATTGTGAATCGATGGCAAGCATCCAGCAATGCCATCCGTCACCGCTCAGGTTTTTCTTGCCGAAGCCGATATGGAGATTGCGCAGAATTGCGACAGATTGGAGTTTTCTATGGTCAAGGAGTCGGTGGGTGAGTGGTTATCGCAACGGAACGGACCGGCAGCAGGGACCGCTGTCATGGAATCGGAAGTACAGGGAGCAGCTACAACTTCGCTCTTAGACTCGGTATTCGAACATGCTTTGGATGCGCTTCCAGTGAATGTAATGTTTTGCGACCGTGAACTGATCATGCGCTATATGAATCGCAGGTCCAAAGAGACTCTTCGCTCGTTGCAGCAGTATCTTCCCGTTCCTTACGATCAGGTTGTCGGAAAATCCATCCATGTTTTTCATAAGTATCCGGACAATGTGGACCGCATCCTTGGCGCAAAGCATCACGCGGGAGCACACCATTTACCGCATAAGGCGACCATTCAATTGGGACCTGAGCGCCTGGACCTGGAGATTGAGCCAATCATCAAATCAAGTGGAGCTTACGTGGGGGCAGCCGTTGTCTGGGGTGTGATGACAAAGAAGCTTGAGGCGTTGGCATGCGCACAACGGGCACTGCAGGACGGTGTGGGAGAAGTGAGCAAACAAATTGCCGTCGTGAGCACTGCCTCACAGGAAATCGACAGTAGCATCGGAGAACTGGCACGAACCGCAGTGGAAACACAGAATGCTGCAAAGAAGTTTCAGGAAGCAGGTTCAGAAGGCATGCGCGCCATGGAGCGACTCCAGTTTTCAAGTGAGGGTGTTGCCAAAGTGGCAGACTTGATTGCATCCATTGCCACGCAGACCAGTGTTCTCGCCTTGAATGCAACCATCGAAGCTGCCCGCGCCGGAGTCCATGGACGCGGCTTTAGTGTAGTCGCGGGCGAGGTAAAAAAGCTTGCTGAGCAAACCGCTGCTGCCACGGCCGACATTAAGACCAAAGTGTCGGTAATTCGGGGAGATATTGATACTTCGGTTGCCTCAATGCAACGCATCAGCAAAGAAACCGAAGGTGTAACAACGCTTTCGCACATGCTTGCCGCTTCAGCAGAAGAACAGCGGCTAGCAACCAGAGAAATGGCGCAGAGCCTGGAATTGGCGGCGCGTCGCACGGCTGAGATTGCATCAACTGACCTGGCAAACTGCGCCACCTAAGAGATCTAATCAAGAGAGAACCAGCGAAAAAGGCCCGACACGAATGCCGGGCCATTTTTCGCAAAGCACTGGCTTACGACTTTGCCACAACCGGTGCACTCGTACTTTCAAATTTCTCTTCTGCCATTGTCAAAGCTTCCTCAAGAATATCGAGGGCAACCGTTGCTTCCTCTTCGCTCACGATTAGTGGCGGGCAAAGGCGGATGGAAGTTTCCCCACATCCGAGAATTATTAAACCCTTCTCAAAGGCGAGATACTCAACGCGATTGCGCACCGCTGGAACAGGTTCGCGCGTACCCTTGTCTTTGACCAGCTCGATTCCAATCATCAGACCGCGGCCGCGCACATCACCCACCATCGGGTGTGTCTTCTTCCAGCCGTTCAGGCGGTCGAGAATCATTGCTCCCACCTTCGCGGCGTTTGCAATGGCGCCATTATTCAGAATTTCGATCGTCGCCAGCGCTGAAGCAATCGATATTGGATTTCCTCCAAAAGTGGATGCATGCGAACCGGGGACCCAGTCCATGACGCTGGCTTTGCTCATGCAAATTCCCAGTGGCATACCGCTGGCAATTCCCTTCGCCATGCAGACAATGTCAGGCTCAACGCCGGTGTGCTCAATAGCCCACCATTTGCCCGTGCGGCCCGCGCCGCTTTGCACTTCATCCGCAACCAGAAGAATTCCGTGACGATCGCATATCTTGCGCAGTTCACGCATGAAGATTGTTGGAGCGACAATATATCCGCCCTCACCTTGAATGGGTTCCACAAAAATTGCAGCAACCTCTTCAGGAGCGAGGATGGTCTTGAAGAGCTTCTCTTCGATATAGCGTGCGCATCCCAGTGCGTAGGCTTCTTCTTCCTGCGGGCCACCAGTACAACCACGATAAGCATAGGGATAACGAATATGGGTGACGCCTGGAACCAGTGGAGAGAAACGGCGCTTCTGCTGTGGCTTTGAAGCGGTCAGCGAGAGTGCGCCCATCGTCCTTCCGTGGAAGGCTCCCAGGAACGCGATCACCTGCTGGCGGCCAGTGTGGTAACGCGCCAACTTGAGTGCACATTCCACCGCCTCTGCACCGGAGTTGCCGTAAAAAACCTTGTGCGGTCCTCTCATCGGGGCAATCTCGCTCAACTTCGCGGCAAGATTGGTCAAGTGCTCATCGTAAAAGTCTGTGCCAGAGATATGAATCAGTTCCGCGGCCTGCTGTTGAATGGCAGCGACAACCTCTGGATGGCAATGGCCGGTGGAGTTCACGGCAATGCCCGCTGCGAAATCGAGAAATACATTGCCGTCCACGTCTTCCACGCGAAGGCCTTTTCCGCGCTTGGCGACGAGCGGATAAGAACGGGTATAACTGGGCGAAATATAACGCGAGTCGGCTTCAACGGCGGCCTTGGCCTTTGGGCCCGGCAGGGGACCGGTCAACTTGGGTCCAAATTGTGCATGCAGTTCTTGATTGCTCATCTTCATCACTCCTCCATAGATACGTTGGCGCGGCAAGTCCTACGGGTGAAGGAATCATTCGCAGGCAGCCGCGGGACCCCGTTTGGGCGGGGCGATCTCTTCTGCGAGCCTTAATTTCCAGGCTCAGAAAGCAGGCGAGGATCTTCGGCGGATGAAACCTTAGTCTCCGCCGAAGAGACTAGGTCGCGTGCGGGTTGGAAGCACACGAAGATGGAGGCGGGGACAAATGCAGCGCGCACGTGAGCGCGACCAGCGACGGGAAGCCGGCATGATCGAGTCCCGAAATGAGGAAAAGCTGTGCATAATGGAGTCCGCTCGTATTCAGGATAGCATGGAGTAAGTTTCTGAATCGCGAGACGGGGCAGCGCTACGACGGGCTTTGCCGGCGTAGCTCAACTAGTGAACTGGTTTCTTTTCAAAGGCATTGGCCGGAACAAGCGCCGTGGGCGCGGCCCCTTCCAATGCCACCGGGCCAGATTCAAAGGATTCCAGCGCTTGAGCGTCTGCCGCCATGGTCATCCAGCAAACGGCGCCCTCTTTCAGGAGCGTGCACGCAATTTCAATTGTGTACTTCGCCTCTGGATGGTCGATGACAACTCCCGACGCACGTTCGATCCAGAAATTATGCGTGCCCAATTGATACGTGCCATACCGGACGTCGGAGATGGTGAAGCTCTTCCGAAGACCGTCCGAGGCTCCATCGGCAAATCCCGGCAAATCCTTGTCAGACATGGTCTGCCCAAAGCAGGCATAAGGCAGTTCCACTGCGACCACTACCGACGCTGGGCTGCCGTGCCTTGCAGTCAGGCTTACCTGCACGCACTCCACACCTTTCCGCTCCTCGGCCGTTGGCGCCTTCTTCGCCTGCTCCGCCTTTACAGCGGGAATGAGCGGCTGTGAATCGATTACCTCCCAGTCGGAGGGTAGAGAGTAGGTGTAATCCAGCACTCCATGGTGGGCAGTCAATGCAGGTGCCTGCATCTGCGCGTGGAGGCAAAACACGCTGCTCATCAAGAGGATCGTGAGTGGGATAAAAGCTTTCACTGGCGGCAAGTCTACCATGATTCAGGAATGCATGCGGTGTTCCCGAGCATTCGCATAAGGATAATATTATCAATGTGATGAAGCTACTTGCGCTTCCAGCGAACACCATCCTTCGAGTCTTCGAGGACCACGCCCTTCTCGGCAAGCTCATTGCGAATTTGGTCAGCGCGTGCGAAGTTCCGCTGCTTTTTTGCCTGAGTTCTCTCAGCAATCAACGACTCAATCATCTCGTCTGTCATGGACTGCCGCTCTACCAATTCGGGCGCTACGTCATCCATCCGCCCGGAGGATTTCGCCCACTCTAGTGCCCGCTGCGTTGGTTCTGCATCGCAATCCTGCAGAACGTCGAATACCGCGTCAAAGGCTTGCAGCACGGCGAGTACGGCGTCGCGGTCTCTGGTAGAAAACTTTCCTTGATCGATTGCCGTATTTGCGGCGCGAACCAGATCAAAAATGGGTGCGCGTGCCTCGGCCGTATTCAAGTCGTTCGCCAGAGCCTCCATGTACTTTGAGTGCGCATCTTTGCAAGCCGTCTGCAGGTCTGCATTTTCACCGGCAGGAAAACTGCCTGTTGTGATCCGCTGATAGAAAGTTCTCAGGCGATCGATTGCGTTTGTGGCATCTGTCAGTCCTTCAAATGTGAAATTAAGCTGATGCCGATAGGGCACGGAGATCAGAGCAAAGCGAATTGCCGATGCTTTGAAACCCTTCAACAGCAAATCGCGCAACGTATAGAAATTGCCTTCGCTCTTTGACATCTTGCGTCCGTCGACAAGCAGAAATCGCACATGCATCCAATGATCGGCAAACGGTTTGTGGGTCACGCTCTCGCTCTGCGCAATTTCATTCTCATGGTGGGGGAACATCAGGTCTTCTCCGCCTGCATGCAGGTCGAAGCTGTCTCCCAGGTACTCCATAGCCATTGCGGAGCACTCAATGTGCCAACCTGGCCGTCCACGTCCAATTCGTGTATCCCAGGCGGTTTCTCCGGGCTTTGCAGCTTTCCAGAGCGCAAAATCGCGGGCTGAGTCCTTTTCGTACTCGTCCACATCCACCCGCGCGCCATCCTCCATGCCTGAGAGGTCCTTCTTGCTCAGCTTGCCGTACTCAGGAAATGCCGAAAGCCGGAAGTACCAGCTACCGTCTTCTGTCCTGTAGGCAGCGCCGGTTGCAGAGAGCTTCTCCACCAACTCCACCATCTTTTCAATGTGTTCTGTGGCGCGCGCAATCACTTCCGGCCGTTGCACGCGCAATGAGTCCAGGTCTTCGAAGAAAGCTTCAACGAATCTTGGAGTGTATTCGCTGATGGGGATTCCTGCGGCCGTAGCGTTCCGTATGATTTTGTCATCTACGTCCGTAATATTCATGACATGGCGAAGCTTATGGCCGGTCAGCAACAGAAATCTGCGGAGAACATCCACTTGCAGAAAAGTCCGGAAGTTGCCAATATGGCCAAAATCGTAAACGGTCGGGCCACAGGCATACATCCGAATCGTGTCGCCGTCGGAAGGCTTCAGTTCGTCTTGTTGGCCCGTAAGAGTATTAAAAAGACGGAGTGTCATGCGTCACAGTGTTGGCCTGTAATGCGGTAGACTGCCGCTTTGGCCGATAATCCCGATTGTAGCAAGTGCTGTCTAAGTGATTGCAGCAAATGGTGATCTCTAACACAGAGGAATTGTCGATTCTGTGGTAGATTGAAGCTGTTTTCAATATAAAAGATGTCGAACATTGCCTCCCGCTATTGGAGCTGAATTATCGAGGCTGAAGTCTTATCAACGTTGTGCGACCCTGACGCGCGACATTCTTTGGAATGGGATGGCGGCAACCTGAGGAATGCCGCTACGGGCCGCGTATTTCCTATCCGCGAGGAAATTCCACTTTTCGTTAGCACTTTGTCGAGCGCCAGTTTACGAATGATGCGGCGTTACGACTGGTTTGCCGGATTATATGACTGGTTTGAATTGATCCGTCCGGAAAGAGAAATCAGAGAGAATCTGAGAAAAACCGCAATCCAAAAACTCGACCTGCAGGCAGGCATGCGGCTGCTTGAGGTTGGTATTGGAACGGGAGCGACCATTCCATTTATTCCGAACAATGTGGAAGTATTTGGGTTAGACATTTCCTTCAACATGCTTCGAGTTTGCAGCAAGAACCTCGCTGCACAAACCCGTACTGCTCATCTATTCCAAGGCGAAGCTGCGCGTCTTCCATTTCGCTCGGAAGTATTTGATGCAGTCTTCAACGTCGGGGGAATGAGCTTGTTTTCAAATCCGGCACGCGCTTTGAAGGAAATGATCTGGGTAGTCAAGCCTGGTGGTCGCATTGTCATCGTTGACCGAATTGTGAAATCCGATCAGTCCATCGCACCTGTACAGGCTGCTGGAGATATGAAAGATCAGCTCCGGCCCGGTCAATGGATTCATTCCAACTTACCCCTTGAAATCAAAGACATTGAGATCACCCCACTGGCAGAGAATAAGTGGTTCTGCGCTGTCATTCAAAAGCCAGCTACGTCTCTCACTACCTCCTGACTCAAGCAAACACATCCTTCTCAAGACCTGTGCTCAAAAAAAGGAACCCATCCTAAGATGGGTTCCAGGTTGCGAGAGCGAGCTTCTTGCCCTCCGAAGGATCTTGTATCCTCATTATTTTTGCAGTGCACCTCTGTCGTAATTGGCGTTAGCGCCGAAGATTTTCCCATTCATATCGACGTTCATGCAGTTTACGCCGGGAGTGCATCCAGCGGGCAGGCTGGAGAAGATGTTGTTTCCTGCATTGGTGTCTGTAGTGATGGAGAAGTTGAGGCTCTCGTAGGGGACCAGTTGCGTGCCGCTGCCATCCCAGCTGACGAAGGGATTTGTGTTGGCGACAGTCTGGGCATGGGATCCGCAGTTCTGCATGGTTCCAGCGGTGCCGCCGTAGTGGGTGTTGTAGTCTGCCGTCCATGTCCAGGTGGAGCCTCCGTCATAGACGCAGGAACCGTTGGCGTTCCAGACCAGGTTGTTCTCAATCACCCAGCTTGCGGTGCCGGTTCCGGAGGCATACAGGTAGTACATCGTGCAGGCTACACCCTGCTCAGCGCAGTGCGGCTGCACGCCCAGGTTGGCGATGGTGTTATGCACGATGTAGCTGGTGCCATGCAGGTTGCCGCCGAAGAAGCTGACGAAGCCGTCACCCAGCCCGGAAGCGGTCGAGTTCGAGGTCATCACCGCGTTGTCCGTCCAGAAGACGATGTTGCCGTAGACATACCAGGGACCCACGTCGGGGTTGCCGCCCGAGGCGTCTGTAATCACGCCGGAGGAGAGGATGTCCTGGAAGTAGTTGTAGCGCACGGTCATGTTCTGCACAGTGGAGGAGAAGGCTTCCGAGTGTGCCCCGTTGGCCTGATCCCCGGTGTGGTCGCGCGAGATGTAGTTGTACTCAACGATCCATCCGGACCCGTTGGAGTTGGTCGGCGAGTCGTTGAGGTTGGACTGGAACTGGGTGTCGCCGACGTCGTGGATCCAGGAGTGTCCGACGTAGAGGTTGTTGGTGGGGCTTCCGGTGTAGAAGCCTCCGTCGCAGTAGGTGGAGCAGTTGGAGGAGCTTCCGCTGTTGAAGGTGAAGTTCATGTTCGAACCGCGGACTTCGACGTAGTCGAAGAACAGGTTGGAGTAGGCCGTGCCGGAGGCATCGCGGTTGGTGATGACGCCGCGCTGGTTGGCCACGCCGTTGATGTCGAACATGATGGTGTAGCCGGACTGCCAGTCCGAGCCTCTTGTCTGTCCTTCGAAGGCCCAGTAGTCGGAGAAGATGCCTGTGGTTGCGCCGGCGAAGATGGCCTTGCCGGCGTAGCTGTCGCTCCAGTCGGTGGCTGGTCCGTGGCTGGCCGCGGTGGCCCCTTCGATGGTGATCATCTGTGTGCCGGAGTCGGGGGTGGAGAAGTTCTGCGCGCCGTAGCTGCCGTTGGCGATCCAGTAGGTGGCGCCGCGCTGCATCTTGGCCGGGTTCACCTGCCCCGTGCCCGTACCGAAGCCCGTGTACGCGTTCGCCCAGCTCGATCCGTTCCCGCTGCCCTTCGCGCTTGCGTATATGTAACAGTTACCCAATCCATCACAGCCACCTACGCCAGAAACCCCTGTGACGGACAACATGCTGGAACCGGAAAGGCTGTCGATGCTTGCAGTAATCGTGGTCGAACCCTGCCCGATTCCCTTAGCTAATCCGCTCGAACTTACCGTGGCAACTGAAGAATTGCTCGATGTCCAGTTAGCAGAACTCTGTGCCTTCGTGGAACCGTCACTGTATGTTCCGATTACAGTGAACTGCTCCGTGCCGCCAGTATTGATCGAAGTTGACGCGGGTGAGACGACGATTGACTGCAGTGTCGGTGTTGAAGACGTAACCGTTATTGCCGCCGATGCGGAAACAGAACCTGATGCACCGACAATCGATGTCGAGCCTGTCCCCACACCTGTTGCCACTCCACTGCCTGAAATGGTTGCTGTGGCTGTATTGCCTGAACTCCACACAACTTCGCTCAGTGATTTGCTCGATCCATCGCTGTAAGTGCCCGTCGCAGTAAATTGCTGTGTGCCGCCAACCGTAATCGAAGTTGATGCAGGGCTGATATTAAGTGATTGAAGAATCGGCGCGCTTACCGTGATTGCAGCTGATCCAGTGAAGCCGCCAGAGACTGCGGAAATAGTCGCCGTTCCAGATGCAAGTCCTGTTGCCATTCCCGATGACGAGATCGATGTGACAGAAGGTGCGCTGGTTGCCCAGGTCACATTTGTGAGCGACTTGCTTGATCCGTCGCTATAGCGTCCCGTTGCACTATACTGCTTCGTTCCGCCAACGAGAATCGATGCCGATGCTGGTGCCACAGTGATGCTTTGCAGTGCCGGCGCTGTTACTGTAATCGTTGCGGATGCTTTAGTTGTTCCTGATGTCGCGCTGATGGTCGCTGATCCTGGCGAGATGGCGGTAACAAGACCCCCAGAAGAAACGGAGGCAACAGCGGAGTTGCTGGAGACCCAGGCCATGTTAGAAGAAAATGTCTTGGTGAATCCATCGCTATAGGTGCCAACCGCCGTCAACTGCTGCGAACTGCCTTGTGCGAGAGATGCAGATGAAGGTGTGACGAGTAGGGATGTCAGAGTAATCTGCGCCGCCGTTACGGCAATCGCCCTTGATGCACTCAAGTTCCCATAGTTGATTTGAATGAAGACATTTCCCTCGCTGATTCCGGTTACCAGCCCAGACAGGGAAACTGTTGCAATGCTAGTTGCACTGCTACTCCAGGAAACAGCCAATGTCAGGTCCTGGGTCGATCCGTCACTATAAGTGCCGATTGCGTAGAACTGCTGAAATCCTCCAACGGTAATTGAGTCTGACGAAGCCATAACTGCGAGGGATACAGGCGAGTTCAAAGAACGCTTGCCGTTGCCCGCCCCTTTACCGCGGTAGCCAGCGTAAACAGGCTGATTCACGCCTGTGCCTGCCTTCATTCTTTGCATCGAGCCGCCCGTCGCCATGTAGACGCCGCCGGCTTGTGGCAGATTCCAGGTGAATTGGGTCTCCGTTGTTGGCACTGAGTCTTTGGCACTCCCATCTTCTGCCGCCTTATCACTCTTAGGCGGTTCAGCCGTTCGGATGCGCGAAGATCGCAATAAAGCAGTCGCATACTCTTGTGCCATCAATGTGTGAACGCATCCGCCCATTGCCAGAATTGCAATTGCTGTAGCGCTAATGAGGGTCAATTTCTTCATGAAGTTCCCCTTGTCGAGGCGCAGCAGGCCTCAATCGTCATTGGTGATCTGAATGTGGTTTAGTGAATAAGCGTTAAACCCTAAGGCCCCGCTCGTACGACTGTGATCAGCCTGTCGGTTTTGTTAGTGGATGAGGTAAGCAAGCCTTTTTCACCCCCTGGAGAACGGATCCGCCTATTCCCCTGATTTTCCGCTCAGATGTGCGGCTATTACCCAGGATGACTGGCTACCGGCTGGACCGCGTGCCTCATTACTCACTTCATCGGACGTAATAGCCAAAAGGATGAAGGGTAATCTTACTGAAGTGCTTTATCGTACTTTTAGGTGCTAACCCAAAAGGCCATACTTAAAAAGTTATTAATGGAAATATCGAAGATACGCACATAGATAAGAAGCAATCAACCAACAACTTCATAAGTTAGGACGAGTTGGTGTAGATGCGTCGCCCCAGCCTTCCAGCACTGTGTGCATTTGGTGTGGCAAGCTCGGCGCCTTAGGTCCAAAAGTTGTCGCTGACGAGCAGGCCATTCCTTTTCACCCGCATCGACAACTTCTTTGGCGTTGAAGAGTGTTCCGATAAGGAACACGCATCGCTGGACCTTCCCTGATCGTCACCAAAATAATGGCTCAAGATATCACCCAAAAGAGCTAGCTCTCTGCCGCAGCGTTATGATGGGCCAACTGCAACTCAATCAAATGCGACGTTTCGACGATTCCTTGCGAACCTCCCCCGCCTCCAACCCCGCAAACTCGAAAGGGTTCGCATAGTGAAGTGTACGTGTCTCGTAGGTTTTATCGAGTACGGCTCTCCGTCTTTGTCACTTCGAATCTGAGGCAGGAAGTGACCTATGCGCGTGAACTCAACTGGCCAATCCTCCCGAACTGTAGCGGCTACTTTCGTGGCACTTCTACTCCTGGCCTGCGTGGTCGGATGCGGTGGACCTGCGGGTATCGATCGCAGCTTCTTTGGGCAGATCACCGTGTTGCAAAACTCGGTTCGCGTAAATGAGTACGTCCAAATCCAGAGCTACTTCGCCGTGACCAAGGTACCCCGCACTTACTTCGTCAACAGAATTGCATGGGGCAATGCTGAGTTCGGCACAGTCGATGCGAACGGCTTGTATACTGCATCCTCTGCCGTTCCTGCACCCAACACCGTCACCATCACTGTAGTTCCTACCGCACATCTCGACAATCCGCCAGAGTCTGTTCAGATCAATGTCCTCAATCCCATCCCCGTCCTCAACTCCGTCACGCCCACCGCCTTCACAGAAGGAACAACCACGGTCACCCTTAACGGCGCGGGCTTCATCTTCAGTTATCAGGTCATGTAGAACGGCACCTGTCCCAACGACATATGCATCTTCCACCAAACTGATGGCAGTCATAGCCGCGACCAACCCCGTCACTTACCCGATTCTGGTTACTAATCCCGATCCGGACTCCGCCAATTCAAAATCGCTCTCCATCACCGTCAGCCCCGGTCAGGTCGTCCTCAAGCTGCAACCTTATCTCGGCACAGATGTGCGAGTCCGCAACTCCTTTAACATGGGCCTTACAATTGAGGGCGCCACCAACACTGCAGTCATGCTTTTAATCAACGGCATCCAGGGCGGCAATGCAACCATCGGCACGGTCGTCCAAAACAATGACGGCTCCATTACCTACACAGCGCCGCCCGTCGTCCCCACGCCCGGTAATGCCGTGCAATTGAAAGTCGTCAACGTCGATAACCCAAATGTCTTCCTCACGCGCTACATCGCCGTACTCAATCCGGTCGCCGTTCTTGAATCCGCCACACCCATGTCTTTCGCTGTAGGTACGGCCAGCATCGTCGTACAAGGCAAAGACTTCATCAACGGCGCCACCGTCCTCATGAACGGTTCGCCCGTCACCACGACCTTTGACAGCGGAATGCAGCTCACTGCTACGCTCAACCTGACACAGCCCGGCGACCTCGACATTCAGATTCTCAATCCTGCGCCCGGCCCTGCCACTTCATCGGACCTCATTGCACAAGTGCAGGGAACCGCTCCCGTCCCAGCCGTCAGCCCTGAAGACGCATCCCGCTTTCTCGTACAGGCCACCTTCGGCCCAACCGACGAGGAAATCCACCATCTCTCGCTCATCGGTTATCAGGCCTGGCTCAACGAACAATTCAACATGCAGCCAACCAAAATGGAACCTGGCGTCGAGCAGGCAATCCTCTTCAACAATCCGTCCTGCGCCGTTGGTGACGTCAAATGCAACGCCACACTTTACATGCAGAACAATCAGGCACAGATCTACGTCGAGAACGCCTTCTGGCAGCACAACCTTTCCGCCAGCGACCAGCTTCGCCAGCGCGTGCAGTACGCTCTCTCTGAAATCTTCGTCGACTCCGGCGTCGATGCCACCATCCAGCACATGCCGCGCGGTGAAGCCAATTACTACGACACTCTTGGCGCGGACGCCTTTGGCAATTTCCGACAGCTCCTTGAAGATTTCACTCTCAACCCCATGATGGGCAAATACCTCTCCATGCTCGGCAATCACAAGGGAAACGCCGCCACTGACCCCGATGAAAACTACGCGAGAGAAGTCATGCAGTTGTCCACCATCGGCCTCTATCAGCTCAACGACAACGGTAGACAAAAGCTCGACGGCACCGGCCAGCCCATTCCTACGTATTCCAATGACGATGTCATGGGCCTCGCCAAAGTTCTCACCGGCTTCAGCTGGAGTGCCCCCGGCAACACCTCCGACACCGCATGGTCCAGTTGCAGCATGTATGTCGGCACCGGCTACGGTGAAGATCTCCTCCCCATGTAGCCCTATCCCAACCATCACCCAACCGCGCAGGAGGACTTTCTCGGCGTAAACATTCCCATGTCGGCCAGCCCCGATACAACCGGTGATTTGAAGACTGCGCTCGACACACTCTTCAATCATCCCAATTTGCCCGCATTTTTCTGCAAACAATTAATTCAGCATCTGGTCACCAACAACCCCAGTCCCGACTTGTCAGCCGCGTTGCCGCCGTCCTCAAAGACAACGGCTCCGGTGTACGCGGAGACATGAAGGCTGTCATCACCGCAATCCTCCTCGATCCAGAGGCGCGCGACGCTACTGCCGCCGCAGGCAATCCGCAATACGGCAAGCCGCGTGAACCGCTGCTCCGCTACACCGAGTAGGCCCGTGCCTTCACCGCCACGGATTCTGACTCCTTTGCCGCCTTCACCGCGGCGCGCTCCGGCGCGCCCGGCTTCGCCTACCCGCTCGGCATTCTTCTTCCTATCACTCTGCAAACACCTCAAAGCGGCCGCACCTTCGCGCTCAATCCTTAACTGCAGGGCGTTCAAAATCTCTTCAACGCCGGCTGCGCCAGTCTCGCCGTCTCGCGCCAAATCTTCTTCGTGCACCTCGGTAGCTTTGACGCGCATGATGGTCAGACGCCGCAGCACGCGCGCCTCCTCACACAGCTCGGTCAGGCACTTGAATACTTTGACGGGCTCATGACAACCTTTAGACTCGGCGATCAGGTCACCACCTTCACCGCTTCCGACTTCGGCCGCACCCTCACCTCCAACAGTGACGACACAGACCAGTGCTGGGGCAGTCGCCACTTTGTCGTCGGTGGTGCCGTCCATGGGCATGATATGTACGGTCAATATCCTATTATCGGAACCAATCAGGCCAATGACGTCGGCGCAGGCAGACTCATCCCAACAACCTCAGTCGACCAGTACACAGGGACCCTTGCCCACTGGTTTGGGCTCTCCGACGGGCAAATCCGCCAGATCTTCCCAAATTTCGCCAATTTCGGCACTGACCCTTACCTGGGCTTTATGGAATGACGCTGACTGCTTTGTGCGGGTCCCGGCTATCCAGTACCAGGTTTAGTTCCAGCACATTCACACGCGGCTC
>JAGWSG010000147.1 GCA_028876335.1 Acidobacteriota bacterium
TGCGAGACCTGGTACACCATTGCGTCGCCCGCAGCATTGGTCGGCCTGAAGTCTGTGGTTGCATCTGTGTAATAGTACGAGTCGCTTCCGCCCAGGCCCAGTGGAAGATCGTTGGTATAACCCACTTGCTGGACGCCGGGAATCGCGCTGATGGCATCCATCATGCGCTGCTGCATGCGCGGCTGATCGTCGTCTTTCACGCCGATCATCTGCAAATCCGTCGAGACCAGGAGCGCGTGCTGGGGATTGAATCCGAAATTGCTCGTCATGGAGCGCGCCAAGCCCTTCACCGCGACGAGCGATGAAGTTACCAGTACTGCGCAGATGGCAATCTGTACCACCAGCAGGACATCGCGTAGGGTTACGCGCCGCATGGTGACGGAACTGCTCATGCCGGACCGGATCATTTGCCAAGGGTCAGACTTAAGCACCTGGCGTACCGGCACCATGGCAAACAGAAGGCCACTGACAATCGCCATCACCAGTGCCAAGGCGTAGGTGCGCAAATCAGGATTGACGGGGACATTGATGGGCACGTCGGGAATGGGACGCCACGCACTTAGCGCGCGCAGAATGACGACACCTAATCCGAGGCCGATGGCGCCGCCGGCGAGAGAAACGATCATTGCTTCCGTGAGCAACTGACGAAGGATGAGTTTCCGCGACGAACCCAAGGCGAGCCGCAGAGCAGTTTCCTTGGCCCTGTCTGCCGCGCGCGCTGCAAAGAGGCTGCCAAGGTTGGCGCATGCAGCAAGCAGAATCAATCCGGCAAGCAACATGAGACCTGCCATGAAGGCCTTTGCAGGGCCACCCAGTAAATCACCAATCAGGCCGGGACGCGCCAGAGAAAAGTTGATGCCCTCATCATCCCCGGGATAGGTTTTGGAAAGCCAAGCACCGAGGGTGTTCAAGTCAGCGGTAGCTTCGCCTGGTGTTACGCCAGGCTTCAATCGACCCATGACCCACGGTGAATGATTGCCGCGGTATTGAAGGCTGTCATAGCCCTCGACTATCGGCTGATCGACGATTGGAATCCAGAAGGCAGGTGCGAAGAACAATTCTGTTCCGCGGAAGTCTGCCGGAGCAACTCCAATGATGGTGAACAGATGCTTGTTGATGGAGAGAGGCTTCCCGATCACATTTTTATCGCCGTGGAAGTAGCTGCTCCAGAATGCGTAACTGAGCACCACATAAGGTGCACTGTTCTTTCCCTTCTCGTCGGATGCGTGAAGGAAGCGACCGAGATAGGGATGAATTTCAAGTGAGTCAAAGTAATTGCCGCTGACCATGTATGGCCACGCGGTTGTGGGATTACCACCGGAATCGACTCCCATAGAACCGGAAATCTTAACGAGGAAAAGATTCTTAAATGTGCGGTTACGGTCGCGAAGATCGAGGTAATCAAGATACGACTGAGAAGGGCCGGTAAACCTCTGCACCATGTAGAGGTTCTCCGCATGCGGAACATTTACAGGCTTGAGCACCAGCGCATTCATCACGCTGAAGACCACGGCGTTCGCGCCGATTCCGAGTGCCAGGGTCACAATCGCCGTAACCGCAAAACCCGGCGACTTGGCTAACTGTCGAAGTGCGTACCTCACGTCTCTGAGCATGTGGGGGAGTACGCTCGGCTGCGGACGAAAGTTCCCCGCATCTGAACATACGCGCAAGAATCCACTGTCTGGATGAAAGATGCTGCGGAAGGAGTTGCCCCACCCTGACCCGCACGTTTTCCCTGGCGAGGTTAATAATAGGGGGATGACTACTTGGAGGCACAACTCCATGCGAATCTGGCTTTCATTCAGTTCCGCATTGCTCACCAGTCTTGTCTGCGCTGCGCAGTCGCCCGCACCCACAAATACACCTGTGCCAGTCGCGCCGACACCGTCGACGCTGGTGCGTCCGGCGATTGACAGCGTGGAGAGCGCAATCAGCCACATTCGCTTCGACCGCTGGAAGCGCGGAGATATACGCGATGAGGCGCAGCACGACAGCTCCTCCATCCTTAACGATCTGCATCATCCGCTGCCGCCATTGCTGGAAGCGGCTGATCTTGCTCCCGATTCCAATGCTAAGCTCGTGCCTGCATTTCAAAACATCGATGCAGTCTATGACGTACTGCTGCGTGTCTACTCCGCGGCACGCGTTGTGGGGCAACCGGAGGATGTGGGTTCTCTGGACCGGGCGCTGAGGGACTTGTCAGAAGGGCGCAAGGCACTGGCTGAACGCATGCAAGCGCAGGCGGAGGCTCACGAAAAACTGGTGCATGAACTGCGTGCAAATAACACGGAGCTGCTGGCGGAAAAGAATGCGCCCAAACCGGAGCCTCCACCCTGCAAGCCTGAACCGAAGCACACGACCCGGAAGCGAACTACGCACAAAACGCACACGGAAAAGAAACCGACGGAGAGCAAACCCTCGCCAGGGAAGCCAAAGTAGACAAGCGGTGCGCAAGACAGGCTCCGCAATGCAGGATTATGATGGTCGCGCACAATCACTGCACTGCGGAGGCACATCATGGGCAAGAAGAACGATCAGAGTGTGAGTATCCATGGCAGGCGTGAGTTTCTGAAAGCCGGCGGTGCGATGACCGCTGCTTTGCTGGCCACTCCGGCATTTGCAGATACACCCGCAAAATCGCTGCCGGCTCTGCCTTCGAATCCGAAAACTCCGGAAGCGATGCCCACGCGCAATCTGGGCAAGACCGGTTACAAGGTTGGTATCTTTTCACTCGGCGGACAGGCCGCGCTGGAAAAGGCAAACAACTTTGAGACCGCTGTGCCGATTATCGAGCATGCGCTGGATCTGGGTGTCAATTACATCGATACGTCTTCAATCTACGGCGGGCCCGAGCGCTGGAGCGAGCAGTACGTGGGCAAGGTAATGGCTCATCGGCGCAATGAGGCATTTCTAGCCACGAAGACGAAAGAGCGTACACGCGACGGATCGATGCGCATGATTGAGAAGTCGCTGCAACTGCTGCAGACGGATCATGTGGACCTGTGGCAGTTGCATGATGTGGGCACGCAATTCGACGTTGATCAGATTTTCGCGAAGGGCGGCGCGATGGAGGCGCTGCTTGAGATGCAACAGCAGAAGGTAGTGCGTTACCTGGGCCTGACCGGGCACTACCGGCCCGATGCACTGATGGAAGGAATACGGCGCTATCCGTTCGATACGATTTTGATGGCAATGAATGCGGCCGACCCGCACCACTACAGCTTTAACGATGCCCTGCTGCCGATGGCTGTAGAGAGGCAGATGGGTATTATCGGCATGAAGATTCCCGGCCGCGGACGTATTCTCTCCACGTGGACGCCACCGCCCATTGAGCAGCAGAAGCACTCGTGGGAAGGCATGACCATCCAGACAGACAAGCCGGGCACACTAAAGATGCGAGAAGCGATGTATTACACGCTCTCAAAGCCGGTGAGTACGGTGATTATTGGATGCGACTCGATTGCGCAGCTGGAAGAGAATGTTCATCTGGCGCGCAACTTTACGCCACTAAATGATGCGCAGCAGGCTGAGCTTGTGGCGCGCGCGGAGGATTGCGCAAAGCCCTCGCTATTTTTCAGGTTTTATGATCGGCCGTGAACTACAGCGATACAGAGACACAAAGGCCGGAGCAATTGCTCCGGCCTTTTTTCTTGCCATGCGAGCTTTCAGCCTTCGACCTTCTGATACAGGCGGTAGTGCTCGTCGTGGATTGAAGCGAAGGGCTTCAGCATGAGTGCGCCGCTTGCGGATTTCCAATCTGTGGATCCAGAAGTAGTTTGCTGCACACTCGCAAGATCCTTGCGCGTGACGGAAGAAGGAACTTCACCAACGGCGAACAAAGCAAGCGGTCCATGCAAGGCGGCCATAAGGTCGGGATGCTGCGCGTCGACAGCTTCAAGTACGGTGGGCATGTCAAACGCGATCTCAATATGATCGCCGTTTCTCCAGGTGCGTTCCACTCTTGCAAATTCTCCCGGCTCTGGACTATCCACGAATGCCTTGCCATTGATTGAAATTCTGGTCTTTGGTCCCGACCAAGCAGGAATGCGCAGATAAATGGGAAACGAGAGCGGTGTAGCCAGGGATAATTCCATCTCCGTCTCAGGAACATGGGGATAGTGCGTTCGCTGACGTATTTCGATCAGTTGATCGCCATGTTGCCAGCGCACGCGCGATGGAATAAAGAGATTCACGTACAGAGAGGGCCCGCCGTGAAAGTACGCGCTGATGCCGTAATCCGCGGTGATCTGCGAAAACGTGCCGGTGCAGCAATGCCACTTGTAAGGGTGATAGACCTTTACGCCATCGTTGTTGTAGTCCGAGTAATAAAAGCCGTGGCCGTCCTGCTTGATGGGCTTGGCGCCAAGAATGCAGTTGTAGAGCACGCGTTCCATGCTGTCGCCGTAGCGGCTGTCGCGTGTGGCGCGCAAAAGATAGCGCGTGATTTTGAAGTGTCCATAGGATCCGCAGGGTGTTTCAAAACTGGAGTGCGTCTTCGAGAGGCTTTCGCCAATATCACCACTGCCGGGTTTGCGGAACTCTTCGTTCGGCCCCCAGCCGCCGGTGGCAAAGCTCTGCGCCTGTACAAAGGCGAAGCCGTTCTTTGCCGCCTTGAAGTGCTTCTGACTATGCAGAACGAAATATGCCTGCATGGCACTGCTCAAGGCATTCACGTGGCTATAGGCATGCTTGCCGGGCAACACATTCTCACCGGCGGCCAATGGATTCCAATACCAGTTATCGGCGAGAAAATGGATCGCCATTTCGCGGTAGCGATTACCAGCACCGTGACGCCAGGCGAAGAAGCAATTCTCCGGCAGCGTGTAGGGCTCGTCCCAGCAGAAGGAGTCGTCCTTGTGGGGCCGAGCATACTGCTCGGCGCGTGAGATTCCGCCGGGAGGAAGGTGATTCTTCACCGAATCGAGGGTCGCATCGAGCGCCTTGAAGGCGATTGGGTCACCGGTGAGCACGTGCGCGTCAA
This sequence comes from Acidobacteriota bacterium, assembly GCA_028876335.1. GTDB lineage: Bacteria > Acidobacteriota > Terriglobia > Terriglobales > Acidobacteriaceae > Telmatobacter. The sequence continues at coordinate 4,982 of JAGWSG010000147.1, forward strand.
TCATGCCGATGGAGATCTTGTCGTAGGTGTACGCGGGAAAGCGGTTGCCATCCCAGAAGTGCTTGCTGATGGCAGGTGCGAAGTTGCGCACCAGACGATGGACTTTTTCCTTTGTCGCCTGATCGCCCGTGGCGGCGTAGTCACGCGCGAGGCCGGAGAGATACTGGCCGAAACTATGGCCTGGAGCAAAGCCGTTGTTGGGCCGCTTGTCGATATCGCTGAGCGGCGCCCAACTGTACCATCCACCCATGTCTTCACCGGGTGCGGGCAGGCCAGCACGCTGGCGATAGGGCTTGAGCAGCGAATCCTCATCGAGCGCGCGGTAGAAAGCGTGGTTCCGGTCAAACTGCTCACGCAGCGGACCATCCAGCAGAGTCACATCACTGTAGCTGAACTGATCCAGGGCGGGAGGATCGACATCGAGCGGCTCCATTGCCTTTGCTGCGATATTTCTACTCGCCAGTGTTGCCGCAGCGGCAGCACTGGTTTTCAAAAATGTGCGGCGCGATGTTGCCATACGGCCCCCTTTTTGCGATCAGTCCAGATGATTGATGAGTGACGCGACCGACGCCGCGCCAAATCCGTTGTCGATATTGACAACCGAGACATTGGGCGCGCAACTGTTCAGCATGCCGAGCAGTGCCGCTACGCCGCCGAACGATGCGCCGTAGCCAACACTGGTTGGGACGGCGATGACAGGTGTCCTGACCATGCCTGCTACGGCCGTGGGCAGAGCGCCCTCCATTCCAGCGCAGACGATTAAAACACGTGCGGCAAGCAATGCATCGCGCTGTGCAAGCAGCCGATGAATTCCGGCCACTCCCACATCGGCAATGAGTTCAACGTCATTGCCCATCATGCGTGCAGTGATGGCGGCCTCTTCGGCGACGGGCAGATCGCTTGTGCCGGCGCAGACCACGGCCACGACTCCCTTGCCGCGGACAGGCGCGCTTTGCTCCAGCGTGATGGCGCGCGCGGTGGAGTGATAAATGGCACGCGGTTCTACTTCGGCAACCTTCTCATAGGCTGCGCTGTCGGCTCGCGTAGCAAGAACATTGCTACCGGCGGCGGCCATGCGGGCAAATATCGCTGCCACTTGCTCCGGTGATTTGCCCATCGCGAAAATTGTCTCCGGCATGCCGGTACGCAGGGCGCGGTGATGGTCCACCTTGGCGAAGCCTATGTCTTCAAAAGGCAGATGACGCAGCTTGTTGAGCGCATCCTCCACTGAGGTATCGCCACTGCTTACCGCACTCAGGAGAATTTCAATCTGCAAACGATCCATCAGTGCTTTTCTCCCGTGCGAGCAGTGTACGCCTGCTGTGCGGCAAGCATCACCTTCTTGAGTGGAACCGCGTGGGCATCGGCCAATGCGCGACAGTCTTCATATTCCGGTGAGGCGTTTGTTACTGCTCCGCTCGCATCGAAGGCGATCTTCATACGCACCGGGCCACATTCGGTTGCCACCTCCACCCACTCGCGTCTTAGCGCAATCTTGTTTTCAATGCGCCAATGCAGGCCGATGGTTGTGGTCTCGCGGAAGATAAGTGCACACATGGCGTCGACTCTTTCCGGACTGCACAGCACCTGCATTTGCACGCCGCTGCGTCCTTTCTTCATGTGTACTGGTGTACGAATTACATCCCACGCGCCGACGCTGAGGAGCAGCTCACTCACATAGGCCAGCAACTGCGGAGAAGAGTCGTCAATCACGGTTTCAATTACTGCGACTTTACCTGTGCCGTCTGCATCCGCGGACTCACCTATGATGAGGCGCACAACGTTGGCCTGGCCTGGTGTATCACGGCCACCTGCGCCGTAGCCGCGTGCGGAAACGCGCATCGCGGGCAGGGTTCCATACTGTACATGGAGCATGCGCAGAATTGCCGCACCGGTTGGCGTGACGCGCTCCATGGGTGCACCGGCCGCGTACACGGGTGCATCGCGAAGCAAGGAAAGCGTAGCAGGCGCAGGAACAGGCAGCGTTCCGTGCGCGCATTCCACCGTGCCACTACCGACGTTAAGCGCGGACGCAATCCAGCGCTCCACGCCCAAAGCTTCACTACCCGCAGCCGCGCACACGATATCGACAATTGTGTCTACTGCGCCAACTTCGTGGAAGTGCACCTTCTCAATATCGATGGAGTGGATGGCAGCTTCGGCTTCGCCCAATTGTTGAAAGGCAGCTTTGCTCTGCAACTTGACCTGATCTGAAAGTGGAGCGGCGTCAATGATCTTCAAAATTGCGGAAAGCGAGCGATGGGTTGCATGGCTGTGTTCATGCGAATGCGAGTGCTCGTGCGTATGTTCGTGGTCATGGCTGTGAGAATGACCATGCTCGTGAGCATGCTTATGCGTGTGGCCGTGCTCATGCTCATGAGAATGTCCTTTTCCACTTTCTTCTGTAAGAACATCCACTTTGGTGGCGGTAATGCCGCAGCGCATGACTTTGCGCGCGGTGAGTTCGGCTCCCACGTTGAGTGCCTTCGCTGTCGCCTGTAGCGTTTCCAGGGGAACGCCCGCATCAACAAGCGCGCCCAGCAGCATGTCTCCACTAATGCCGGAGAAGCAATCCAGATATCCAATGCGCATCGGACTTGAATTCTAAATCGTGGTGTCAGCGCCGCAGAAGGGCTTCTGCGGGAATCATGGATGCAGGAAGTGCTTCGTTGAGAGAGCCTGAACGAAAACCGGTGCTATCAAGCGTTACGTATTTGTAACCTGCTTGTTTGAGTGCGCTCGAAATGCCGTCGAGCATTTCGAGATTGAGCGCCATTGGTAATTCTGCACGCGCAATCTCAACACGCGCCAGATCTCCGTGGTGGCGTACCCGGAACTCGCGGAAGCCAAGCGCACGCACTGCTTCCTCGGCACGCTCCACCTGCTCCAGCACTTCGCGGGTGACCGAGCGGCCGTATTCCACACGCGAACTGAGGCAGGGGGCGGCAGGCCGATCCCAGAGAGCATAGCCAGCCGCGCGCGCCAGTTCGCGAATCTCTGATTTGGTCAGTTCCGCTTCAGCAAGCGGAGCGAGTATGGATTGCTGCTCCGCGGCTTGTGCGCCGGGCCGGTAATCGCCGCGATCATCGGCATTCATTCCGTAGGCCAGATGCTGAAATCCCAGCTCTGCAGCCAAGGGAGTCATCTTGTCAAAGAGTTCGGATTTGCAGTGGAAACAACGTTGTCCGTCATTGCGCTGATAATCGGGATTCTCCAGTTCGACAGTTTCGATCACCCTGAGGGGAATGCCATGTGCGGCGGCAAAACTGGACGCCTGCTCCATGTCTCTACGAGCCAGGCTGGGCGAATCGGCCAGCACGGCCAGCATTCTATTGCCGAGCACGCGATGCGCAGTTGCTGCGAGAAATGCTGAATCCACTCCGCCGGAGTAGGCGATCATTACGCTGCCCAGCACTTTCAGCCGCTCTTCCAGCACGCCCAGCTTTGCCTGCGCGGATGCGGAAACTTCCTGAATGGTCTGGGGATTGGCCGCCATGGGTGGGATTATACGCTGCGGGAAGTATTGCCACAGTCAGTTCCCATTCCCTACCTTTCGCCGATGTGGTATTCGGATCAATGCGATATACTCCGTTGGCTGAAGATTCTTTACAAGGGAGTTTGCCATGCTTTCACGCTCACTTTACCGGACCGCAGCAACTGTCGCTATTGCCGCTGCAGTCGTCCTTTCCCCACTGGGAGTACTTGCTCAGAATGCAACTATCCTGAAGCCCGCAGATACGCAGAAGCTGTTGCCGGCCTCGGTCTACTACAAGGGTCAATCGGCCACGGTTCAAGTCCGCAACTCTGGAGGCGTGAAGTTCGCGGATGGCTATTACATGCTGGCTACGCTTGTGGATACCAGCGGTTATTCAAGCGATGTTGCCTCAAAGTACCAGGCCTACTTCATCACGGAAGTGCCGTTGAAGATTGAAGGCAAGAGCCTTCCAGCGGGTATTTACGGCGTGGGATTTGTGGGAAATGACAAGTTCATCGTGACCGATGTGGGCGCGCATGACGTTTTCAGCGTGAATTTCAAGACAGATTCAGAGATTAAACGTCCCCGACCGCTTGAAGTGATGACCGATGCAGGTGGCGGTTTCCGTCTGTACGAAGGTCGCAAGTACATTCATTTCAGCCGCTAAGAACGAAGTTCGACTGTACTCCAAGCGCGGGCCCCAGGGTCCGCGCTTTTGCTTGAGCCGAACACAACGGCGTGACTACCGTCACGTCGTTGCGCTACTCTCTTTCTTAATCTTCTGACTACCTCTGCAGGGGAGGGGAAAATTATGCCTTTAGAACTGAAAATTAACGGCACCTCGCACACGCTGGATGTGTCGCCCGATATGCCATTGCTTTGGGTGCTGCGCGATGTGCTGGGCTTGACAGGCACAAAATATGGCTGCGGCATTGGTCAATGCGCCGCATGCACAGTTCATATTGACGGTCGTGCACAGCGCTCGTGCCTGATCACTGCTTCGGACGCTGAAGGTGCATCCATCACGACGATTGAAGGTCTTGCCGAAGAAGAAAGGCATCCTGTGCAAACGGCGTGGGTGGAAACTGACGTGGCCCAATGCGGCTACTGCCAGGCAGGCCAGATTATGGCCGCCGCTGCCCTGCTCCAGCGAAATCCTCATCCCACTGATGCGGATATCGACAGGGCGATGAGCAATAATCTGTGCCGCTGCGGAACCTATTCGCGGATTCGGGAAGCCATTCACAAAGCGGCAGCCATGGGCTCGACAGCCCATGCCGGATAAGGGGGCGACGATGCGCTTGAACAGACGAGAATTTTTGAAAGCGACCGCGCTTGCCGGAGGCGGCTTTGCGCTGGGACTCTACCGTGCACCATGGGCTGATGCGCAGGGTGGTCCGCCGCCCGATCTGAATCCTACTGTATTTATCAGCATTGCGAAGGACGGAATTGCCACCATCAAGGCGCGCGGACCGGAAATTGGTCAAGGTGTGCGCACAATGCTGCCCATGATGATTGCCGAAGAGCTGGACGTGGAGTGGAAGAATGTCCACGTGGTGCAGGCTGAATTGGATGAAGCGGCCTATGGTCCGCAATTTGCCGGCGGCAGTATGTCCACGCCCATCAGCTGGAATCCGCTGCGCCAGGTAGGTGCGGCCGCGCGGCAAATGCTGGTGGAGGCCGGAGCGAAGAAATGGGGAGTGCCTGCGAGTGAGTGCACCACGGAGGCGGGCCGCGTGATGCATAAGAAGTCCGGCCGCTCCGAAGGTTATGGCGCGTTGGCTGAAGCAGCCGCAGCACTACCGCCGCCAGCGCTGAAGAGCGTGAAGCTGAAAAACGCAAAAGACTATCGCATCATCGGCAAATCGCAAATTGGCGTGGACATGCACGCGATTGCGACAGGCAAGGCAGAATTTGGCATTGATGTGAAAGTGCCCGGGATGCTGCACGCGGTGATTGCAAAGTGTCCTGTGTATGGCGGCACGGTAAAGAGCGCGAACACCGATGAGGTAAGCAGGATGCCCGGTGTGAAGAAAGTGATCGTCATCCCCGGGACTCTGTCGAATGAAATTGTGGTCCCCAACGAACCCGGCATGGAACCTGGTGTGGCAATTCTTGCCACAACATGGTGGCATGCACAGAGCGCTCGGCAGAGACTGAGAGTCGAGTGGGATAAGGGTTCAGGGGCTTCGCAAAGCTCCGACGGCTTTGCGGCCAACGCGATGAAGCTGTTTGCGGCAGAGCCGCAAGATACCATCCGCAGCTACGGCGATGCGGATGGTGCTTTGAAGACAGCTGCAAAGGTTGTTGAGGCGAAATACAGCTATCCCTTCATTGCGCACGCCACGCTGGAGCCAATGGGAACGACGGCGCACTTTCAGGATGGCAAGCTTGAAATCTGGACGCAGAGCCAGACGCCGGGAGGTGGCCGCGGACTTGTGGCGAAGGCGCTTGGCATTGACCCGAAGCAGATTTCCGTAAACATGATTCGTGCAGGCGGTGGCTTTGGCCGCCGGCTCATGAACGACTACATGGTGGAAGCTGCGTGGCTTAGCCGCGAGGCAGGGGCACCGGTCAAGCTCACATGGTCGCGCGAAGACGACATGGGCCACGACGCATACCGCGCCGGCGGATTCCATTCGCTGAAGGGTGGTCTCGACAGCAGCGGCAAACTCATTGCATGGCGGCAGCACTTTGTCACCTACGGTGAAGGCAAGCACAGCGCTGCGGGTGCGGGCATTGATCCGCTTGAGTATCCATCGGGCCGCGTACCCAATTACACGTTGTGCAGTTCAGCCCAGCCGCTGAAACTGCGCACTGGCTGGCTGCGTGCGCCGGGCGCTAACGCTCTCTGCTGGGTTGGCCAGTCGTTCCTGGACGAGCTTGCCCATGAGGCTGGACGCGATCCACTCGAATTCCAGCTGGAAGTGCTGGCGCGGGAGGCTGTTCCGCTGCCGGGCCATGTGGCCAGGATGGGTGAAGATGGAGCTGATCCTGAGCTGAACGCGGAACGGTTGAAAGGCGTGTTCGAACTGGTTGCCGAAAAGTCCGGCTGGGCCAATCGCAAAAAAGAAAAGGGTCGCGGGATGGGCATTGCAGCCTACTTCTGCCATCTGGGCTACTTTGCCGAAGTGGCCGATGTGAGCGTGGACGCCAACAACCGCGTTACTGTGCATCGCATTTGGGCCGCAGGCGACGTGGGCCGGCAGATCATTAATCCACGGGCTGCGGAAAACATCACCATGGGCGGCATTCTGGAAGGACTGAGCGAACTTGGTCAGGAAATCACACTGTCCGACGGCGCGGTCAATCAGTCCAACTTCAACACCTTTCCTTTCCTGCGCATGCGCCAAGCGCCACCGGTGGAGGTTTTCTGGAAGATAACCGACTTTCCGCCGACCGGACTTGGTGAACCGATGCTGCCGCCTGCGCTACCTGCAGTGACGAATGCGATCTTCGCGGCAACGGGCACGCGCGTTCGTATGCTGCCGCTGGACCAGAGTGGCTTTAGCTGGGCATAACGCGAAGGAGACAATCGACGCAAAACCATGAGGGCGGATCTTCGGATCCGCCCTCAGTCTTTTTGCGCGCTGGTATTGCGTTTATGAATGCGATTCGATTTGCGGACGCGGCGTTGAGCCGTGCGGGGCGGCGCGCAGGTATTGCATTGGCCAGCTCATCGGCTGTCCGAGTTTTTCAGCCGCGTGCAGAGGCCAGTAGGGGTCACGCAGAAATTCGCGCGCCATGAAGACGAAGTCCGCCTTCCCGCTCGCGACGATTTCATTTGCCTGATCAGGCTCAGTAATCATGCCCACTGCAGCGACGGGGATTTTTGCCACGCGCCGAATTTCTTCGGCAAAGCCTACCTGAAAGCCCGGCGCTGCGGGAATCTTTGCGTTGGGAACAAGACCGCCTGAGGATACATCGATGAGGTCCACGCCCCCGTCGCGGAGCAGGCTGGCAAGCTGTACAGATTCCTGCTGCGACCATCCGCCTTCCATCCAATCTGTGGCAGAGATGCGCACGAGCAGAGGCAGGTGGTCAGGCCATGCGGCGCGGGTAGCTTCGGTTACTTCGAGCAGGAGTCGTACGCGATTCTCAAAACTGCCGCCGTACTCATCTGTGCGCTGATTCGAGAGCGGTGATAGAAATTCATGCAGCAGATAACCGTGCGCGGAGTGGATTTCGACAAAGTCAAACCCTGCACGCTCGGCGCGACGGGCTGCGGCGGCGAAGGCTGCGACTACTTGCTGGATGCCGGCTTTATCGAGAGCTTTTGGTTGCGAATAGCTCGGCGAGAATGGAATGGCCGATGGCGCAACGGTTTGCCACCCGCCTTCTTCGGAGGTCAACAGGCGCTCGCCACCAAACGGAACGGACATGCTGGCCTTGCGGCCTGCGTGCGCAAGCTGAATGCCTATGTGCGATCCCTGACTATGAACAAACTTCACAATACGCTGAAGGAATGGGATGTGCTCATCCTTCCAGATGCCGTGATCTCCAATGGAAATGCGCCCCTCGGGCAGAACGGCTGAAGCCTCCATCATGATGAGGCCCGCGCCACCCTGCGCGCGCGCGCCGAGATGGACGAGATGCCAGTCGTTTGCGAAGCCGTCTTCGCTGGAGTACTGGCACATGGGTGAGACACCGATGCGGTTGGGAAATTCAATGGAGCGAAGCTTGAGAGGCTCGAATAATGGCTGTGACATTAGGTCCTATTCCTCATGGCTGGAAAAATTCAAAGAAGACGTCTGTGCTCAATCGATGTCCAACAAGTTCGGATGACTCAATCGCATCCTAGAACAAGACAGGCGGATCCGAAGATCCGCCTGTGATAGTTTCACTTGCTCAGGACTACGCCTTGGCGGCCGCAACACGCTCGCGCACCAGTTCGGCGCCGCGCGTCATCAGCTCTTCCAGCGGCAGAGTGCCCTTGTCGACTTCGGCAAGGATGGCCTTCTGCGCCGCGTACTCCTTGTTCACGATGCCGGCCTTGGACTGCAACATGCGCCAGGCCTTGCGGCGCTCAACGCAGAACATGACCAACTGCCGCGAAAGTGCACGGTACTCGATCTTGCCGTTTTCCTCGAACTTGATGTACACACCGAAGTCCGGAATGAAGGCGCGGTGTGTCGGATCGAGGTAACGGCGGTAGACCACATCCTGCTGCGTAATGCGCACCAGCATGTTGTCGAGGTGGATGAGCTTCTCCGCCGCCTCAGGCTTGATCTTCTTGAGGTGGTTGCGGAAGCGTGCTTCCGTGGTGCACCAGTGCGCCACGGTGTAACGCATCGGCTCGCCGGTTGACTTAATCTTGGTCTCGTACCAGTCAAGTTCAGGAGCCGGATTGCCCTTTACATCGAGCGCTTCCTGGTAGCTCTCGCCCTTGCGCGGATCGAAGACGAACTCCGGAACACCGCGCGAGTCGCGCACGCGCTGCGCCTGGAAGAGCGCCATATCGTCGGGCACGCCATGCTCCGGCTGGCAGGTGGTGAAAGCCTGCAGGAACATTGTGCCGCGATACTCGAGACCATCGAGAATTGCACGGTAGAGCTTGGGCGCGTTGGCCATGGAGACCTGCGCGACAAACGGTGAACCGTGTCCTGCGAGGAAGGTTTCCGCTACCGTCTTCTTCTCGGTGTTCTTGCCCTGCGTTGCGGCTCCGAAGACGTTCATGTCATTGCCGCCCAGCATCGGGGTCGAGTCGGAGTTCTGTCCGCCGGTGTTCGAGTAGACCTGCGTATCGAGCATGAGAGCCTTAACGTTCGGCCTGTTCTGCAGAATCACTTTCGACATGTTTTGGTAGCCGATGTCACCCATGCCACCGTCACCACCGACGACCCAAACCTTGGGCAGCTCGATGATTTCCTGGTCGGTCATCAAGGCGTCTGTGAAGTGCGTGAAGTGGTAGTATTCTTCATCGCTGATCACCTTCTCGTCGCGGTTGAGGATGATGTCCGCAATGCGCTCCGGCAACACCGAACGGCGCGCGTGGTCGACGATGAAGCTTTCGCCCATCAGCCAGCCCACGGTGATGCCGTCCTGGAAGAGCGAGTTCATCCACGGATATGGATGCGGGTTGTTCGGCGATGTGGAACCGTACACCGTGTTGCAGCCCGTGTGCGCGGCCATGGCCATTACGCTCATACCGTTGGCCAGGCGACCGTCGACCGGCTGCAGGCTCTTGTGGTTGAAGGCCTCTGTCAGCAACACCGCGGCAATGGCCTCGACCATCTGTGCATCGGTGATTGCGCCGTGCTTGGCTTCATATTCGGCGATGCGCTTCTTTGTGTCCTTTGTGTCTTCGCCGCCAAGACCAAGAATCAGGTGCGCAATGGTCTGCTTCAGCAGTGCGTACTCACCTTCGTTCTTTGCCTTCAGTGCGGCCAGCTTTTCGGCGCCCTTTTTCTCGAGCTCCCCGGCCTTGGCCACAAAGCGGTCGCTCTTGGCGTGGTAGACGGGGCGCATGTACGCCTCGGTCACTGCGGCAATCGAACGCAGAACGCTCTTTTCACCACAGCCTGCGCAAGCACCGTCACCGGAGACCAGCGCGTCGTAATTGGTGCGCACCATCAGCATGTTGCGCAGCGTTGCGGTCTTCGAGTCAGCCGGGTTGGCCGAGTTGTAGAAGCCGAGATACTTCTGCGAAGTATCAGGCAGCAGGCCAAGGAAGCCCGTACCGGTTTCATGCTCGGCGTTGATTTCTTCGGTCTCCTGCACCATCTTCAACGCCTGGTGATCGCCGCATGCCGTCACGCATGCCGCGCATCCCTTGCAGAGGTCGCTGACAAAGATGGAGAAGATACCGCCTGCACCGGGGCTCTTGCGCTCCGGTGAGGAGAAGATGGCGTTGACCTTCTGGTAGGCCATCGGCACCTTTTCCAGAATGGCAAAAAACTGCGCCTTAGACTCCGCACTGAAACCATCAACCTTGTCGGTGACTTCACGCAGGATGGTCGGCAGCGGCGTACCGGTCTTGATATCGGCCAGCATACGCTCGCGCGTCAGCTTCTCAATCTCAGGCAGCTTGTCCATCATCTTGCGGCGATCGCCCTGGTCCTTTACATAATGCGCAACCGCGGTTGAAAGCAGCGTGCTCAGGTCCTGCGAGCAGTTCGGCAGCGCCGTATCCGGGCATACCGAGATGCACTCCATGCACTGCGTGCAATTCTCAGGAATGTAGAGCGGCGTTTCGCGGCGGGCAACGTACTTCGAAGCCGTGTCACCTGTCGCGGCGGCAATCACGCCCATCGCAGAGAGCGGCGTGGCCGGCTGGTTGTAGCCGAAGCTCGAACGGAACTCCGCGTCAAAGGTTTCAATGGAAGAGATGGGCGGACGTGCTCCCTGTCCCTCCGGCTCCACGTGCGAGCGGCAGCCGCCATGTGCGCAGCTACCCACTTCGGCGTAGTCAGGCACTGTCTCCAGAATGGGCAGGAGTGCTTCGCCGCGCAAGCTGGAACGATCAGGCGCTGCAACGTCGCCGATCACGATCTCCTTTACGCGCTCAAAGCCCTGAATCATGACTTCCATGTTCGACTGCACAACGGCATCACCGAACTTGCCAAACTTCTTCACATACTGCTTGTGCACCACCTCACGGAATTGCTCCTGTGTGATGCCGAACTCGCCCAACAGCGTGCTGACGGAGAAGAAGGCACCGAGGAAGGCATTGCCCTGCATGCGAAGCTGCAGATCAGCGCGATCAGTTGCCTTGCGGGCAATATCAAAGCCGGGCAACGTGAACACGCGGATATTCTTTTCGATAATCTGCTTGCGCGCCCAGATGGGAAGCTGCTCCCACGCCTTCTCGCCTTCCTGGTCCGACTCCCAAACCAGGCTACCGCCCGGCTGAATGCCATCGAGGGGATTGGTGTGCGTGAATGCCTTCGGATCGCAGCACAGAACGGTGGTTACATGGCGCAGGTCGCAGTTCACGCGGATGCGTTCCTTGGCCGCCACCATAAAGTAGCTGGTGGGTGCGCCCTTCTTTTCCGATCCGTACTTCGGGTTCGCGCTTACGTGGATGACTTCTTTCGGATTGCCGTACTCATCCTTCAGGCCATCGCGCTCGTAGAGCAGGTCGTTCAGATCGCCGATGATGGCGCCGAGGTTCTTTCCGGTGGTGATGGCGCCCCATCCACCAATGGAGTGGAAACGGACCGCAACTGCCGCATCCGGCAGTAGCGAAGGCGTTTCATCGGCGACGACCGCGTAAGGATGCGGTATACCGAGGACGAAGAAGTTCGCACCGTCGGCAGCGGTCTTGCCGTCTGTACGCGCACGGCCTGCGGTGGCAAACTCGTACGCGCCAATGATGTGCTCGGGACGGAAGTCGCGCGAGCCGAGACCGTAGGTGCCGTTGAAGATCTTCGGCAACTCGCTGGGCGAGATGGCCGGAAGCCCCTGGGCGGCCGGGTGGCCTTCATACTGCACTGCCTTCGAGAGAGCTGTGCGAATGTCGCGGCCCAGCGGATTGTCGCCCGCGAGTGCTTCGTCGGTGCGCTCCAAAATAATGACGTTTTTCTTGCCCTTCAGCGCTTCCACAATGGCAGCCTCTGGGAAGGGACGAATCACGTTGACATGAATGGAGCCAACCTTCACACCACGCGTTGCGCGTAGATAGTCGACCGCTGCTTCAATGTTCTCTGCTGCCGAACCAAGTGAGACGAACACGGTGTCGGTATCGTCAGTCTTGTACTTGGTCACCAGGCCGTAGTAGCGGCCCGTCAGCTCAGCAAACTTCTTGTACGACTCTTCGAGAAACTCAAGGATGGGTTCGGCGAAGTTGTTACGCCGCGCCACCACACCCTGCATGTAGTGCTCCTGGTTCTGCACCGGCCCAAGCAGCACGGGGTTGGTCAGATCAATCATCTTCGGTACGCGGCGGCGGGTCGGTCCAAACAGAACGCGCTGCGCTTCAGTGGGGCAGTCGATGATGTCATCGGGAGCACCGAGGAATTCGCGAATCAGCTCGGACTCGTGCTTGTAGAAGGTGCGCTCCAGGTGCGAGGTGAGGAAGCCGTCCATGATGTTCATGCCCGGCGTGAGCGAGAGCTCTGTGACACGGCGCAGGATCAGCGCCTGATCGGCGGCCTGCTGTGCGTCTTTACCGAACACCATGATCCAGCCAGTGTCCAGCGCTCCATAGATGTCGTCGTGGCCGCAGTGCACGTTCAGCGCGTGCTTGGTGAGTGCACGAGCGCCGACTTCAAGCACCATGGTGGAGCCCTTGCCCGGCGCGTGATAATCCTGTTCCACGCCGTAGACAACGCCCTGGCCCGAGGTGAAGTTCACCACGCGCTTGCCACACACGGAGTGGGCAATGGCGCCGCCTTGCGCAGCATGTTCGCCTTCGGTCTCAATAGCAATGGTGCTGCCGCCGAAGACGTTCAGATGTCCTTCCGCAAAGGCCTGCTGGAATAATTCGCCGCCCTCCGTGGAAGGCGTAATCGGATAAAACACGCCTGCATCCGCGATGCGTGTCTCCGTGTGGTACGAAACCAGCTGGTTGCCGTTTGCAGTCACCCGGATTCCGGGATAACGGACTTTGTTCGCCATAACTCCCCCTCTGCGTTCTTGAACTCTTGCATGTTTTACCGACAGGGGATTGCCCCTGACGGCTTGCGGCGCGCCCCTAAATCTCTCAAGGAGCGTCGCATACTGCCGCTTTACTTACTGCAGGATTTTGGTTGAATCAAACGATGAAGCGTCCACTTTTTATAGAGCATCCAAAGTTTCAACTCTTAGTCCTGCCAAGTCTAAATTGCCTGGCCTTGCACCGAGAAACACCGCCAGAAGGAATTCCCCGCAAAACCCGGCCTGTGTACCAGTATGCGCTTTTCTCGGACAGTTTGAAGACGGCATCTCGTATTGCAGTATGAATAGCCCTTCGCTCTCGGTACATGGGAAATGGCGTGCGCTCTATACTGATTTGCGCTTAAATTCAACGTTCCTGAAAGTGGTTATGCACGCATCCGATCCGGTCTTGTCCACTCAGTTTGCTCACTATCCATGCCTCAAAGGCAGGGCCGTTCTGGTCACGGGCGGAGCCTCGGGCATTGGCGCCAGCCTGGTGGAACACTTCGCGCAGCAGGGCTGCCGGGTTGCCTTCTTCGATATTCAGGACGATGCCGCCAAGTCGTTGGTGGAACGGCTGACTGGGGCTGGTTCCGATGAGGTGCACTACCTCCATTGCGATATTGCGAAAGTCGATGAGCTACAGAAGGCGGTTGTTACTGCCACCCAGAAACTGGGCCGACTGGATGTGCTGGTGAACAATGCCGGGAATGACCAGCGGCACAACCTCGACACGCTGACAGTGGAAGACTGGGACAAGTCGATGGCCATCAATCTGCGGCCGCAGTTTTTCACCATTCAGGCGGCGCTGCCCGCGCTGCGCACGAGTGCGAAGGCCGGCCA
>JAGWSG010000148.1 GCA_028876335.1 Acidobacteriota bacterium
ATCTGCTCCACCTGGTCAGTGATATGCACCATCTCCCGGCGCTTCTTTGTTTCAAACACGAGATATTCCGTATGGCTCTTCATTGCATTCCCCCGATGTCCCGCGTGACCGCAGGAGTGCGATGACATTATCCTACCGAGAGATGGCGGCTGGAGATATCAACAAACCGGTCCAGGAGAGAAAGCGCGTCGATAGCAAAACCCGGAACACATCTTCGACACGGTTGCGCGCGATGCACGATCTATTGCTCGCCAAATACGGGGAGCAACGCTGGTGGCCTGCTCGATCGCAATTTGAAGTGATTCTTGGAGCCTATTTGACACAGAATACCGCTTGGACATCCGTGGAGCGGTCGCTGGCCAATTTGCGCGCCGCTGGTGCGATGACAGTCGACGGCATCAGGCACGCGGAAATCCAGGAACTAACTGAATGGATTCGACCGTCGGGGTTTCACACGCGCAAGGCGCCAGCCATCAAAGCTTTCATCGAACTACTTGATAGAAACTTCAAAGGCTCCCTTGCGAAGATGCGCAGAACGCCTACCGCAATTCTTCGTCCCCAGTTGCTTGCCCTACCCGGAGTTGGACCTGAGACAGCCGATGCGATTCTGCTCTATGCGTTTGGGCATCCTGTTCCAGTGGCAGATGAGTATTTCAGGCGCATTGCAGATCGTCATGGTTTGATTCCTTCAAAGGGTGTGCGGTTGCGCTATGACGATCTAACGAAGCTCACCGATCAAGCGTTTGCGCATGAGCCCAAAGACAAGCGCGCAGGTCAATTCAATGAGTTTCACGCGCTTATTGTGGCTGTGGGCAAGGCGCATTGCAGCCGAACGCCCGATTGCGCGCATTGTCCCCTTCGATATGACTTGAGACGTGCGCATACAGACCAGCAAACATAACGCGGAGTACTCTACCCGCTACTGGCCTGTCTGGAAGCGCAGCACGGCAAGTTCCGTCTGATAGGCAAAACGAGCATTCGCGTAGGCAATCTGCGCCTGTGTTTGCGCGAGCTGCGCCTGGCTCAGTTCCACAATGCCACTAAGGCCAAGCTTGTAACGTGTCTGCGCCAAGTCAAGCGACATATTCGCCTGATTCAGCATCTGCTCCGTAACTCCGATACGCTGGAAGGCACTGCGCGCATTGAGTACAGCTGTACGAACATCACGGGCGATTACGTCGCGCAAAGAACGAACACGCTCTTCCGCGGCGCCAGCCTGCATTTTTGCCTCATTGGCGCGTGCATTGAAGAGAAAACCGTTGAAGATGGGAATATTTACGTTGGCGCCCGCCGCACCATACCAATTGGACTTGATTTGATCGTCGCGCACTGGAGTTCCCCCGGCAACGGCGAGCGCCGATACGGTTGGCATCCAAAGCTCACGTTCAGCCGTGCTGTACTGTTTGGCTGCGGTGGCTGCATCCATTGCAGAGATGAGATCCGGCCGCGCCTGGTACGCAGTACGTACCATTGCTTCTGCGTCAAGAGGTGCGGCAACAGGTGCCGACGGCGTCGGGTCTACGAGTTCAAAGCGTTGATCCGTTTCCGCACCCAGAATTGCATTGAGGTTGGCAAAAGCAGCATCGACTGCGTTCTGTGCGTCGATTTGCATGAGTTGCGCCTGGGAGAGCTGAACCTGAGCGAAAGAAAGATCGAGCGTGGAACGCAACTTCGATTTCGTCAGTGCGGAAACCTCGTCCACGGTGGTTTGACGTTCTGCTACCGTTTCTGCGGCGACCTTGAGCACGGCCTGCGCTGTAAGCGTTTGATAGAAGGCCTGGTCCACGGCAAGCGCGATGTCCTGACGGGTTGCGCGTTCGTTTTCCATTTGCGCGGCTGCGCTTTCTTTGGCGCTTTGTACCAGGTGATGAGTTCGTCCAAAATCAGTGATCAACTGCCTAACGGACAAGCCTCCGGCGGCACGGTCGTAAATGGAAGGATTATTGATTGCGCCAGCCGTTATTCGACTATAGGCATGTGAACCGACCGCTGTGAGTGAGCCCGTTGCCGTGGGGAGCTCTGCCGATTGCACCTCGCGCGTGACCTGAGCCTGACCAAGAGCAAGCAAATGAGCCACGCTAATATCGGGGTTATGCTGTTGCGCCATCTGCTCCGCGTCTGCCAAAGTGAGACGCGGAGCGGAAGATGCATTGGCCTGCGAGGAGGAAGCCTGCATCTGCGCCGGCGAAGGTGGCGGCACGACCTTCGCGTCGAGCTTGATTGCGGGCGCCTCGGGAATCTCACCCTGCTGCGCAACAAGAACACATGGGGCGATTGCAGTGGCACAAATCAATTGAAGTGCGAATTTCATTCTCAGGTTGCTCATCGATCAGGCCTCCACCGTATCCGCGTGTGATTCTTCACGTCCGTGGATAACCAGATAGACTGCGGGGACCAAGAACATGGTGACGACCACTGAGACTGCAAGCCCGCCGATGATGGCGCGAGCCAGTGGGGCGTATTGTTCGCTGCCCGCCTCAAGACCGAGCGCCATGGGAATCATACCGAGCAGAGTGGCCAGCGATGTCATCAGAATTGGCCGCAAGCGTACTCGGCAGGATTCGATGGTTGCTTCGAGCAGCGGCATTCCCTGCTCATGCAAGATGCCGGCAAACTCCACAATAAGAATTGAGTTTGAAACGACAATGCCGACCATCATGATGACACCCATGAGCGACATGATGTTGAGCGTGCTTCCAGTAAGCAGAAGAATCAAGGAAACGCCAGCCAGTCCTGGCGGGATGGCCATGAGGATGATGAATGGATCAACAAATGAAGTGAACTGAGCCATCAGGATGAGATAGACAAGCAGAACTGCAATGATGAGACCGATGCCAAAATTGCGGAATGCATCATTCATGCGGACCACGGCTCCACGCACATTAATAACGGTGTTGCGATCGTGCGGGGTGTTTGCCAATAGCTTGTTTATGTCATTCCCAACGCCCTGTAGAGCTTCAGTTTTGGTGGCTACATAGATGTCAATCACGCGCCGAATCTGATGATGGTCTACTTCGGTTGGAGTGTTGATCCTGGTGATGCTCGCAACCGCACTCAGAGGTATATAGCCTGAAGACGCACCGTTGCCGCGCATTTGCAGAGAGACCGGCGTTGCACGTCCGCCCTGCTGCATTGGCGTGTAGCCATCCGGCTTGCTGCCACGCAGTGGGATATTCAGCAGGTCCTGCATCGACATGTGGTTTATCCAGCGATTGGCATACTGCACTGTAACGAGATAGTTATTTCCGCTCTTCGGATCGATCCAGTAGCTAGGAGCCACCATTCCATTTGAGGTAAGCGCCGTAATTACGTTGTCAACAATTTCCTTGGTTGTGAGACCAACCAAGCTTGCCCGTTGACGATCGATGTTCAGTTGGAGTCCAGGGAAATCCATGCTCTGCGGAACAAAGGCACTGCTGACATTTGGAATCTTTTGAATTTTTGCTGCCAGTTGCTGAGCAAGGTCATACGCACCATTCAAGTTGTTCGATTGGATCTGAATATCAATTGGTGCAGGAACTCCCTGGTTGATAACTCCATCTACCAAACCACCAGCCTGGAAGTAGGTTTTGATTTCCGGCATATCCGCAGACAGTTTGCTTTGGACTCTGCGCATGTATTCATAACTGCCAACGTGATGGTCCTCCTTGAGGCTCACCTGCACGAATGCGGAGTCGGTTGCGGCGTTCGGAGTGTAAATAGACGAAAGTCCGGGAGAGACGCCGATATTGGACACAATCATTCCCAGGTCACGCGATGGGATGACACTGCGAATTTCATCTTCAACCTTAGCAATGTAGTCATTGCTGACCTCAAGGCGTGAGCCACTTGGCATTTGCACGTTGATGATGAACTGTCCCGGATCGGTGCGGGGGAAATAGGCCCGGCCCACGAAAGGGACGGTAAGCAAGAGAACGAGGGCAACGCATCCGAGAATTATCCCCGCTGTCCATCCTGGACGCTTCATTGAGCGCTTGGCCAAACCC
This sequence comes from Acidobacteriota bacterium, assembly GCA_028876335.1. GTDB lineage: Bacteria > Acidobacteriota > Terriglobia > Terriglobales > Acidobacteriaceae > Telmatobacter. The sequence continues at coordinate 3,987 of JAGWSG010000148.1, forward strand.
TCATACCAATCCAGCAGTCCCTGAAACTTCTGATTGAAGGCACGATCGAAGCGCGCAAAGAACCCGGGCGCCGAATCCGGTTCATGCTCGCCGTCATCACGAACACGGATGAACTTGGCGCAATAGAGAGGAACCACCGTCATTGCGAAGAAATACGAAGCAAAAATGGATAGAACTACGCCAAGAGCCAGCGGAGTGAAAATGTACTTGCTTACGCCACTAAAAAATGTGACCGGAAAAAAGACGATTGCAGTTGTGAAGGTGGCTGCCAGAACCGCGAGCGATACTTCGGTTCCTCCCTTTTCCGCAGCTTCAGCCGGAGATTCGCCGGATTCCATATGCCGGAAGATGTTTTCAAGCACAATGACGCCATTGTCAATCAATCGCGAAAATACGAGTGCGAGCCCACCGAGAATCATGGTGTTGATGGATCCGCCCATGTATCTGGAAATCGTCAGGCATACCAGCATGGAGAGGGGAACAGCAAGGAGCACTGCCACGGTGGCGCGGGGGCTACCGAGGAACATCAGGATGAGGATGCCGGTTAAGACAAGACCTATGAGGGCTTCTCTGGAGACATTGCCAATGGCCAATTTGACAAAGAGAGATTGATCAAACACCACGGCTGTCTGCAATCCCTTGGGAATATCGACCAACTTCTTCAGTGCGGACCTGATTCCATTCACAATAATGATGGTGTTACTGTCACCAGCCTGCTTGAAGATGGGAAGGCACACAGAGCGC
>JAGWSG010000149.1 GCA_028876335.1 Acidobacteriota bacterium
CGTCACGCCCCGCGGAAAGTCGTACTCCAGCCCGAACGCCATGGAAAACCGGTTGAATCGGCTCGCCACCAGCCTGTCCAGATACCCAGTCCAGAATGCGCGATCGTAAAACCACGGTTTGTCTTCCAGCTCGCAGCAGAAGTACCGGCTCACGCACCTCTTTTCATTGGCCGGAGCTTCTTCCACCGCCTGTGCCAACGATATAGATGCAATCGGGTCCTCCCCGAACTCCACCCGCTCCGCCAGTTCCAGCAGCGCGTACACATACCCACGCTCATCCGCACCACTCACCAGTACCGCTGCCGCATCGCCAATCTTCCCCGGCGTCATCCGCATGCTCTCCGCATCATGCAGCGCAGCACTTCTACCAAATCCCCGCGCCAAGCGCGACCCCGGCCCCGCCACCACAACACAAACCGCCGCGAACTTGGCCGCTCCGGGACCGTGCCCCACGTCGCAAGCAACGCCCTTCGCCACAAGCGCCTGCTTCAGCTTTCCCACCGCCCGCGCCACTGGCCCGCTCATCGCCACACGGTCCTCTGCATCCACCACCACTGCTACGCGCCGGCCATTTGCCGCAAACGCCGTCGGCGCAAGCCGGCTCAACCCCGCCGCTCCCGCCAGCTTCAAAAACTCCCTGCGCTCCATCTCCGGCAATCGCTCATTGCTCATCGTCACGTCCCAAACTCTCCGCACAATCACATGCGTCGTTTTCAAGTCCGCAACAGCATACCGCGCCCGGCAGTAGTCACCCTACTTCAAGTGTGCTCAAGTAAATCGCTTCATGCATCCGCACCATCTTTCACCCAAACAAAAGCGGGCCACGCACACGCGCAGCCCGCCATCGTTCCTGATTTGCTTCTTATAGTCCGGTCATCTTCTCAATGTGCTCAGGATACCGCTCGCCCTCCACCGGAATTCGCGACGCCGCATCACTAATCTCGCGTACATCCTCCGCACTTAGCTCCAGTTCCACCGCGCCCAGGTTCTCCTCCAGCCGGCTCAGCTTAGTCGTTCCCGGAATCGGCACAATCCACGGCTTCTGCGCCAGTAGCCATGCAAGCGCCACCTGCGCCGGCGTTGCCTGCTTCTTGTTCCCGATATTCGTCAGCAGATCCACAACCGCCTGGTTCGCCTTGCGCGCCTCCGGCGTAAACCGCGGCAGCGTGCTGCGAAAATCATTCTTCGCAAGCTCTGTCTTGTCGTCCATCTTGCCCGTCAGAAATCCCTTCCCGAGTGGACTGTACGGAACCATGCCAATGCCAAGCTCCTCGAGCGTCGGAATCACCTCCGCCTCCGGACGCCGGAACCACAGCGAATACTCGTTCTGCAGCGCCGTCACCGGCTGCACTGCGTGCGCCCGCCGAATCGTCCCCACGCCCGCTTCACTCAATCCAAAATGCTTCACCTTCCCCGCTGCAATCAGCTCCTTCACCGCGCCGGCCACATCTTCAATCGGCACCGCTGGGTCCACGCGATGTTGATAGAACAAATCGATCCGGTCCGTCCGCAGCCTTTTCAGCGAGGCATCGCAAACCGCTTTGATCCGCTCCGGCCTGCTGTTCAGCCCCTGCCATCCGGGGCTCCCGTCGGGATTCAGATTGAAACCAAACTTCGTCGCAATCACCACCTGGTCGCGCACCGGCTCCAGCGCTTCTCCCAGCAGATCCTCATTTGTGTGCGGCCCGTACACCTCCGCAGTATCGAAGAATGTCACGCCACGCTCCACCGCACCGCGCAGCACACCGATCATCTCCGACCTGTCCTTCGGCGCACCATAGCTGAAGCTCATGCCCATGCAACCCAGCCCCAGTGCGGAAACCTCCAGCCCGTTTTTGCCCAGCACTCTCTTCTTCATTACTTCACCTCTTTTTTTGATCGTCTGACCCGGATTCAAGCCGAGCAACATCCTTTGCCGCCCATTCATCGCCGCGGCATCGTCCCAGCCTCTTCGCTTTTCCTTTTTGCTTACTCCGCCTTCAGTGAGGCCATATCAATCGAGAACCGGTACTTCACATCCGACTTCACCAGCCGCTCGTAGGCCTCATTGAGTTTCTGAATCGGAATCACCTCAACATCTGACGTGATGTTGTGCTCGCCGCAGAAGTCAAGCATCTCCTGCGTCTCCGCAATACCGCCAATCAGCGATCCCGAAAAGCTCCGACGCCGGAACAGCAGTCCAAACACCGCCACCGGCAATGGCGTCTCCGGAGCGCCCACCATCGTCAGGTTCCCATCGCGCGCCAGCAGGTTGATGTACGCATTCAAGTCGTGCTCCGCCGCCACCGCATCCAGAATGAAGTCAAAACTCCCCGCATGCTTTGCCATTTCATTCGCATCGCGCGACAGCACCACTTCATCCGCGCCCAGCCTCAGCGCATCGTCCTTCTTGCTCGGTGAAGTGGTAAACACCACCGTGTGCGCGCCCAGAGCGTGCGCAAACTTCACGCCCATGTGCCCCAGTCCACCCAGGCCCACCACGCCTACCTTCTTACCCTTGCCCACGCCCCAGTGCCGCATCGGCGAATACGTCGTGATGCCAGCACACAGCAGCGGAGCCGCACCTGCCGGGTCGAGATTCGCTGGTATCCGCAGCACGAACCGCTCATTCACCACAATGCTCTCTGAGTAACCGCCATACGTCACGCCGCCCAGGTGCTTGTCCGGAAAGTTGTACGTAAATTCCATGTTCGGGCAAAACTGCTCCAGCCCCGCCTTGCACTCCGGGCAGGTTCCATCCGAGTCCACCAGACAACCCACGCCCACCAGGTCACCTGCCTTGAACTTCGTCACCGCCGAGCCAATCTTCGTTACCTTGCCCACAATCTCGTGCCCCGGCACACACGGATACACCGTCGGCATCACGCCGCTCCACTCGTTCCGCGCCTGGTGCAAATCTGAATGGCAAATACCGCAGTACAAAATCTCAATCTGTACATCCTGGTCGGTTGGTTCACGCCGCTGAATCGTCGTCGATGCAAATGGGGAAGTCGCACTCGTTACCGAATATGCCTTTGCCTTGTACATTAGGGCCACCTGTCTGGATGAATTTCGCCTTCCGGCTTTCTCAGAATGCACTCTCTTGCGCATTCCTTCTTTATCTTCTCAATGAAAACTTACGCCTCCGCACCTCTATACCGGTAACTCATTCCTGCCGATTCATTGCCCATTCCTGTCGCATCCCGCATTTTCGTGCATAAACTGCACCCACTTCGCGCTACTCTAACCCTGTTCTCAAGGAGACACCCATGGCTACGCGCAAATCATCCCCATCCTCACCGCAGACGATTGAAATGCGCGCCCAGCTCGCTGCCAGAATCGCCGCCCACATGAAGAATGAGGGTGTCGAAGGCACATCCATTCCCGGTCTCGCGCTCTACCGCCGCTCCGCACCCACACCCTGCGGATCAGCCACCTACGAGCCACGCCTCATCGTCTTCGCACAGGGCAAAAAGCGCATCCAGCTTGGCCGTTCCACGCTCCTCTGTGACAACTCCACATTCCTGCTCACCTCCGTCGACCTCCCCGTCATGAGCCAGGTCATTGAGGCCACCCCGCAAAAGCCCAACCTAGGCCTGCTGCTTGAGTTCGACTTGCCTGAAGTCCGCCGCATCCTCAGTGAAGGCGAGTTCGCCCACAGCCCCGCTTCCCCCCGTGGCATGGCTGTCGGCACCACCACACCCGAGCTGCTCAACCCAATTCTGCGCTTGCTCAATCTTCTTGACACACCGCAGGACATTCCCTTCCTCAGCAAGCTCATTCAGCAGGAAATCGTCTATCGTCTTCTGCGCACGCCGCAGGGCAGCCACCTGCGCGCCATCGCCACACAGGGTGATCAGGGCCACCGCACCGCCCGCGCCGTCTCATGGCTGCGCGCCAATTACGCCAAGCCGCTCCGGCTTGAAGAGCTCGCCTCCATCGCGCAGATGGGCGTCTCCACTCTCCATCATCACTTCCGCTCACTCACCGCCATGAGCCCGCTGCAATATCAAAAGCAGCTTCGCCTGCATGTCGCGCGCGAAAAGATGCTCCTCGACGGACTCGACGCCGCCTCCGCCGCATTTGAAGTCGGCTACGAAAGCCCCAGTCAGTTCAGCCGCGAGTACAGCCGCTTCTTCGGCCAGCCACCCATGCGCCACATCAAGTCGCAGGGACTGGCCGCCTCAGTGCTCTCAGCCGACTAGCTCAGCTACTCCATCCGCAACGGCGGATGGCGCACCTTTTTCATCCATCCCCTGCGTTGCACAACAAGGTAGAGGCACCACGAACCCATACCTGACCGATTCTTGCTCCCTGCTCCCTGTCAACCGCACCAACGATATAGGATTACTAGCCTTCGCCCTTTGTAATGAGGAAGATTCGAGCAATCCCGCCATCGTCGCTCTTGAATTTGGTGAGGAAGAACGCATCGGACCACAAATTCCTCGTTTTTCCGCCAACTCGCCACCACATCTTTCAGGCATTTTCTGCTCATCGCAGATTCCAGGCTCATTTTCCCCACAAAAAGCTGGCAAAAAAGCTCGCCAAACCACCAGATTTATCCGGCAATTTGCGCAGGGTGAATTCGCCCCGCGGTTCTTCCCATCGCAGCTGGATCTACCCGCACAAAAAAATCGGCCCCCGTTTTCGGCGGGGGCCAAGTTGCCTTGGTTCTCTCGTGTTGCGAGAGCTTTATTGGCGGCCAGACGGCGGGGGGGCCGTCGGCGCGGAAAAGAGCCTCAGGGGGTGGCTTCGCAGTAGTTGCCTACCGCTCCGCACCGCTCGCGGATGCCATTGCATGGGGGGCAGTGTCATCCTGGGCCGCCAAACTGTTTTCCATCAAACGGATGTGTACGCTGCTGTGGCGGACGCGCTGTGGTGTGTCGCTGTCAGGCGTCGTCACCTTCGCGTTGCCCATCGCTACGTAGTGCATCCGGTAGACGGGAATCTGATGTTCCGTAACGAGATAGCGCTGCACTGCCTCGGCCAGACGCTCTGAGCTCTGAATGCCGGCGGCTCCGCCCATCGGCGAATGTGCTTCCATCTCGAGGATGTAACCCTTGCGGCTCTGCAGGTTCGTGGCCAGGTCGTCCAGCTGCTTCTTGGCTTCAGACGACAGGGCTGGTGTGCCCGAGCGGAACGCAACGTCCACATCGGAGACCTGCTTGTAGCTGTCCAGACCATTTACGGTCGAGTGCAGCTGATCCACCTTGGACGATGCACCCTGCGCCAGACCATTCGCCTGCTGTGCCTGGTTGCCCGCCGTTGTCGCCAACTCGTTGGCGCTGTCAGCGGTCGACTGTGCCTGGCGAATACCTGCCTGGGCACGCGCATCCACGTCCTTGATGTCGCTCGCGTTCTTCGCGTTCACTTGATCCAGTTCTGTCAGGCGATCATTGATCGGATCGAGGCGCTTCTTCACCCACTTCTTCCGTGCAAACGGGTTCAGATGCCCCCAGAACCCCTCCTTGTCGGTGTTCGCCGACGAGGCCGAAGGGGAGGGCTGCTGCACCGCTGCCGGAGGGGTGCTCTGGGGCTCGGTGGATGACGGCGCCTGCTGCGCCATCGCCGGAACGGAAATCGCAGATGCCAGAACGAGCATTGCCAACTGGCTGGGGAAACGGGAAGGGACTGCAATCTTGGAAATCTTCATGGTTGTGGGCCTCTTTGTTTTGGGCTTCCGCAATTTGCGTTGCGTGAGCGTTCTTGCTGCTCGCCCTACTAATTAGCAAGGACCGTGCCAAACTTTGGCCCACACCTACCCATCCCACAAATAACTGATTTTATTTGATTTATGTGCGAACATGGGGTCAGCACCGGATATCCAAAGCACTTCCCGCTCACTCCTCACGTGTAATTTCTACCCGCGAGGGTAACTTCTACTTGGTAACCCGCCGGGCGGCAGGTGTTTATTGCGTGTCCACTTTCAGAATGCGGATCTCTGGGTATGCGCCGTCCCAGTCTGGCTTCACCGAGTCAAAGATAAGCCTGAAGTCCTTCGTATCTCCCGGCTTGATCGGTGAATCGGCAATCGAACCCACATCGATATAGGGCTCGCGCATCCGGATCAACTTCATCTGCTGGGTTTCATTCTGCGCCACTTCCCGCGCAAAATTCCTGAAAAGCACCTGCACCGTGATTCCGGTAATCGTCTTTGACCCCTTGTTGGTGATCTCGCCGTCCACATAGGTCGTCTTGCCGCCAACGAAATTTGATGCCTCACTCATCTTCAGATTGCTGATCTGAAGATTCGCCGCGTAGGGGTCAGTGGGCGTATTTGCCGGCACAACCTCAGGCAGCCGCTGCCCGTGTTGCAGAGCCAGAATCACCACTGCAGCCACCGCCAGAACCACAAAGGCGGCAATGATCATGGGGATCCAATTCCGCTGATGCGGTTCACTTTGCGGCGAGAATGGCGTATCAGAGCCCACGTGCGGATTTTACACCGCCACCACTTTGCTGCGTGTAACGCAAAGCACTCCCGCTGCACTATACGGTCAAAAGCCAAAATGTGCCTATCTGGTACACAGACACCCCAGGTGTGGATGACACTAACGCTTTTGTTTGATTCCTTTGTTGCACTTTTTGTATCTAAATAGCGTCAGAGCATTCCGACGCACAGTTGGCGTACTAACAGGTCAGCCCTTCAGGGGTGCCTCTAGGAGTTGGGAAGCATGTCGCTTCATTCCTTCAACTCGGCCATGCGCATGAGCCTCAGCCGGCGCAGCAGTGAAGACCTCGTGTATCAGGCGGTCACGATCGGTTCCATCCTGCTTGTCCTGGGCAGTCTCTGGGCGTTCTAACGGGCGCTCCGCCCTTTAGGCTCCAGCAGATCCGTTGCCTGCGTTGTCACCTTCACGCTCAGTCCTTACTTTGATCAGTTGCCTTCGCGCCACACGCAGCACTGCGGCAAAGTGCCAGCCCACAGTCCCAAAAATCACCACCAGAAATGCCGGCATCAGCAGTGGTGGCAATCCCGGACCGCTGCCGCGCGCCCCTGCAATCATCGCGCTCTGCAGTGTGGCAAACAGTAGAGTTAGTTCCAGCTTTACCCACGCAATCATGTCCAGAGTGATGTCTTCCACAGCCGACCGAACCGACGGCAGAACGCGCACCGGAAAGTTGAACGACGACGGGAAGCGCGAAACCACGGTCATGCCCAGGTAGAGCATCACGGCAACAACTGGCAAAAGCATAAGCCCGGTTGGCGCACCCCAGGCAGTCACGTGGCCTGCGGCATCGTAATGGATTGGCACGGGCCCCGTCAGCCGGTTGGGCCCGGCAAGGGCACTCCAGGTGATCCAAACCAGGTAGCCCAGCACCACAACTGAAATCGCTTCAAGAGATTTGCGCATAAACTGGCCTTTTTCTCCCGCAACGCACTCGTCCAGGACCAATAAAAGCGTCAGCCGAACCGCGCCTTCTTCACCGACTGCCGGAAGTCCGACCCGGCCATCTCCACACGCACGCACATCTCTGAGAGCCGTGAACACATGCGGTCGCCAATCCGGTCGCCCAAGGTGTCCTCGCCACGTATCGGCTTGCCGCCTTCGGGGTTAGGCTGGTATCCCGCACCGGCGGGCTTAAAGTCGTAGTTTGTCGTGATGATCGTGGTCAGCTTGTCGTTGTAGCGCGTGTTGAGGAGCAGCGCCACCGTATCCCACACCCACTCGCGCGGCTTCTGCGCGCCCAGATCATCAATCACCAGTACTTCCGCCGCAAACAGAGGCCGCAGAATGCCCAGCTCCGTCGCATTCACCTGCGGATTGAAGGTGTCCTGAATGCTCTTGATCAACTGGCGGTAGTCGCAGAACAGGCCCTTCACGCCACGCTCCTGAACCAGCCGCTGCAGCAGGCCCACGGCAAGGTGCGTCTTGCCAAGCCCCGCCGTGCCCACAAACAAAAGCCCATTTCCGCCCGTGTTGACCGGGTACTCTTCGACAAACTTGCGGGATTGAAACAACGCATTCGACAGCGATGCATGCGCCCCCGGAAACGCCGTATCGAACGACTCCAGCGCACAGTGCCGGTAGCGCTCCGGTATACGCGCCGAGGCAAGCCGCTTCTCGAAACGCTCGCGCTCCTGGCACTCGCACGCGCGCGACACCCACAACCCCGCAGCCGAGCGAACCCGCACCAGACCAACGCCATCACAAATAGGACAATTCGTCATACCCACTTAAAAGCCTAGCGCATCCCGCTCCAGCGCATCCCAGTGCGGAACCCCGCCCCATGTGTGGAAATTGACGCGCATCTCACGGCTCTTCGATATATCCAAGCTTCGGGCTCAGTTCCCTGCCCGCCATAAGATAAAGCAACCGGTCTGGCCGATCATCTGTCATCCCTACGGCACCCGCAAAACTGAACATCACCAATGCTGCAGCAGCCGTACCCGCTGCGCAGACAGGACACGTTGCAGCCAACACGACACTGGCCCATATGGCCCCGCCAGAGCCTGCCAAAAAAGTCAGAACAAAGTTTCGTTGGGCCACACCGTCCCCCGGCAAAATCAGCGCCAGGACCTGCCCCGGTTGATACGTACGCGTAGCGCCAAAAGCACGCTTGCAAACCAGTTCCTCTGTACTGAAGGACTTCACCCTGCAAGTCTGCTTGCGGTCTGGCTGATCTGTCGTCACCACCAGCAGCTTGCTCTTCGTTGCTCCCACCTGTTGCGCAATCCGCCAGTCCACTGAAACAGGTTGGGCAATTGGTATTTCAATCGTCTGCCCCTGCGCCATCATCGTCGGAATAGCCATGTATGCAGCCAGTCCCAGAACACTTTGAATACTCTTTGGAATCACGGTCTCCTCCAGAACACTTCCCCTGAATCTGTTCAATCGATGAAACCGGAATCCGTGCCGCCTGTCTCCCCCCTTTGGGACAGTTTCGTGACTGTCACAGAAAATGGTCACTCATGCTCGCCCACCCCACCCCCCTATAATTCTTCTGCACGCGCGAAAGCGATTTTCCAAGCACCAAACGGAGAGCAAAAGAATGCAGCAATGGGGAAAACTAGCCTGTGCCGTGGCAATATCCTTGGCAACCATCACAGCGGGAGCTCAACAGTCTGCGAACAAACCGGCGGCGCAAACCACGGAACAGCCAAAGACCAGCCCATCCGGCCACGCCAACAACGCCTAC